>SVCL01000022.1 GCA_015058405.1 Clostridium sp.
TACTGTTGTATTCTTTTTTTGCATATTGTAATATGCCTGGATTTGTTATTTCTCTAGCTTCTAAAGCTGTTCCTACTTTAGGAATGACATTACCATAAGTGTTTAGTAAATTAGCATTTGATGGAACAGATGCAGCACTTGTACTTACTCCAGAAGCTAATGCTGTAGACATAGCTAAAACAGCTGATACAGCAATACTTACTAATTTGTTCATAAAAATTTCCCCCTTTTATAAATGTTTTATATATTAATTTAATATATAGCTTAAATATTAGTAGATTAATTGTTATGTCTATTTCAATATTGAATATAATAATTTTATACTAAAGGAATAAAAAAAGCATGAAAATGTCGTAAAGTATTCTATTTAATGTCATAAAAGAAGTTTTTTTGCTAATAAGTGTATTGAGGAAAACAGGTTATTGTAAGTTAAGAGAAAATTTACATGAATTTATAGACTATTTAGTGTAAGATATTAAAGAAAAGGAGTGAAAGTATGGAAAGAGTTATTGAAGTGAAAAGACCTTACAGACATTTTAAAGGAAAATTATATTATGTACATGATATAGTGACACATAGTGAAACAAGAGAAAAGTTAGTATCTTATCAATGTTTATATCCACCTTATGGTATGTTTGTAAGACCATTAGATATGTTTTTAAGTAAGGTAGATAAAGAAAAATATCCTGATGTGGAGCAAGAATATAGATTTGAACTTTATACCGGAGAGTAAAGTTTAAGGTTAAAAAAGGTCATCGTAGTTTTAGTGAAAATTTAAAAACTATGATGATGTTTTTTATAGATAGATAATTTATGGTATTTAATACGTTATATGATATAATCTACTAATGTAAGGGAAAAAGGTTACATTAGCCTAAAAATAAAGGTATTGGAGTGAAAATTATGTACTTAATGGATACCAGTAAAAATTGTTGATGATAACTGATAAACAAATTGGAGTTTATTTCTTTTTCATTAGTATAACCCATAAGAAGTCCTTTCCGTATATGTTGGGATTATCAGATTCATTCATTTTTCTAAATTCTATTATTTCAAAATAATTTTCAAGAATTTTTCTTAATTTGTATTCTGAAAAACCCATTCCTCCATGCATTGAATAATCTCTATATACGTCATAGTCAGAGATATTTGCTCCACCATTTGTTCCACCATCTAAATTAAAACATGTCATTGAAAAATAACCATCATCTTTTAAATATTTTAAAATAACGTCAAAGTAATGGCTTCTTCTATGAGGTTTTATATGATGAAAACAACCGCTATCATTAATAAAATCAAAACTTTTAGGTTCATCATCAAAATCAAATAATGATTGGCATACAAAAGAAGGTTTATTAGGGTAAGGATTAGCTAATTCATTTGCCTATTTAATTGAGTTAGCAGAAAAATCAATACCTGTTACATTAAATCCATGTTCGCTTAAATATAATGAGTTACGTCCATTTCCACATCCTATATCTAATGCTTTACCTCCATTTAATATATGAGATTGACAATATGAAATTAGGTTTTCGTCTGGTATGTTTTTGAAAAAGGGAACTTCTTTTTTTCTATTTAAATAAAATTCATTCCACCACTTATTATCTCTTCTATCTATAATATTATCTAACATTCTAAGTGTATCTTCAGTTGTAACTATTAATTCTTCATCAAATTTATTTTTCAATAAAAGTAAAATATAAACTTTTATAAAAACTTATATAAAAGAATAAATACTTTTATTAAGGAAACACTGAAAAATACAGAGCTTTTATATTTTAAAAAATATAAATTAAAAAATGTAAAAAAATAAATGTGAACAAATTGTAAACAAATTATTGACTATATTTTTTAAATAATTTATCATAAATCTTGTTTAAGGGAAAAGGGAGGTAGGACATGGTAAAAAGTATGACTAGCTTCGGAAGAGCACAAGGGGAAGAAGGCAAAAAATATTTATTTTCAATAGAAATGAAAAGTGTTAATAATAGATATTTAGATATTAATATAAGATTGCCAAAGTTTATGATTGCTTTAGAAGAAGAAATAAGAAAGATAATAAATAAAAAATTAAATAGAGGTAAGGTAGATGTATTTATTAATTATAAAAGTTATGGTGCATCAGATACTAAACCTAAATTAAATTTAGAATTAGCAAAAGATTATTATGATTGCTTTAAAAGTTTATCTGAATCTTTAGGACTAGAAAATGATATTACAGTTTCAAAGCTTGCAAAGTTCCCGGATGTAATAACCCTTGAAGCAGAAGAGGAAAATTTAGAAGAGATTTTAGAAGAAATAAAACCTTTATTAGAAATGACTCTAGAAAAAATGCTTGTTATGAGAATTACAGAAGGTGAAAAATTAAAAGAGGATATTTTATTGAAGTTAATTGAAATAGAGTCTTGCGTAAATCAAATTGAAGGATTTGCTGAGGAAGTGCCAAAGCAATATAAGAAGAGACTTGAAGATAGAATAAAAGAACTTACAAATAATATTTCAATTGATGAAGAAAGAATAGCAAATGAAGTAGCAATATTTGCAGATAAGGCTGCAGTAGATGAAGAAATTACAAGGTTATATAGTCATTTGAATCAAATGAGAAAAACCTTAGAGCTTAATGAGCCAATTGGTAGAAAGCTAGACTTTATAGTACAAGAAATGAATAGAGAAACAAATACTATAGGTTCTAAATGCAATGATATGGATATGACAAATTTAGTCATTAACATAAAGAACTTACTTGAAAAGATTAGAGAACAAGTTCAAAATATTGAATAATTATAAAAAAGTAGGAGGAAAGAAAATGGGTATTAAGCTAATAAACATTGGTTTTGGAAATATAATTTCAGCTAATAGATTAATTGCTATTGTAAGTCCTGAATCAGCACCTATAAAGAGAATAATTCAAGAGGCTAGAGATAGAGGAATGCTTATTGATGCTACTTATGGAAGAAGAACTAGAGCTGTTATAGTTACTGATTCTGATCATGTTATATTATCAGCTGTTCAACCAGAAACAGTAGCTCACAGATTATCAACAAAAGATGAAGTAGTAGATGAGGTTGATGATTAATGAATAATAGAGGAATATTAATAGTTATATCGGGTCCGTCAGGAGCTGGAAAAGGAACAATATGTAAAGCACTTTTAGAGAAACATAAGGATATATATCTTTCTGTTTCTGCAACAACAAGAGAGCCAAGAGCAGGGGAAGTTCATGGTATAAATTATTATTTCTTAACTAAAGATGAATTTAAGCAAAAAGTTAAGGAAGATGATTTCTTAGAATGGGCTGAAGTTTATGGAAATTATTACGGAACTCCAAAGTCTAAGGTGAATGAAATGTTAGATGCAGGTAAAAACGTAATATTAGAAATAGATATTCAAGGAGCTCTTAAAGTAAAAGAAAATTGTGGAGATGATGGAGTATTTATTTTTATACTTCCACCATCAATGGAAGAGTTAAAACAAAGAATAATTAATAGAGGTAGTGAAACACCAGAATCATTAATGAGAAGATTTAATTCTGCTTATAAAGAAATAAATTATATATCAAGATATAATTATGGTGTAATAAATGATGAAGTTGATGCTGCAGTTGAAAAAATAGAGCATATATTAGCAGCAGAGGCATGTAGGGTAGACAGAATAAAAGGCAATGTGTTACCAGATTCTAAGGAGGGTTTGATAAATGAAGAGTACAATGATTAATCCATCAGTGGTAGATTTATTAACAAAGGTAGAGGATAGGTATTCACTAGTAATAGTAACATCTAAGAGAGCTAGAGAAATAATAGATGGTTCAGCTCAAAGAATTGAAACAGATTCAAAGAAACCTTTAACAATAGCTATAAACGAACTTAATGAAGGCTTAGTTACTTTCGAAAGACCATCAGAAGAACAAGACAATGAATAATAATAAATGTGTTGTATTAGGTGTTACTGGTGGGATTGCTGTATATAAAGCGTTAGATATTGTAAGTGCACTAAGGAAGAAAAATGTTGAGGTAAGAGTTATAATGACAAAGGGTGCTACTGAATTTGTAGCTCCTTTAACCTTCCAATCTATTAGTCAAAATTTAGTTGTAACAGATATGTTTGCTGAACCAAAGGCTTGGGAAATACAACATATTAGCTTGGCTCAAAGAGCAGATGTTTTTTTAGTAGCTCCGGCTACTGCAAATATAATTGGAAAAGTAGCAAATGGAATAGCTGATGATATGTTATCAACTACTATTATGGCTACTAAAGCAAAGGTTATTTTTGCTCCAGCTATGAATACAAATATGTATGAAAATCCTATAGTACAAGAAAATATAGCTAAGTTAAAATCTTTTGGTTATGAATTTATAGAACCAGATAGCGGAAGATTAGCTTGTGGTGATATAGGTAAAGGAAAATTCCCTAAACCAGAAGTTATAGTTGAAAGAGTGTTAACAGAGTTATATGATAAAAAAGATTTAGTGGGTAAAAAGGTTGTAGTAACAGCAGGACCTACTAGAGCTGATCTTGATCCTGTAAGATTTATCTCAAATAGATCTACTGGAAAGATGGGATATGAAATAGCTAAAGAAGCAAGAGATAGAGGTGCAGAAGTTGTATTAATTTCTGGTAAAACATCTTTAGATAAACCAAAAGGCATTGAAGTAATTGATGTTACTACAAATGCAGAAATGCTAGAAGCAGTTCTTAATCACTACGATGATGCGGATATAGTTATAAAGTCTGCAGCTGTAGCTGATTATAAGGCAAAAGAAGTGAGTACACAAAAGATAAAAAAAGGTGAAGGTAATCTGGTGTTAGAGCTTGTAAGAGACACAGATATTCTTCAAACAATAGGACAAAAAAAGAAAAATCAAATTTTAGTTGGCTTTGCAGCAGAAAGTCAGAATGTTTTAGAAAATGCAAAAGGTAAATTAGAAAGAAAGAATCTAGACTACATAGTAGCAAATGATATTACTTCTAAAGATACAGGATTTGCATCTTCTGATAATAGAGTAACTATTATTTCAAGAAGTGGAAATGTAGTTTCTCTAGATAAGATGAGTAAGAGAGAAGTAGCTAGAAATTTATTTGATATACTAGGAGAAAAGCGCTAATTTGCGCTTTTTCTCATTATATAGTATTTTTTAAAAAGTGGAGGTTTAAATGATAGATTTATATGCAGAAGTAATAATAAATAGTGATGCTGTTGAAATTGATAGACCTTTTACTTATAAAGTTAAGGATGAACATAATGAAATAATACAAGTAGGTCATAGAGTTCAAGTATCTTTTGGAAAAGGAAATAGATTAGTAGAAGGCT
Source organism: Clostridium sp. (assembly GCA_015058405.1). Taxonomy (GTDB): domain Bacteria; phylum Bacillota; class Clostridia; order Clostridiales; family Clostridiaceae; genus Clostridium. The sequence continues at coordinate 5,309 of SVCL01000022.1, forward strand.
TTGTTATTGGATTAAAATGTGATGGAGTAGAAAATATAAAAAGAATAAAAAAGATTTCTAACATTCTAGATCCAGAGCCTATATTAAGCAGAGATGATTTAAAGTTAATAGATTTCTTAAGAGAAGAATATATGTGCAAATATATTGATGCTATAAGAACTATAATACCCGTTGGATTAATGAGTGGGCTTAAAAACAAACAAAAGATAGTTATATGTTATGTAAGACCTCTTGATGAAAAATATTCATCTAAAGAAAACTACAAAACTTTAAGTGAATTTGTTTTGAAAAATAATGGGGAATTTACAAAAACTGAACTTCATAAAGAACATGGTTTCTCTATTTATACTATAAATAAACTTATTCAAGAAGGATTCCTAGAAGCTCAGGATAAAGTAGTATATAGATATAATAATAGAGTTTATAATGAAGATGAAAAGAATATATTAAATGAAGAACAATTACAAGCTTTTAATAATATAATGAAGTCAGATAAAAAAGGGTTTTTATTAAAGGGAGTAACTGGTTCTGGAAAAACAGAAGTATATATGAATCTTGTTTCTGAAATATTAAAAGAAGGTAAATCTGCTATTATGCTAGTTCCTGAAATTGCCCTTACGCCTCAAATGATAGAAAGGTTTAAAGGAAGATTTGGAAAAAATGTATCTCTATTTCATAGTAGACTTTCACAAGGAGAAAGATATGATGAATGGTTTAGAATAAAAAGAGGAGAAGTTTCCTTAGTTGTTGGAGCTAGAAGTGCAATTTTTTTACCTCTTCATGATTTAGGGCTTATTATTGTAGACGAAGAGCATGAAAATACATATAAGTCTGATCATAATCCTAAGTACAATACTCGTGAAGTAGCAAAGTTTTTAAGTGAAATCAAGGGTTGTAAATATATTTTAGGATCTGCTACACCATCAATAGAGAGTTATTATGATGCTAAAATGGGAAAACTAGAATTAGTTCAGATAAATAATAGAGTAAGTAATAGACCTCTTCCTGATATTGAGATAGTTGATATGAGAGAAGAACTTAAAAATAGAAACATGTCACTATTAAGTAGAAGGCTTCAGGAGGAAATAGAAGAAAATCTCAAAAAGGGAGAACAGACCATATTGTTCTTAAATAGAAGAGGATTTTCTACTTTTGTATCTTGTAGAAGTTGTGGTTATGTTTTTAAGTGCCCTGAATGTGATGTATCTATGACTTATCACAGAAATGGATATTTAGTATGTCATTTTTGTGGGAGAGCTAAAAAAGAAGTGAAGGTTTGTCCTGAATGTGGTAGTAAGTATGTTAAATTTTTTGGGGCAGGAACAGAAAGAGTTCAAGAAGAAGTACAAAAGTTATTTCCTAAGGCAAGAGTCCTTAGAATGGATGTAGATACAACTAGAAAAAAGGATTCGCATGAAGAAATATATAATTCCTTTAAAAACGGTGAAGGAGATATTTTAATAGGAACACAAATGGTATCTAAAGGACTAGACTTTAAGAATGTAACACTTGTAGGTATACTAGCTGCTGATATTTCATTAAATATACCTGATTATAGGGCTGCAGAAAGAACTTATCAGATTATAACTCAAGTTGCAGGAAGAGCAGGTAGAGGAGATAAAAAAGGTAAGGTTATAGTTCAAACTTATTCACCAGAAAATGCTAGTTTGAGATATGCAATAGGTAATAAATATGAGGAATTATTTAATGAAGAAATAAAAATAAGAAAGATTATGAATTACCCACCTTTTAGTAAAATTTTTCTTATTAATGCACAAAGTAAAAATGAAATAAAAATTAAAAAATTTATGCATATACTTTCAGAAAAGCTGCGTACACTAGAATTAGAAAAAGAGAATATTGAAATTTTAGGACCAACACCTTGTATAATAACAAGAATAAAGGAAAATTATAGGTGGCAAATAATTTTAAAAGGAAAAATTTCTGTTGAAATTAGAAAAATTATTAAAGATACTCTTTATGAATTAACAAAGAGTGTTTATAATGATATAAGAGTTAGTATGGATATAAATCCAAATAATATGTCTTAGGAGGAAAATGGAGTTATGGCAATTAGAAATATAAGAATAAATGGAGACGATATTTTAAGAAAAGAATGTAAAAAGGTTGAAACTATAGATAAAAGACTTTTAACTTTAATTAAAGATATGACAGAAACTATGTATGAAGCTGATGGAGTAGGAATTGCAGCTCCTCAAGTTGGAATACTAAAAAGACTTTTTGTTATAGATGTTTATGATGGAGAAGGTCCAAGAGTATTTATAAATCCTGAAATATTAGAAACAAGTGGAGTACAAGACGGTGAAGAAGGTTGTCTAAGTGTACCAGGTGTTTCAGAAGAAGTTAGAAGACCAAATTATGTTAAGGTTAAAGCTACTAACGAAAAAGGGGAAGAATTTATACTTGAAGGTGAAGAACTTCTAGCAAGAGCTATTTGCCATGAAAATGATCACTTAAATGGAGTATTATTTATAGATCACGTAGAAAAATAACTAGGAGGCACTTGGAAGAATATGAATATAGTTTTTATGGGAACTCCAGATTTTGCAGTTCCTTCATTAAAGATGCTTATAGAAAATTATGGAGTAAAGGCAGTTTTTACTCAACCAGATAGACCAAAGGGAAGAGGTAAAAAATTAGCTTTTTCTGATGTAAAAGAAGTAGCTGTAGAAAATGATATACCTGTATATCAACCAGTAAAACTTAAAGATGAAAGAGAAATGATTGAAGAGCTTAAAGCTATGAATCCGGATTTTATAATAGTTGTAGCTTTTGGTCAAATATTAACTAAGGAAGTATTAGATATTCCTAAGTACGGATGTATAAACTTACATGGTTCTTTATTACCTATGTATAGAGGTGCAGCTCCAATTAACTGGGCTATAATAAAAGGGGAAAAAGTTTCTGGTAATACAACTATGCTTATGGATGTGGGATTAGATACTGGAGATATGCTTTTAAAGGATGAAGTAGAAATACCTGAGGATATGACAGCTGGTGAATTATATGACATATTAAAGCTTAGAGGAGCAGATCTTTTAAAGGAAACTATAGAAGGTATGGTTCGAGGTACAATTACACCAGAAAAGCAATCAGATGAAACATTCTATGCAAAAATGCTTAATAAGGATATTGCAGTTATTGATTGGAATAATACTGCAAAAGATGTTCATAATTTAATAAGAGGTTTAAATCCATGGCCAATGGCGTATACTTCTTATAAGGATGAAAAAATGAAGGTATTTGAATCAAAGGTACTAAATAAAAATCATAATAAAGAAGTAGGTACTATACTTAAAGTTAGTAAGGAAGGAATGGAAGTTGCTTGCAAAGACAGTGTTCTTTTAATAACTAAAGTTCAATTCCCTAATAAGAAACCACTTACAATAGAACAATATATTAATGGACACACAATAGAAGAAAATATAATCTTAAGATAAAAGAAGGTGTTTTAAATGCTTAGATACTCTTACGGATTTGATCCTACATATATTTTATTAGTCCCAGCTCTTATAATTAGTTTTTGGGCTCAGGCTAAAGTGAATTCAGCTTTTAATAAATATAAGCAAGTTAGAATAATGAATGGATATACAGGAGAAGAAGTTGCTAGGCAGATATTAAATGGAGCAGGACTATATGATACTCCTATTGAAATGGTAAATACCAGATTAGGAGATCATTATGATCCTGTGAATAGAGTTTTAAGGTTATCTAAAGAAGTATATAATGGTTCCACTATAGCAGCAGCTGGTATAGCTGCACATGAAGTAGGTCATGCAATTCAACATAAAGAAAATTATGGGCCACTTTCATTTAGAAATTCAATTTTTCCAATTGTTAATATAAGTTCTAATTTATCATGGGTTATATTCTTAGCAGGTATTGTTATGTCTATAAGACCTTTGGTGAGTCTTGGAATAATTATGTTTTCAGTTGTAGTTCTTTTTCAAATAATTACGTTGCCAGTAGAGTTTAATGCATCTAATAGAGCTTTGAATATATTGGAAAATAGAGGTATAATTTATGGAGAAGAATTAAAAGGAGCTAAAAAAGTATTAGACGCAGCAGCTATGACATATGTTGCAGCTGCTATTATGTCAATATCGCAACTTATAAGATTGTTAGCTATAAGTGGAAGAAAAAACAATGAGTAAATGAGGTAAAAGTTATGAATAGTAGAAACGTTGCACTTAAAATATTAAATAGAATTACGGGAGAAGGAGCGTATTCTAATATAATATTATCTAATGAATTAAATCTTTCAGATTTATCAGATCAAGATAAAGCTTTAGTTACTGAAATAGTTTATGGAACTTTAAGAAGATTAAAATCTTTAGATATGATTATAGGAAGTTTTGTTAGAGATATGTCTGTTATGGATAAATCTATTTTAAATATATTAAGAATTGCCGTTTATCAAATGCAATATCTTGACAAGGTGCCTTCATACGCAGCATGTAATGAAGCTGTAGAATTAGCTAAAGAAATTTCAGAAAAAGATTCAAAGTTAGTTAATGGTATATTAAGAAGTTATGTTAAAAAAGAAGGAAACTTTGAAATTAACTTTAGAAACAAAATAGATGAAATAGCTTATGAATTATCTTTTGAACCATGGATGATTAAGCTTTTATTTAAACACTATGGAGAACAAGAAGGATTAAGAATACTTCATGGATTAAATAGTACACCAATGGTTACTGTAAGAGTTAATAACTTAAAAGGAAATTATGAAGATGTATTTGAATCTTTAGAAGAAGCTGGATATAACGTAGAAGATGGATTTGTATGTCCAGAAGCTATAGCTATTAAGGGTGGAAGAGCTATTGAAAAAAATGAAGCTTTCCTAGAAGGAAAAATTACAGTTCAAGATGAAAGTGCTATGCTAGTTGCACCTTTATTAGATGTTGAAGAAGGTCAAACAGTTTTAGATCTTTGTGCAGCACCAGGAGGAAAAACTACTCATATTGCAGAGCTATTAGAAAATACAGGTGAAGTAAGAGGATTTGATATTCATCCACAAAAACTTGAATTAATAAAAGAAAATTGTGATAGATTAGGATTAACTAATGTAAAGTTAGGGGAATTAGATGCAACAAAGCTAGATGCAAGTTTAGTAGGGTTAGCAGATAGAGTTCTTATTGATGTTCCATGTTCAGGTTTAGGTATAATAAGAAAGAAACCAGAAATAAAATGGACTAAAAAGAGAAGTGAACTTAAGGAAATAGTTGGTGTTCAAAGAGACATAATGAAAAACGCTTGGGAATATTTAAAGAAGGGTGGAGTTATGATTTACTCTACATGTACACTAAATAAAGAAGAAAATGAAGAAAATATAGAATGGTTTTTAAGCAAATATAAAGATGCAGAAGTAGAACCTGTATTTGTAGGAAAAGGAAATAACCTAAAATATGATAGAATGGGAACTTTAACAGTATTACCAAATGATTATATGGATGGTTTCTTTATAGCTAAAATCAAGAAGAACTAGGAGTCTTTATGAAAAATATTTTAGATTATACACTAGAAGAATTACAAAGTTGGATGAAAGAAAATAAAGAAAGCGCTTTTAGAGCAAAGCAAGTATTTTCTTGGATATATAAAAATGTATGGAATTTTGATGATATGAAAAACTTACCTAAGTCATTAAAAGAAAAGTTGAATGATAATTTCTATATAGGAGTTCCAAAGGTAGAAGAATTATATGAATCTAAAATTGACGGAACAAAAAAGATGTTATTAGCTTTTAATGATGGAAACCTTATTGAAAGTGTAATTATGAAGTACAAACATGGAAATTCTATTTGTATATCTACACAAGTAGGTTGTAGAATGGGATGTAAATTTTGTGCTTCCACTTTAAATGGTAGGGTAAGAAATTTAACATCTGGAGAAATTTTGGCTCAAATATTAGTAGGTCAAAATCTAATAGGTGAAAGAATTTCAAATGTAGTTTTAATGGGAAGTGGAGAGCCTCTAGATAATTACGATAATGTTTTAAAATTTTTAGAGTTAGTTAATGCTGAATATGGATTGAACATAGGACAAAGACATATAACCTTATCAACTTGTGGGATTGTTCCTAATATATATGATTTAGCAGATAGAGGTTTAAGTATAACTCTTGCAATTTCATTACATGCATTTAGCGATGAAAAGAGAAGAGCCATAATGCCTATAGCTAACAAATATTCAATAAAAGAAATATTAGATGCTTGTAAGTATTATATAGAAAAAACTAATAGAAGAATAACTTTTGAATATTCATTGGTTAAAGATGTAAATGATAGTGAAGAAGATGCTAAAGCTTTAGGAAGTTTGTTAAAAGGCTTATTGTGTCATGTTAATTTAATACCTGTTAATGAGATAAAAGAAAATTCTTTTAAAAGATCCTCTGAAAAAACTATTTTAACATTTGAAAATACATTAAAGAAGCTAGGAATAGAAGTAACTGTTAGAAGAGAAATGGGAAGCGATATAAATGCAGCTTGTGGTCAGTTACGAAGAAGCTATATTGAAAAGAAAAACAATTAACACCCAGGGAGAGAGAGGGGTATAAATTTATGATTGGTTTTTTAAGTGATGTTGGCAAGGTAAGAAATTTGAATGAAGATTTCTTATGCTATCATGAATGTGAAGATTTTTGTGTTTATGTTGTTGCAGATGGAATGGGTGGTCATAATGCTGGCGAAGTAGCCAGCAAAATGGCTGCTGAAGGAATAGTTGAATATATAAAAGGTAACTTTTATAGCGAAGGTAGTAGTGATATCTTAAAGAGAGCTATTGAAAAGGTAAATAACGATATATATATTCATTCTATAAGAGAAGAAAAGTTAAGTGGCATGGGTACTACGGTTACTGCTGCTCTTGTTGTCAATAATAAGGTTATTATTGCTAATGTAGGGGATAGCTCATGCATGGGAATCAAGGATGACAATATAATTAAGATTACAAAAGATCATTCATTGGTTCAAGAACTTGTGGATCTTGGTACTATTACTGAAGTTGAGGCAGCTAATCATCCTAGAAAAAATATAATTACTAGAGCAGTTGGAACAAGTGATTTTGTGGATGTAGATATTTTTGTCATAGATGAGGAGAAGTATGACATATATTTATTATGTTCAGATGGTTTGACTAATGAGCTGACTAAAGAAGAAATAGTATCGATCATAAAAGATGAAATGAATCCTGTTACTATCTGTAACAAACTTGTAAATTCAGCTAAAATCAAAGGTGGCAGAGACAATATTACAGTTTTATTGTTTGGAGGAGAGAGGTAATATGATAGGTGAAATTTTAGGAAACAGGTATGAATTGTTAGAAAAAATAGGCGAAGGCGGAATGTCTGTAGTCTATAAAGCTAGATGTAATAAACTTCATAGAAATGTTGCAGTGAAAATATTGAAAAAAGAATTATCAGGAAATGAAGATATAGTAAATAAGTTTAAAAGAGAAGCTACGGCTATAGCTACCTTATCTGATAATAATATAGTTAATGTACTTGATGTAGGAACACAAGATGATCTTAATTATATAGTTATGGAGTATGTAAAAGGAAACACTCTAAAAGATATGATAAGAGAGTTTGGAAAATTAAATTATGAAACAACTATAAAAATAGGATTACAAATTGCTAAAGCATTAGAATGTGCTCACAAAAATAATATTATTCATAGGGATGTTAAGCCACAAAATGTATTAGTTACAGATGATGGAGTTATTAAAGTAACTGATTTTGGTATAGCTAAATCAACTGATTCAGCTACACTAACTAATACTACAACTATCATGGGGTCTGCTCAATATTTTTCACCAGAACAAGCAAAAGGAAGTTTTGTAGATGCTCGTACTGATATATATTCTTTAGGAGTAGTTTTATATGAAATGGCTACAGGAAAATTGCCTTTTGAAGCAGATTCACCTGTAACTATAGCTTTAAAACATATTCAAGAAGAAGCTGTACCACCAAAACAAGTTAATTCAAGAGTGCCAGAAAGCCTTAATAAGTTAATTTTAAAGTGTATGGAAAAAGATGCGAATAAAAGATATCAAACTGCTAAGGAATTAATTACTGATTTACAAAAGATTAAAGAAGATCCTAATGCAGTTATTGATGCTGTAGAAGAAGATTATGATGGTAAGACAATAGTTATGACTGCAGTGAATCCAGCGCCAGGAGTTGCATCAAATAAAAAGGATGTTATTGAAGATGAACATGCTTCAGAATATGACGATGAATATGATGATGACGAGTATGATGATGAATACGATGATGATGAATACGATGATGAGTATGACGATTATGATGATGAAGAAGAGGATGGAAAAAAATCTTCAAAAAGTAATAAGAATATAAAGAAAATTATTGTAGGAATAATTGCAGCAATTGCTGTGGTTCTATTAGCAGTAGGTGGAGTAAGTTTATTAAGTGGTTCAAGTAAAGAAGAAGTAACTATTCCAACTATAAAAGGTAAAACTTTAGATGATGCTAAAGCAGCTATTGAAGGAGTTGGTTTAGTTTTGGAAGAAGGAGATAGAGAAGAAAGTGATGAAGCAGAAGGGACTATTTTAGATGTTTATCCTAATGAGGGAAGTAAACTAGAAAAAGGTTCTAAGGTTAGAGTTATAGTAAGCTCTGGTAAAAAGAAAATCAAGGTTCCAAGTTTAGAAAATGAATCACTTAGTGATGCAGAAGCTATATTAAAGAAAAATGGATTAACTAATTATGAAGTAGCTTATAAGAATAATGATAATGTAGATAAAGGTTGTGTAATAAGTACTGACCCTTCAGCTAATTCAGAAGTAACTGAAAAAGATAAGATAACTATCTATGTAAGTTCTGGTTCTTCTGTTAAGTATGCTAAGGTACCATCAATTAATAATATGAGTAGTGGTGAAGCTCAATCAGCTTTATCTAATGTTGGATTAGGCGTTAGTGTACAATATAAAGATGTTACAGATGAATCTCAAAATGGTGTGGTATTATATTCATCACCAGGAGCAGGATCTACTGTAACACAAGGAAAGACTGTTACTATTACTGTTGGTAGATATAAGGCACCAGAAAAAACTCCAAGTGATGAAAATACTAATAGTAATAATGGTAGTAATAATAGTGCTCAAACAAAACCAAAAGATGATAATAATACTAATAAGAATGAAGATCCTAAGGGTGAAAATCCTAAGAATGAAGATCCTAAGAATGAAAATCCTAAGAATGAAGATCCTAAGAATGAAAAGCCGGTTGAACCGACACCAACACCAAGTAAAAATAAATAAAGTTCTAAGGTTGCCACAAAATCTCTAGAAGATTTTGTGGCGTTTTTCTATTATTAAAATAATTAATTTGCAATTATCATTAAAATCTGGTTATTATATATAATAGGAATTAATTTATTGGAGGAACTATGGAAGGAAAAATTATTAAAGGTATAGGCGGATTTTATTATATAAAAACAGAGGAAGGCATCATAGAGTGTAAGGCAAGAGGAAAGTTTCGTCATAAAGATATGAAGCCTATGGTAGGAGATAATGTAACAATTAAAGTAGAGAAAGGGAAAGGTGTTATTGAAGAAATACATGAGAGACATTCAGAACTTATAAGACCTACTGTTTCAAATGTTACTTTAGCTTTTGTGGTTTTTGCAATTAAAAATCCAGATTTAAATTTTGATTTACTAAATAGATTCTTAGTATTATGTGAAAGCAATAATATAGAAGTTATAGTTTGTTTAAATAAAGTTGATTTAGTAACAGAAGAAGAAAGAGAAATAGTAAAAAGTAAAATTAATGCTATAGGTTATGATGTATTATTCATAAATGCTAAAGAAGGTTTAGGAGTAGATACTTTAAGAGAGAAAATAAAAGGTAATGTTACTGTGCTTTGTGGTCCATCTGGAGCAGGAAAATCTACTTTAATAAATACACTAACAGAAAGAGAACATATGGAAACTGGAAATGTTAGTGAAAAAATAGGTAGAGGTAAACATACAACAAGACATAGTGAACTTATTGAAATAGAAGATGGATTTATAGTAGATACTCCAGGTTTTTCAACTCTTGATGTGACTTTTATAGAAAAGGATCAATTAAAATATTGTTTCCCAGAATTTGAAGAACTAAATAACTCGTGTAAGTTTAGAGGATGTCTTCATCATAAGGAACCAGGATGTGCTATAAAAGAAGCAGTAGAAGAAGGAAAAATAAATAAGCATAGATATGAATTTTATATAAGAACATTAGAGGAGATAATAGAAGGGGGAAAATATAAATGGTAAAGATAGCACCATCAATTCTTTCAGCTGATTTTTCAAAGTTAGGGGAAGAAGTAATTAGAGTAGATAAAGCAGGAGCGGATTGGATTCATATAGATGTTATGGATGGAAGTTTTGTTCCCAATATAACACTTGGAGCTCCAATAGTAAAATCTTTAAGAGATAAAACTGAAAAAGTTTTTGACGTTCATTTAATGATAGATACACCTAGTAGATTTGTAGATGATTTTGTTTCAGCAGGAGCAGATATGATAACTATTCATTATGAAGCAGAGGTTCATATAGATAGAGCTATACAATTAATTAAGTCAAAGAACTGCAAGGTGGGAGTAGCTTTAAATCCAGGTACACCAGTATCTTTAATAAAAGATTTAATAGCAGAAATAGATATGGTATTAATCATGTCTGTTAATCCAGGTTTTGGTGGTCAAAAATTTATTACATATTCGTTAGATAAGGTTAAAGAAGTTAATGAGTTGAGAAATAAATATAATAAAGATTTATTAATTCAAGTAGATGGGGGAGTTTCAGAAGCTAATATTAAAGAATTAGCTGAAGCTGGAGCTGATGTATTAGTAGCAGGCTCTGCTGTATTTAAAGGTGGAAAAGTAGAGGAAAATATAAAAACTTTAAAGGCATCAGTGTAATATGAAAGCTATAATAGTTAGTGGAGGTAAAAGTCCTTCTAAAGAACTTTTGCTTAAATATATAGAAGCAGGAGATTATATTATAGGAGCTGATAAAGGGTGTGATGCTCTTTATGAATATAATATAAAACCTAATCTTATTATTGGAGACTTCGATTCCGCTAAGAAAGAAGTAATAGATAGTTTCAAGGATAGTGGATGTGATGTTATTACATTAAATCCAGAGAAGGATTATGCAGATACATATTTAGCTTATGAAAAGGCAGTAGAAAAAGGATATAAGAAAGTTTTATTCTTTGGAGTTACAGGGACAAGAGTAGATCATTCTTTAGGGAATGTAGGGATTTTATTAAAAGCCTTAAATGAAGGTATAGAAGCCGAAATTATAGATGAGCATAATAAAGTTTTTCTGATTAATAAAAAAACTACTCTTAAAGGTGAATATAAAGAAACTGTAAGTTTAATACCTTTATCAGAAGAAGTAGAAAATGTTACTATAAAAGGAGCTAAATATGCTTTAAATAAGTATACTATGACACTTTTAGAACCAAGAGCTCTTTGTAATGAATTTTTGCATGAAGATATAGAAATATCTTTTGATTCTGGAATTATAATGATAATTTTTCCGAAAGATTAAAAAAGTATAACTAAAAATCTCTTTGTTACATAGAATGTAATAGAGAGATTTTTTGCTTTTGGAGGGATTGTATGAAAATTATAGCTATAAAATTACCTAAGTTTATATCTAACTTTATAAAGTTTTTTATGAGAAAGAACTAAAGAACTACATAAAGTTATAAAAAAAGTTGTTTCGTATATATTAATATATAGAAACAACTTTTTGAGAAAGTAAAAAAATGCATTAAATTAATAATGCATTTTTCTATTTGAACTTATATTGCTCTTTGAACTTTACCAGATCTTAAACATCTTGTACAAACATGAACTGTCTTTGGTGTTCCGTTAACTAAAGCCTTTACTCTCTTTATGTTGGGAGCCCAAGTTCTCTTTGATTGACGATGTGAATGACTAAATTGTACTCCTGCAACAACGCCTTTATTACATATCTCGCATCTTCTTGCCATTTGAAAACACCTCCTTATTTGTGAAGATAAAATTCTCTTCAATAGGACAATATGAATTTTACCACATGAAGCATAAAAAAAGCAAGTAAAATATAAAATAATTTAGAAGAAGATTTTAATATTCTTATATAAATCTTGAATAATATATATTTCTAAGATAAAATAGATGGTAATGAAAGAAGAGGAGGAATTGTAATGGTTGGATTTTCTAAAGAAAATGGAGATATACATTACTCTGATGAGGTCTTAGCAAAAATAGTTGGTTTATCTACTATGGAATGCTATGGTGTTGTAGGAATGGTATCTAAAAACGCTAGTGAAGGTTTTTGGGAACTTATGAGAGTAGAAAACTTAAGCAAGGGTGTAAAGATAACTCTTACTGAAGATGATAGATTAAATATAGAATTATTTGTTATGGTTGAATACGGTACAAAGATATCTGTAATAGCTAATAATATAATTCAAAAGGTGAAATATAGTTTGGAAAACTTTACAGGATTAAAAGTTTCTGCTATAACCGTAAATGTGCAAGCGGTAAGAGTTTAGGAGGTAACAATGGAATATTTATCAATAAATGGCCGTGATTTTTATAACATGGTTGTAAATGCTAGCAATAGATTATCTGAAGAAAGTGAGTTCGTAAATGCTTTAAATGTATTTCCTGTTCCAGATGGAGACACAGGAACTAATATGTCTATGACTTTTAAGGCAGCTGTTAAAGAAATAGAGAACATGAACTCTACATCTATTGGAGAAGTATCAAAAGCACTTGCAAAAGGAGCTTTAATGGGTGCTAGAGGTAATTCAGGAGTTATTTTATCTCAAATTCTTAGAGGTATTTCTAAAGGGTTAAGCGGCTTGGAAGAAGCAGATGCTGGCCAAATGATAGCGGCATTAAAAGAAGGATCTGATTCTGCCTATAAAGCTGTAATGAGACCAACTGAAGGAACAATCCTTTCTGTAATAAGAGCAACAGCAGAAGCAGGTTTAGAAAGTGAAAATACAGATATTGCAGTGCTTATGGACGAAGTAACTAAAGCTGCTAAAGTAATGTTAGATAAAACACCAGATTTATTACCAGCATTAAAGAAAGCTAAAGTCGTAGATTCAGGTGGGATGGGATTATATATAATATTACAAGGTATGACTGATGCGTTAAGTCAAGGTATTCAAGCTGAAATTAAAGATGTAAAAATAGCTTCTGGTAAAGCTACAGGTGCACAGTCTACAGAAGATATAGATATTAAATTTGGATATTGTACTGAATTTATAATTTTAGGTGATGCATCTAAGGCAGAAGAATTCCAAAATGAAATAGCGCCTCTTGGTGATTCTATGATAGTTGTAGGATATGAAGATGTAATTAAGACTCATATTCATACAAATGATCCAGGTTTAGTTTTATCAAAGGCTGTAAAAATTGGTGAATTATCAAAAATTAAAATAGATAATATGAGAGAAGAGCATAGAGAGTTGTTATTATCTAAAGAAGAAATAGAAGAAAATTCACATTCTGAAGAAGTAGTAGTAGAATCGAAGAAATATGCATTTGTAACAGTTGCTATGGGTGATGGAATTACTAATATATTTAAAGATCTTGGAGTTGATTATGTAATTGAAGGTGGTCAAACAATGAATCCTTCAACACAAGATATGTTAGATTGTATAAATAAACTTAATGCTGAGCACATATTTGTATTACCAAATAATAAAAATATCATAATGGCAGCTACACAAGCAGCTGAAATCTCAGATAAGGATGTTAGAGTTATACCAACAAAATCAATCCAACAAGGTATTACATGTGTAACTATGTTTAATCAAGAAGCAGAAGTTGATGATAATGAAACTGAACTTAAAGAAATAATGGAAACAGTTAAAACAGGATCTGTAACTTATGCTGTTAGAGACACAGAAATGGATGGATTAGAAATTAAAGAAGGAAACATCCTTGGATTAGAAGAAGGAAAAATCAAGGAAGTTGGAGAAGATAAGTTTGAAGTAACTAAGAAAGTTATTGAAGCTTTAGTTAAAGATGATAGCGAACTTATAACAGTATTCTACGGAGAAGATATTACAGAAGATGAAGCTAATACTTTTGTAGAAGAATTAGAAGAAAAATATGATGATTTAGATGTTCAATGTTATAAAGGAAATCAACCATTATATTATTTCTTAGTAGCTGTTGAATAATATATTTATTTTTTTAGAGCACCTTTTTAGGTGCTTTTTATCTTTATATGAAGGGAAGTGAAAATATGGATATATATAGTTCGGTATCTACATTAAAGGGTGTAGGACCAAAATGTTTAGAAAAATTAAATAAAGTTTCTATATTTAATATACTAGATTTATTGTTATACTTTCCAAGAGATTATGAGTTCTTGGCTGGTAATACAGAATTTGAAGAAATAGATTCTGAAACAAAACAAATTTTAACTTGTGTAGTAACTAAAATAAATAGGGATGTAAGAACTAGAACTGGAAAGCTTATTACTACAATAGAGTTTTCTTATAAAGGACATAGGGTAGAAGGAAAATGGTTTAATCAACCTTATATAAAAAATACTTTTAGAATAAATAATTCATATAATCTTATGGGTAAGTTTAAAAGAATAGGTAATATGCTTGAAGTTATGAATCCTATGATTGGTGGAAACATTACATTAAATAGCGAAATAAAGCCTATATACCCTTTAAAGGGTGATTTAACAGATAAGATGTTAACAAAACTTATAATAGATGTTTTGGACAATATAAAGATAAGTGAAAATTTACCTAAGGACTTAGTGGAAAAATATAAATTGATTTCTTTAGATTCAGCTATTCGTGAAATACATTTTCCAAAGAATAAGGCTATGCTTGAAAGAGCGATAACTAGGTTGAAGTTTCAAGAATTATTTACATATTCAATGAAGTTATTATTACTTAAGAGTAAAATAAAAGGAAGTAATAATGGAATGAGTTTCCCTTGGAATGAAAAATTAGCGGAACTAAAAAAAGCATTACCTTATGAACTTACAGGGGCACAAACTAGAGTAGTACGTGAAATACTTAGGGATGCTAAAAGTGCATCTCCTATGAATAGATTAGTTCAAGGTGATGTTGGAAGTGGTAAAACAGTAGTGGCTTTAATTGCTATATATAATGTTTATACTAATGGATATAAATCAGCTTTCATGGTTCCTACTGAAATATTGGCTAATCAACATTATGAAGAGGCGAAAAAATTATTATCTCCTTTTGGAGTGGAAATTGAACTGTTAACAGGAAGTACTTCTGCTAAGGAAAAGAAAAGAATTAAAGAAAGAATTAAAGAGGATGGGGCACTTGTGGTTATTGGTACCCATGCTTTGATTCAGGAAGATGTAGAATTTAATAATTTAGGTTTAGTTGTTACAGATGAACAGCATAGATTTGGGGTAGAACAAAGAAGTAAACTTATAAATAAAGGTAAAAGAGCAGATTGTCTTGTAATGACTGCTACACCTATTCCAAGAACTCTAGCTTTATATCTTTATTCTGATTTAGATGTATCTGCAATAGATGAGCTGCCACCAGGAAGAAAGAAAATAGATACAAGGTTTTTCCAAGAAACAGCTAGTGATTCTGCTTATAAATTAGCTAAGGAAGAGATAGATAGTGGAAGACAGGCGTATATAGTTTGTCCATTAATTGAAGAAGATGATAAAGAACAATTAAATTCTGTAGAAAGCATATATAAAAAGCTTAAAGAGGGAATATTTAAAGATGTTCAGATAGAAATTCTTCATGGTAAGATGAAACCTCAAGAAAAGGATGAAATAATAGGTAGATTTAAAGCAAATAAAACTAAGGTTTTAATTTCAACTACAGTAATAGAAGTTGGAGTAAATGTTCCTAATGCTTCTGTTATGATAGTTGAAAATGCAGAAAGATTTGGTTTGGCTCAGCTTCATCAATTAAGAGGTAGAGTTGGAAGAGGTCAATATAAATCCTATTGTATATTAATAGCTAAGGCTAAAACTAATACTACTAAGAAGAGAATGATGATAATGACAGAATCTAATGATGGTTTCTTTATATCAGAGCAGGATTTAAAGCTTCGTGGTTCAGGTGAAATGTTTGGTATGAAGCAAAGTGGAGCAGAAGGATTGCTTTTAGCAGATATTTATGAAGATATGGATATTTTAAGATGTGCTAGAGGCGAAGCTAAGATAATATTAAGTAATATGGATGAGAAAAATAGAAGAATGATATATGAGATATCTTCAGGGTTAGAAAAAAGTAGCAAATATATTTGTTTTAATTAATTTAGCTAATATTGTATATAATCTTAGTGTAAAATTACTGTAGGAAAAAAATAAAAGAGACTAGCTCCGTATGTTATTATTAAATTACAACCAAAAAAAACATACAAAGGAGCTAACCTCATGAACATTATACAACAA
>SVCL01000177.1 GCA_015058405.1 Clostridium sp.
AGCTAAAGACTATAAGAAGAATAATGTATGGGCGTAATAATTTCGAATTACTACGTGCTAAAGTTATACAATTAGAAAACTTGAAAAGGATTAACAAAATTTAGAATTAATTTTGTTAATCCAATAACCTTGGAAAGAACCACTTTACGTTTTATTAGTTAATTTAGTAAACATATATGTTTATAATTTTGAGGTTCCAGGACTAATTAAAAAAAGTTTTTACTATAATACTGCAGTGATAACAGCAGATCATTCAGTTTTAGATAATTCTATGTTTTATGATAGATTTTCATATTGGATTGTATTAATTTTAGGCTTGATTGTAATAGGGAATGTAGTTAAAAGTCATATTAGTTTTGAGTATGGAGATGAGGGCTAATGAAAGATTTTATTAAATATATATATTTACAGTTATGTTTTCTATAGTTCTATGTATGATTGTAAAGTGGTTGTTACAAAGGAGGGATATTTTATGAGTAATTATGTTATAAATATAAATAATTTAAGTAAAACAACAAGGGAAAAGAAGATTTTAGATAATATAAATTTGCAAATAGAAAGTGGCAAAATCTATGGAATAATAGGTAGAAATGGTTCAGGAAAAACAATGTTATTTAAAGCAATATGTGGACTTATAAAGCCAACTTCAGGAGAGTTATTTGTTTTTGATCAATCTATTCATAAAGGAGATTTACCAATAGATACTGGAATGATAATTGAAAATCCAGGATTTTTATTACAATATTCAGGAATGAAGAATTTAAAGATGTTAGCTAGTATAAATAATGTTATAGATGAAGAGGAAATTAAGAGGACTATTGAATTAGTAGGATTAGATCCTGAAGATAAAACACCTGTTAAGAAATATTCTTTAGGAATGAAGCAAAGGTTAGGTATAGCACAAGCTATTATGGAAAAACCAAAGCTGCTTATTTTAGATGAACCTATGAATTCTTTAGATGATGATGGGGTAGAACTTGTAAGAAATATATTATTAAATTTAAAGAAAGAATCAGTTACTGTACTTATAGCTAGCCATATAAAAGAAGATATAGAAACTTTATGTGATGAAGTATATATTATGTCTAAGGGTAAGTTAGAGAAGAAGTAAATATTTAATATGGATATCAAGTAATACAAGAGTATAAAATAAATTAAGTTATAAATAAACTCAATGAATGTCTTAGTACAAGCATTGGGGTATTTTGTTATTGAATTATTAAAATAATAATAGAATATAAACTCATCTGTTTGAATAACTACCAATAAAAATAAATATATTAATAATAATCACTACTATATAGGAGCAACAGTTTATGAATAGAGATACCTGTAATTTATTTATAGACCAAGAAAATGTAGAAACATATCTAGTAGAATACAGAGGGGATTTACTAGAACAAATAAAGAACATTGATTATGCTTGTGCATTCAAAATTACAAATAAGTTAGCAATGATAGCTGTAAAAGATAATAGGCTTGAGGAGCTTAGAAAAGAGGTACCTGCAATAATATTTGTAAACTTCAGAAATAAGTATGTTTTAGAAGGAACTAGTACATCTGATATCAGCAATATTGAACCTATAAAGCTAAATCCTTATCTAAACTTAACTGGAAGAGGGGTAATAATAGGAATAGTTGATACAGGTATAGATTATACAAATAAAGAATTTCTAAGAGAAGATAACACATCTAGAGTAGAAGTTATATGGGATCAAACTATAAATACACCAGGGTCTAATCAGAATTCCGATGAAATATTTACAGGAACAGTTTATGATAATGCTAAAATAAATGAAGCAGTTAAAGCAAAACTTGATGGAAATGATCCATATACTATAGTGCCATCAAAAGATGAAATAGGTCACGGAACTCAAATGGCAAGTATAGTAGGGGCAAGGGGATATGATGAAGATGTTGTAGGTGTAGCAAATGATTGTACCTTTGCAATAGTAAAACTTATGGAATCACAGAAATTTAAAAAGCAGCTTGAAGATGAAAATATAAGAGATGTTCCAGTATATTATCTAAGCTCCATAATAGCAGGAATAGAGTATTTAAAAAATTATGCCTTAAAAGTAAAAAAACCAATGGTTATATTAAATTCTATTGGCACCTCTGATCATAGTCATGATTCTAGTGATGTATTTTCTAGATATTTAAGTGAGGTTTCTAGTTACAGGGGACTTGTTCTTGTGGCTAGTTGTGGGAATGAAGGAGCAGCAGAAGGACATGCTTCTGGGTATTTAACTGGTATTGATGATATAAAAGAAGCTAACTTAAAGATTGAGGAAGAGATGAAGCTTCTAGAATTTAAGGTATGGGTTAGACGTCCTAATAAAATGTCTATAGCAGTTATATCTCCATCAGGTGAAAGCTCTCAATTTATGACTTCCAATCTTTATAAAGAAAAAGTTATAGAATATGTTTTTGAAGATACAACATTGAAAATTGATTTTTATACCTGGGATAATATTACGGGGTTACAAGTTTTCGTTTTATCATTTTCCAATATTAAACCTGGCATATGGAAGATAAGGTTAAAGGGTGAGTATATAGTTAATGGTAGATTTGATATTTGGCTTCCTCCAGCAAAAACATTAAAACCTAATACTAAGTTTTTAGAACCAGATTCAAATCTGACCATTAATGTACCTGGCTCTTCAAGAAAGGTAATATCTGTAGGGTATTATAATCAAAACAATAATAGTATAGTTGCAGAATCAGGTAAGGGGTTCCCCTTATTTCCAATAATAAAACCTGATATCGCTGCACCTGGTATAGATATTTTTGCTACTAGTACTGATGGAAGAAAGGTAACGGTAACTGGCTCTTCTGCAGCTACTTCAATTGTAGCTGGTGCATGTGCCTTGCTTGTGCAGTGGGGGATAGTTGATGGTAATGATTCTACTATGTATTCTAATAAAATTTTAAGTTATCTAATTGAAGGGGCTACTAGAGATTCTAATAAAAAGTATCCAGATTATAGTTTAGGATATGGAACATTAAATTTACTCGGAACCTTTGGTAGTATTTCAGGACTTAAAGCGGAAAATAGAATACTTCGGGATTATATAGAATATAATACAAATAATTTATATGTTAGACTTCCAAGAAATATTGAGGTGAGATTTGTTGAAATTTAGATTTAATAACGCACCAGAATATACTTTTAATAATCCAGAGTATGCAAGATATGTAGCTGAATATCAAGGTGATATTGAAAGCGAAGCATCTCTTGGTTTAGAAAAAGAAATGTATATTACAGTATTAAATGATAAATACGTTATTATTACAAAAAAGTTTAGAAATGTTCTAGAGGATAGATTAACTTTAAAAAATAATCCCTTTCCATCTGTTGTTTTTATAGAAAGGTATTGTATTTACTGCACCGTAAATGTAGTAGATTTTAATGAAAAGGTATCAATTAATCCCCTTGAAGCAGCTAATATTAATGTTATTACATCTATTAAATCTGTTAACTTAAGCGGAAAAGGAACAGTGGTTGGAATAATTGACACTGGAATTGATTATTTAAATAAAGAATTTCAAACTCAAGATGGAAAGAGTAGAATACTAAGAATTTGGGATCAAAGTCTTCCGAGTGGAACTAAAAACTCTGAGGAAAATACATCTTGGGGTGTTGAATATAAAAATGAGGAAATTAATAATGCACTTGCTGCACAAAGGGCAGGGCAAGATCCATATAGTATTGTGGCATCTAAAGATGATATAGGTCATGGTACTGCTATGGCAGGAGTAATTGGTGCATCTGGTTTTGATCCTGAAATAAAGGGTGCTGCACCTGAATGTGAATTTGTTGTTGTAAAGTTAAGTAGAGATTTGGTATCTGAAATAATAACAGAGTCTGAAGAATTATATGATATGGCATCAATTATGTCTGCTATTAATTATATATTTGATTTTGCTTTAGAAGAAAATAAACCAACAGTAATTTATATGCCATTAGGTACAACACTTGATAATCATAGATTTACTGGTATTTTAAAAGATTATATAGATGATGTATGTAGCAATTTAGGAGTTGCTGTAGTAACTAGCTCAGGTGATGAAGGTGATGGTAGAAATCATAGCTTTAGTGTTATTGAAGGAAATGGCGACTTTAAGGAGACACAACTATACATTGATGAGGGGCAAAAATTCTTAATGTTAGATGTATGGACGAGAAGACCTAATAGAGTTTCGATAAACATTATATCACCTACTGGAGAAAGTAGTGGAGTAATAGCAGCCTTATTTAAGCAAAAAGAGTTATCTAAATTTGTTATAGAAGAAACTGAGGTTTTAATTCAATATTATCTACCTGATGATTTATCTGGAGATGAGCTTATAAGTGTATATTTTATAGGGCTACAGCCTGGAATATGGAAGATAAGGGTTTATGGTAATTATGTATTAGATGGTAGGTATGATATTTGGATGCTTTCTAGGAAGATGCTAAAGGGAGAAACTTCATTAACTTCTCCATGTACTAGTGGAACAATTACTAATCCAAGTACAAGTAGGTATTCTTTAACTATAAGTAACTATGATCAAACTAATATAACTGTTTATCCTAAGTCAGGATTAGCTGCTAAAGCAATGGAAGCTTATGAAATAGATGTTGCTGCTGGTGGAGTAAATGTAAAATGTATATATAAAGATAATCAAAGAGTTTATATTACTGGAACAAGTGTATCAGCTGCAGTAGCTACAGGAGCAGCTTTATTATTATTTCAATGGGGAATAGTAGAGGGGAATGATCCTTATATGTATTCTCAAACTCTTAAGTCCTATATGTTAAGAGGAACATATAGGCGAAAAAATGACATATATCCTAATATAGAATGGGGATATGGTATTTTGAATTTGTTGGGTGTGTTTACAAACTTATAGAAAAACGGTTATTAAACTTTGAAAAATATAAGCTGGTGTAAAACGGATAGCTACTGTTGTTTTATTAATTAAGTTTTTCAGCATAAAAAGAAAAATATATACAGTAAAGTCAAAAATAAATATAAAAAGTAAAAAAAGGAAATAAAACATTGAAGCAAAGTCTTGCTATATGGTAAAATAAATAATGTATTACATTATATGTAATACATTGTTTTTTAATTTAGACTAAATTAAATGAATAAGGGGGTGTACATAATGAAAGGAAATAAGCTTACAATTGATGATTTAATATCTCAAGTAGAAAACGAACTTCCTACAGGAAACTGCACTAAATTTTCTTCATCAAAGTCAGATCTTATTGCATATGGTGCTGGAGATATAGCAGATGAATGTGAAGAATAATTAATAACTTTACAAAGAGATGGTACAGGCTAAACTGTACCACTCTTTTATATAAAAATAAGAATTGAGGTGTACATATATGTACGATATGATTATAGATAAAATTGAATATATACCTAGAAAGTGTTTACTTGAATTATGTTTTAAATGTAATCTAAAGTGTAAACATTGTGGATCAAGTTTAAATGCCTATGAAGATAATAGAAAAGGTGAGCAGTTAACAAAAGAAGAAATGATTAAGATAGTAGATGATTTAAAGGAATTAGGATGTGAAGAAATAGGTCTAGTTGGTGGTGAACCTCTTTTATGTGATTTTTGGGAGGAGCTTGCCCAATATGCATCAAGCAAAGGGTTCTATTTAAAGATGATATCAAACGGAATGCTTATTGATGATAATATGGCTGTAAGAATAAAAAAAGCAGGTGTAAAATTAGTAGCCCTTAGTTTAGATGGAGTTAAGGAATTCCATAATTATTTAAGAGGAAATAGGTTTGCATATGATAATGTTATGAGAGCAGCAAAGGCATTAAAAGCTGTAGGAATTCAAGTCAATATAATAACTACAGTTATGAAAGAAAATATTGATTTATTACCAGAGGTTGAAAAAATAGTTCATTCTTTAAAAGCATCTTTTTGGCAATTACAACTTGGAATACCTATGGGGAACTTAGAAAAAAATGCAGAAATGTTATTACCAAAAGAGAGACTAAAAGATGTTGCACAGTTTATTTTAGATACTAGAGAAAGAGGATTAGTTGAAATCACTTTAGCAGATTCTATAGGATATTGTTCAAAAGATGAATTATTACTAAGAAATAATAGTAGTACAACTGGGGAAAGAATGTTTTTAGGATGTATGGCAGGATGTAAAGTTCTTGGAATAGAGTCTAACGGAAATGTTAAAGGATGTTTATCTCTTCAAAGAGAAGAATTTATAGAAGGAAACGTTAGAGAAAGATCTATAAAGGATATATGGAATGATGAAAATTCTTTTAAATATAATAGAAAATTTAGTCCAGACAAATTAGGTGGTGAATGTGCAAAGTGTAAGTATGGATTAGTATGTAGAGGTGGATGTACTACATTAGCTTTTAATACAACAGGACAAGTAAATAAAAATGAGTATTGCCTTCATCTATTAGAAGATAGCGTGAATTAGTCGAGGAGGGTTATAGGTGTTAGCTTCTTTGATATCAATACCAATTGCAGATGTATGTATGCCACCTTTAGGAATATCACAAATAAAGGGATATTTAAATGAAAATAGTGATATTAGGGTTAAGTGTTATGATTTAAGTATAGATTATTTTTATTATTGTACTGATAAAAATAGAATATTAGATAGAAAAGAGTTTGTTAAGAGAAGGTTAGAGGATTTAAATAATACTACTGATATTAATAAATATAAGTATTTTTTTGAATGTGATATTAACTCTGATTACATATGTGAAAATATTGAGGAAGCAGTAAATGCTTTGAAAGATAAGAATACATATGGGGATTGGCTTTTATACGAAAAGTATTCATCTATATTTGAAAGGGCACTTAAATTATATAGTGCATGTTATTATCCAAGTATTGTATCTAGAGAAGGCATTGAATTTGCAAAAGATACAAATAGTAGTGAAAATGTAGAAAGTTATATAAACAATGAAAAAGAGAATCCATTAATAGATTTTTATTATGAAAAACTTGAAAGTATTATTCAAGAAGATACTATGTTTGTAGGCATATCCGTGAATTATTTTAATCAAGTAATTCCTGCATTAACATTAGCTAGTATTATAAAAAGATATAATAAAAATATAAAAATAATAGGGGGAGGGTCATTGTTTCCTTCTTATATGGAAGACATTTATACAATAGCAATATTCGCTAAGTATTTTGATGCTGTAATACCTTTTTCTGGGGAAAATCCTTGGTTAGAAATACTTACGAAAAAGAGTATAAATAATATTTCAGGGTGTTTAGTTAGTGATGGAATGAAATTTATTGGAGAAAGGTATAGCAGTGCAGTAACTGTAAGAAGCTTACCTTGCTTTGAAGATTTTGTTATGAATAAATATTTCACTCCTGAAGTTGTATTGCCATATGTACTGTGTGTGGGGTGCTATTGGAAGAAATGTAGGTTTTGTTCTTATGAAAAATATGAAGACAAGCAGATAAAGAAATCTAGTTTGAATGATTTACACATAAAGGCAATTAACGATTTGAAAAAGTTAAATAGTTTGTATGGTGCTAAGAATTTTTACTTTGTTGATGAGGCTATACCACCTATATTTGCTAAAAATATTGCTAAATATAATAGTGATAATAATCTTGGTTTTTCATGGTATGGAGAAATGAGATTAGAATCTTACTTTGATGATGAATATTTTAAGACTATAAAAGAAGGTGGATGTGGATTGTTGTTTTTTGGGTTTGAATCTGCATCTACTAGAGTGCTGGATTTAATGCAAAAGGGAACAAAGGTAGAGGATATTAGTAAAATTTTTGCTTTATGTGGTAAATATAAAATTAAGAATATGCCAATGTTTTTTATAGGATTTCCAACAGAAACTAAAGAAGAAGCAGAAATGACTATTAACTTAGTTAGAGAAAATATTGATAATATTCAGTATGCAAGTACTGGAACTTTTATGTTATTAAAAAGTATTCCTGTACATGAAAGTCCAGAAAGGTATCATATAAGGATAATAGATAATAAAGGTGAGCTTGCTAATTATGATAACTATAAAGCTTTAGAGGGAATTACAAGAAGAGAAAGTGAAGAACTTGTTAAGTCTTTATATACAGATGATGTATTAGGAAGACTTATGGATTTTGTACTCATATCTAGAAATCATTTATTATTTTTACCTTTTAAAAAAGAAAAAATAAATAGAATCAACATTGTGGATGAGAAGAATTATACGTTAGAGAAACATTGTAGAGTAATAAATAGTATGTTTGATTGGTTTAATGGTAGCTTTAGCATTGAAGAGCAAATATACATATTTAATGAACTTAATGATAGTATATATTTAATAAACAAAGAAGATTTATGTTTTCTTAATAGACATAAGGGTGTATTCACACTTAGAGATATATTTAATGAAAAATATTATAGAGGAAAGATTGCTAGTGATATGAATTATCTTTATAAAGAAGGTGTTATCATTGAAAGCAACTAGTAATATGTTAAAAAGAAGATTTTACTTGGGAATAATATGTAAAGAAGAATCTTCAAAAGTAGTAGTAAAAAAAGTAATAAGTAAAGATGTTAATTTGCAAAAGGGAGATATTATTTGCAAGTTAAATAAACAAAAGGTAAGTACATTAAAGGAACTAAATAATATGATATATGATGAATCATATAAACATAATGTAGAATTAGATATAGAAAGAGAAGGAAAAAGAATTCGGGTTAATAGCATATTGATTGAATATCCTGAAGAAGTAGTAGAAACTTATAAAACTATTTATGATAGTTTTTTATATAAAGGTTTAGGGTTTAGGGTAATAATTACATGTAAGAATGATAGAATGAATTTAAATAAAAATATAGTTTTGCTATTACAAGGAGTAGAATGTAATTCTATAGATATTCCATTTGCAAAGAATCATTCTTATAAAGAGTTAGTATATGGATTAAGTGAAAATAAAATTTCAGTAGCTAGGGTGGATCTTTTTGGAAATGGAGATAGTGAAGGAGATAAGTGTTATAAGTATACATTTAACGAAATTGTAGATTTATATAATGAAGCAATAAAGTACCTTAATAATAAAGGATTTAATGTGTTCTTGTTTGGATATAGTATGGGTGGTGTTATGGCTCCTATACTTGCAAATGTTAATAAGAATTATATAAAGGGTGTTATTATATTTGATACCATAATTTCAAGTTTGGATAATTATTTATTAAAAAATATAATACGCCAATCAATGTTAAGAGAAGAAAAAAAGGAATTTATACAGGAAAAGGCAACAAAGTATTTTAGTTTTTTGAACAAGTTGTTAATAGAGAAAAAGTCACTTGAAGAAGTTTTGGAAGAGGATACTTATTATAAATTATTTTTAGATAAAGATAATCTTTTCTTAGGACATACTTATAGATATACTCAACAAATTCAGGATATAGATATAAAGAAAGAATGGGAGAATGTATCACAAGATATATTAATGATAGTTGGGGAAAATGATTGTGCAATTGATTTTAATGATCATGTAAGTCTGTATAAGGAATTAAGAAAAATGAACAAAGAGATAACCATATTTGTTGAACAAATAAATCATTTTTTTAGAAAAAGTGATGGGAAATTTAGTTATGAGACTATAGAAAAAATTAAAACTTATTTAGAGTTACGTACTTAAATAAGTTTTTTAAATTATTTTTGATAAAGGGGAGATTTTTTTTTGGATGGATTAAGTTCAGTATTTATACGTGTTTGGATATCAAGGCTAATTTCTATAATAGGAACAGGGATCACTGAATTTGGAATAGGTGTATGGATATTCGATGTGACAGGAAAGGCAACTCCAATGGCGTTGACCTTATTATGTTCTATTCTGCCATCAATTGTATTAGGACCGTTAAGTGGATATTTATCTGATAAATATAAGAGAAAAAATATTATTATTATAGCAGATTCAGTAGCGGCTATTGTAAGTATTTTTTTATTTTTATATGTTAAAATGTTTGAATATAATATAGTTGTATTATGTATATTAACATTAATTAGTGCTACGGCAAATATGTTTGATGAAAATGCATATACTGCATCAATAACTACTTTGGTGGAAAAAAGTAATTTGAAAAAGGCAAATGGAATGAATCAAGTTTTAGATTCAATAACTACTATATTTGCACCAATTATAGCTGGTGTTCTTTATTATGTAATAGGATTAACAGGAATTATAATTATTGATATTAGTACTTATATTATATCTATGCTGCTATTTTGTGGAGTAGAATCTAAGAATTTTTCAACAGAAAGGGTAGCAGATGAAGGTGACCATAAGGTTAAAGAGAATATTTGGAAAGGTTTTGAGTTTATTTTTTCTCAAAAGAGTTTGTTGTTGTTATTAATTTATTTTACAATATTAAATTTTCTATTTAATATATCATCTGCCTTAATTGAACCTTTAAGTCTTTCTGTAGGAAGTAGTATTGAGTTAGGTATAGTAAGAGCGTTTGGTGGAGGTGGAATGCTTTTAGGTAGTTTATTTATAACATTTTCAAAATCTAAATTTAAGCCTTCAGTTATTATTAGGGGTTCAGTTATATGTACAGGGATAGCATTATTAATGATGGGAATTACTGAATCTATAATTTTGGTAGCAATAGGAAGACTTATATTTTCTATTTTTATACCAGTAGCAAGTGCAATAGCAGGAAGTTTATGGATGGCTAAAACTCCTGAAGAGATTCAAGGAAGAGTTACATCTGCAAGGTTTATGGTATTAAAATGTTTTATGCCTATTTCATATATTTTAACAGGTCCTTTAGCAGATTATATTATTCCTAATGCATTAAATAATATAGAGAATAATTATTTTCCGATTTATTCAATTATAGGAAGTAATGCTGCTCAATTTAGGGTGATTTTTATGTTTGCTGGATTAGCAGTAATATTAACAACATGCATAATTACATTAAATAAGTCATTTAAGAAATTAGATGTGGAATAATGTGGTATTAAAGATATTATGATATGAAAAAGATAAAATAAATTAGCTTTGTAGAGATTAGCTGATTTATTTTATCTTTTTTTACTATAACATTATAAGTTAAATCTCTTATATATATTTTTTATATTTGATAAAGTTGAAATATTTACATGAGAAATAAGATGATGAGGTTAAGTATTCATGTGCAAGAAAATTTATCCACTTTAAATACACAAAAGCTACGGAAATTCTAGGTAAATAATAGGTAAGTTCATAATGAATTCGTGCTAAAAATACATATAAAATGAAAAAGGATGATAATATATTAGTGCGCTCAAGAAAAAAAATATCACAAAGGGGATAAAAAATGAAAAAAAGAGAATTATCAAGGTTAATAACAGTTGCATTAGCTACATCATTAATATTAGGTAACGTTCAAGTAGTTAAAGCAACAGAAACAAACTCACAAATTGTAAACGAAACGATAGAAAATATAGAATTAGGTAATGGGTTATCAGAAAATACACCAGATTCACTATATCTATCTGATATTGAATACGATACTACACTTTCAAGTGCAGGTTGGGGTTCAATAAAAAAGGATGTTAACGTTGATGGTAGAACAAATTAAACTTATTGTTGATGGGAAGGTAGTAGAATTCAAAAAAGGAATGGCAGCGCATGCTACTTCAACATTAGTTTATGATGTATCAAAATATAAAAAGGAGTATAGCAGACTTGTTACTTACGCAGGATTAGATCAATCTAAAGGTGGTGCAAAGTTTAGCGTTTATACATTAGTAAATGGTACTGACTGGACTTTAGTAGATGAAGTGGGATTATTAAAGTCAAATCAAGAATGTGCTTATATTGATATAAACATAGAAAATGCTAACTACATCAAATTATATGCACATGATAATGGGTCAAATGGATATGATCATGCTGTTTATGGAGATGCTAAACTTGTGGAGAAAGATTTGATGGCTATATGGTTACTCATGTAAGATTTAAGCCAACTGGAAAATCTACATATAGTCAACCAGGAAGATTAAAGAGTGGTAAGATCTTTACTAGTTTAGACGGAAATACATGGGAAGTGGCTTCAACATTCACTAATCTAGCAAATACTGATGTTAATAAGACAATAAACTTTAATATAGAAAATGTTCAATAAGGTGCTGTTGCACAAATAGTAATTTTTAATTATGTGCTAGCCCTACCTTAAAATAAATTTAAATAAGAATTATACACATTAAAATTTTTAAAAAAAGTTTTTATGTGTATAGTTTTTTTAAAATTAAAAAATATTAGTGTAAATCTTATGATATTTTCAAGGATGAGCATATCCTTTTAAAAATGAATATGTAATAATAATGTGGAATTATGTAGGATTTACGAAAATAAATCATAATATGGCTAAAAATTCAAAATGTGACATAATAATACATGACAGGGGAAGATATTTATAAACTCTTTATTCAAATTAATTAATTAAGAGAATATCAGAAACATAATAATACTAATTAGAATGAAAAGGGGAATACATATGGAAAATTTCATAAGAATACTTAGAGCAGAGGATGTAAATAATGTTTTAGAAGGAAATGAGAAAGAAGTTATAGAAATAGTTAAAGATGCTTATATTATGCATAATGAAAATTTAACTTTACTTCCACATTCAATATTTTTAAGATTTCCTAATGATAATGTTAACAGAATTATAGGATTACCAGCATATGTTGGTGGAGATGTTAATATGGCAGGAATGAAGTGGATATCATCTTTTCCTAATAACACAAAGAATGGAATAGAAAGAGCTTCAGTTCATTTAACTGAACAAAAATTAAATACTAGAGATTTTATACGTTGTCCTTTAGCTGACATATTATCTGGTAAGCAAAATAATAGAGTAGATAAAAAACCAGTAATGTTTAGTCCTTTTGGATTAGGTATATTAGATATTGCATTAGGTAATTATGTATATGCAGAAGCAGAAAAAGCTGGCTATGGAGTAGTTGTTGAAAACTTCTTACCATAATTTTATAGTAAAGAGGCAAACAATTAGTTTAATAATAACTTTATGAGTTGAATGATTAAATACCCAATACTTATTTTGAAATAGGTATTGGGTATTTTGGGTTATATCTAAAAAGGATAATTTACTTTGGATCTTACACATTATGTAAATTGATACTAAATAAAATAGATGATAAAATAAATTTGTGTAAAGATATGGGTGGTAAGATAAAATAGGGGAAAATAAGAGAAATGGGAGATGTTACAAATGAGTTTTAAAGTAATGGGAATTACAGCAGGGAGAAAGGATTCTAATTCAGAAATTTTATTAAAAGAAGCACTTTTAGCATGTGAAAAGCAAGGTGCTGAAGTTACTATGATTAATTTAAGAGACTATAATATTCTAGATTGTACAGGATGTACAGTTTGTACTCATAATATGACTGATGGAAAAGAACTTAAATGTGTGTTAGAAGATAAGGATGATAAGAAAGCTATAATGGATGTACTATTAATGCAAGATGCACTAATTTTTTCTGTTCCAACATATGAACTTATGGCAAGTGCAACATTTTTAAAGTTTATGCATAGAAATTTAGGATATACTATTGGATACTTAGAAGCTAAAGGAAAGCTAAAACATATAGATAGAGTAGGGGCATTAATAGCAGTTGGAGGTTCAACAGCATCATGGCAGTCTATGGCACTAGAATCTATGCAAGCAGCATGTTTAACAAGTGGTGCTAAAATTATTGATATGTATTTAGCAACTAGAGTTCCTGCACCAAAACAATGTTTATTACATGATGATATGATTAAGCGTGCTGAAGAAGTAGGAAATAATATAATGAAAGCATTAAACACTCCTGTAGAGGAAAGAAAATGGCTGGGTGATGAGGATATGGGATGGTGTCCAAATTGTCATTCAAATGCATTAGTTTTAGGTCAACCTAGATGGGATGGAATTTGCTTTCCAGTAGAATGTCAAGTTTGCGGTGCAGGCGGAAATTTAGAAAAAACTGAAGATGGTAAATGGAAGTTTGTAATTTCTGAAGATGGTTTATGTAGAGATAGGACAAGCAAAGAAGGTGGAGGAGAACATATGAAAGAAATAGCATATACTCAAGGCGGATTCTATACAAAAGAAAATTTAGATACTGTTAAAGAAAAGTTTGTTAAATATAAAAACATAAAGTTCCCTTCAGTTGAGATTAATAAATAATATAAAAAAAGTTGTATCTTAAAGTATTAAAGGTTTGTAACATCTTTATTTTAATATACAACTTTTTTTTTAATTTCTTAGCGTTAGCACATTTCTTTAAAGAAGGTTGTGATTTCAAAGAAAAACTGTCACTAGGAGGTTTGGCGTATCTTTTCATTTCAACAGGTCACATCAATACTAGTAATAACAAATCTATAATTTTGCTTTAATCCATTAAAATTTATAAGTTTAAAATAAATTTAAGTATACATTTATTTGATGGAAGAGTTGATAATTATTGAAACAAAACGAAACAAAATACGAAACAATTAAAAATTATTATATAAACTTAGTAAAAGAAAATAAAGTTTCTATAGGAGAACAGTTGCCATCTGAAAACGAAATTGCAGAGTTGTTTAATGTAAGTAGACATACTGTAAGACAAGCATTAAGCTATTTAGTCCAAGAAGGATGGATATACAAAGAAAGAGGAAGGGGAAGTTTTTTTTCTAGTAAGAGAGAGAATGATAAGAAAAAAATATAGCAGTACTTACTACTTATATTTCAGATTATATTTTTCCAACTATAATATCTGGAATTGAAGAAGAACTTAGGAAAAAGGGATATAATTTATTATTATTTAGTAGTAATAATGATATAGAAAATGAAAAACATTGTGTCGAAGATATTGTGAGTCAAGATATAGAGGGGTTAATTATGG
Source organism: Clostridium sp. (assembly GCA_015058405.1). Classification (GTDB taxonomy): domain Bacteria; phylum Bacillota; class Clostridia; order Clostridiales; family Clostridiaceae; genus Clostridium. The sequence continues at coordinate 14,889 of SVCL01000177.1, forward strand.
AACCTGCTCAAAGTAATATTAATACATTATCTTATGACAGTATAAAAAAGCTTAGAAAGAAGAATGTGAAGTTTCTTACCATAAATTCAAATTGTAATTTAGATGATCTTGCTTACATAATGGTGGATGATGAACAAGCTGGTTATAAGGCAACAACATATTTACTAGAGCTTGGTCATACTAATATTGCGGCATTATTTAAAATCGATGATTTGCAGGGTGAAAGGCGTAGAAAAGGTTATTTAAAGGCTTTGAATCAATATAATATAGAGGAGAATAAATCTATTATTGGAGAATATATAACTGATAATAGGGATATGTATGTAGATGAATTTGTAAGAAGAATATTAAGTTTAGAAAATAGACCTTCTGCAATAGTTTGCTATAATGATCAGATAGCTCTTAGAGTAATTAGTGCTTTAAGAAGAGAAGGAGTTAAAGTACCTGAAAATATATCTATAACTAGCTTTGATGATTCTTTATTAGCTGTGTCATCAGAAGTTAAGCTTACTACAATAAAGCATCCTAAGAAGGATATGGGGAAGCAAGCTGCAAAATGCATTATAGACATGATAGAAGAGAGGATAGAAATACCTCAGTATGTTTATCCTATAGAATTAATAGTAAGAGATTCTTGTAAGAGATTATAAAAAAGTAAGTAGGATATATTATAAAAATAAAGTTGTTTTTTATTATAACTTGTATGTACATTTACGCAACAACATGTAATAAAAAGTATATTAACTATAATAGTGCATTTTTACTTGAATAATTTTACAGTTGGATAAAAAGCAAACTTTAATAAGCTATTTTTAATGACTCAAAAATTTCTTCTATAGGTCTACCGTTTGCGGCAGCATCATAAATATATCTAACTTTAGATTTTTCTAAATCCTTCTTTGCAGCTTTATAGCCACTATTAAAG
>SVCL01000023.1 GCA_015058405.1 Clostridium sp.
CCTTAGTGATTTTTTCAATTACTTGTTGTATAATGTTCATGAGGTTAGCTCCTTTGTATGTTTTTTTTGGTTGTAATTTAATAATAACATACGGAGCTAGTCTCTTTTATTTTTTTCCTACAGTAATTTTACACTAAGCTTATTATGATTTTAGGAGGAATATTATGAAAGAAATAGTAGTAAGAAGCATATTTACAAAAATGAAGGTTAGAGTAACCTATGAAAACTTAGATAGAATAAAAGATGGAAAAAATTTTGAAATGGGAAAAACTATAGCTAAGAATGGAAAAGAAGCTTATTGTATAAAGGTAAAAGAGGGATACAGTGAATGTGATGCTGTTATAGAATTTTTAAAAAGTTACCTTAAAGAAGGAAAAATTAAAAGAATTAATGAAATAAAAATAGATGAGTATATCAAACAATTAAGAAGAAACAATAAAGATAAAAGTTATACTGATAAAAGTTATACTATTCAAGAAACAATGAAAGGTATAGATGAAATTAAAGAAGAAGATATCAAAAATGAAAAAGTAAGTAAGACTGACTTGGGTAAAGGTAATTCTGAAATGAAAACAATAATTAAATTCTTAACAGGAAATGAAGGTACTTGGGAGACATTTGCTAATAATAGAAAAGATGATATATTTCGAATAATTCTTAATGATGGAGAAATGCTAGAAAGAGTTATGAAAGAACTGATATAATACATAGAGGCTAAAGCTTTATAGAGTTTTAGCCTTTTTGGGTGCCCCTAGCATGGGCGTGCACTCAATGTCGTCAACTTAAGAAAAAATAGAAAATTTATAAAAAGGTATTGACAATAGCAGAAAAATTTGCGGCCTCGCTATAGATGAATAAATTTATAGCGAGGTTTAATTATATCTTCTGAAATTAATAATTTTATTGAAGATCATAAATATTTAAAATTTCCATCAATAACAAAGCAAGCATTTTCTAAAGCAAGACAAAATATATCACCAGAGGCTTTTGCAGAGTTATGCAGACTTTTTGTTGACAGATATTATAGTTTAAATAATAGTTTAGCTACTTGGAATGGATTTAATATTTTAGCTGTGGATGGAACTTAATTGCAAGTACCAGATACAAAAGAATGTGGGGAATACTTTGGATTAAGTAGTAATCAAAATACTACCAAAACAGCTGTTGCGACAGCGTCAGCATTATATGATGTATTAAATGATATTATTGTAGATGCTAGGATTACTAAATTTAAAACGAGTGAAAGACTTATTGCAAAACAACACATAGAAACAATAGGAAATACTTTCTGTACTCAAAAAGTATTATTCTTTTTGATAGGGGCTATCCTTCATATGAGATGTTTGATTATTTAAATTCCAAGGAATTGCTATTCTTGATGCGAGTATCAACATCTTTTAAACTTACACAATCAACAGAATCTCCTGATTCTATTTTAAAATATAAAGTAAAAGGAGAGATAAAAAAATCCTAATGTATATCCTGGAAAAAGCTATAAAATATTATAATTTTATTATAAAATGAATAAATATGGTAAAATAAAAGAGAGTGTAATTTAAGGAGGGATTTTAGTGAAAAAAATTTTAGGTCTTTTATTAACAGCTAGCATATTATGTTCAGTTCCTGTATATTCTAAAGCTATGGAAAGCAATGAAGCAGAGAATATACAAGTTGCTGATAATAATGTGGCTAATTCAATTTCAAATGACATTAAAGAAGGTTCAAATTTTGTTGAATGTAAAGATGGAGCCGATGCATCAAATATTTTAAATTCAAATAAGGTTAAGTCTAAATTTAATTTAAGAGGTGCAGCAACACCAAATGCTACTGATGCTTATGAACCTAATAATAATTCTAGTACAGCAAAATCTGGTCTTCAAAATAAAGTAATTAGTGCTAACTTAGGTACAGAAAATGATGTGGATTGGTACACACTTAATGTAGATCAGAGTGATGTAAACAGTACTATATATTCATTTATATTAACTGATATACCACAAGGATGCGATTATGATTTAGTTGCTATAAGTGCAGATGGAAGTACAGCAGCTTATAAGCTTGAAACTGGAAGCACTTCAGAATGCTTTTATGCAAAGTTACCTAAAGCAGGAACTTGGTATGTTGTAGTACAAAGTAAAGGTGAATATAGTGAATCAAATTATAAATTATATTTTGGTAATACTTATTATAGTGGAAGCACTAGAATAAATACAGATATAAACTATAACTTTGGATATTATAATGTTGATCATAGTAAAACTTATAATGTTCACGCTTGTAAGTATTCAGATAAATATACTTTAGATCTTTCTAATGCAGCATTTATTCCAGATCAATCAGTAACTACTGGTGCAAGTATAACTAGTGATGGAAGAGGATATTGGATAGGTTTAACTAAGTATTTACAAATGGGATCAGATACTTATAGCTGTCAATACGGTACAGGTATAGACTTTATTCAAATACAAGCAAATAAACATTATACAAAGATACCACAATCTTTATATGCTTCAGTAGAGTATAGTGAATATTTCACATGGACTCCATCATTAACTTTAGATTATGTATTCCCAGTTACACTTGCTAATTTAAGATTTTTACGCCAATAAAAATTATTAATTATAGCAGTTACCTATGTTTAAATAGGTGACTGTTTTTTAACGTATAGGAAATTATAAAACTTTTTTGAGAGCGAGCACTGATTATTACTAGCTTTTTGATATGTAAGTCGTCAAATATGTTAAAAAATAATTATAGTGCCGCAAAAGAAAGTATAAACTTTTTTTATAAGGCAATACTGATAAACATAGGTTTTTAGATATTAATGAAGTTGAGGTTTTAAGATAAAAAACAACATTTGACAAATGGTTCAAAAATGCTAAAATTTTCATTGTAATTTATTGTTGTTTGAGTTTTGAACAAAAACTAATACATATAAATATAGAAGTGAAAGGAAGTAATTTTTATGTCAGTAAGAATGGTACCAATAACTTTATTAACAGGTTATTTAGGTGCAGGAAAGACCACTTTATTAAATCATGTATTAAACAATCAAAAAGGATACAAGGTTGCAGTAATAGTTAATGATATTGGAGAAGTTAATATTGATGCATCATTAATAGACAAAGGCGGAATAGCAACAGAAGAAGAGGAAAATCTAGTTCCATTATCAAATGGATGTATTTGTTGTACATTAAAATTAGATTTAATAAAGCAAATTACACAGCTTATAAGAACAGGACGTTTTGATTATATATTAATAGAAGCAAGTGGAATATGTGAACCTATTCCTATAGCTCAAACTATATCAATGATGGATACATTATTAGAAGAAAAAGGTTTACCTAAGATTTGTAGACTTGATAATGTTGTATCAGTAGTTGATGCTTTAAGACTTGCAAGTGAATTCTCTTGTGGAGAAAAATTACTTGAAACAGAAAAGATAGATGATGAAGATATTGAAAATTTATTAATTCAACAAATAGAATTCTGTAATACTATAATTTTAAATAAAGTTGATGAGTTAACAGAAGAAGAGTTAGCTAAGGTAAGAGCTATAGTTAAAACACTTCAACCTACTGCAAAGGTTATAGAAACTAACTATGGTGAGGTTGAAGTTAGTGACATATTAGATACTAAAGCATTTAATTTTGCAGAAGCTAGTATGTCAGCAGGTTGGATTAAGGAATTAGAAAATGATGAAGAAGAGGAAGAAGAAGGAGAAACAGAGGAATACGGTATATCAACTTTTGTTTATGAAAGAAGACATCCGTTTAATACAAATAAGTTTGAAGAGTTTGTAAATAAGTGGCCAAAGAATGTAATAAGATGTAAGGGTATATTATGGTTTTCAGATGAGAAAGATATGTCTTATATGTTTGAACAAGCTGGACAACAAATGCAATCAGTTGCTATGGGTAGATGGATAGCTGCAGGAACTGAATATGATAAAATCCAAGCTTTCCGTAGAAATCCAAGCCTAAAGAAGGATTGGGATGATACTTATGGCGATAGAGTTATAAAGTTAGTATTTATTGGTCAAAATATGGATAAAAACTTTATTAAAGAATCTTTAGATAAATGTTTAGATAAGTAGAGGAAAATATATATGTCAGAAAAACAAGAACTTTCAGATAGAATAAAAGAAATTATAAAAAAGGATATTTCAGAAAAATCTTATAAGAAGTATTTTAACTATGGATGTCATAGTGCAGAATTAGAAGGAGATATTTTACTTTGGCATTGTATGGATGAAAATATTTGTACAGAAGTTAAGAATTTTTATAAACCTTTTATATTAGCAGCATGTACTGCACTAGATTTAAATGTTAAAGAAATTAAAATTGATGTAAATTAATATAAATTTTCAAGGATAATCTTGCTAATTTCTTATCATTATTTTACTATTAAAGTAAGTTATTTTTTGGAGGTATATTATGAAAAAAGAAATAGATGTATTAGATTATGCTAAGGAAATTATGAAAGCAGTTGAAAAAGGTGTTTTATTAACTACAAAGACAGATGGAAAAGTAAATTCTATGACTATTTCATGGGGAACACTTGGAATTGAATGGGGAAAGCCAATATTTACAGCTTTCGTTAGAGAAAGTCGTTTTTCTAGAGAAAATTTAGATAAAAACCCTGAGTTTACTATAAATATGCCAGTAGGTGAATTTGATAAGAAAATATTAAGTGTATGTGGATCTAAGTCTGGACGTGATATGGATAAGATTAAGGATTTAAACTTAACACTTGAAGAACCTAAGAATATTTCAGTTCCTGCAATTAAGGAACTACCATTAACTCTTGAATGTAAGGTTATTTACAAACAAGAACAAGATTTAAAAGCAATGACAAAGGAAAATGCAGATAAGTTCTATGCAGCTAATGAAGCAGGAAAAATAGATATGCATATTGTATATTGTGCAGAAATAGTTAGTGCTTATATTGTAGAATAATAAAAAAAGAGCTGGTACACAATTTACTATTTGCGCTACAGCACCTTTTTTGATGGAGATTTAAATTGTGGAGTATAATCTTTAGTTAAGAAGATATACTCCACAATTTTTTATTTATTCATATTTTTTTGAAGATATTTTTACCAAAGAATGCTGCCATGTAAATACTTGATAATGCTAAAGTTAATAAGTAAGATAGCATAGTACTATTATCTCCAGTCTTTGTTGCATTAGAATCTGATGAATCTTCAGTAGAATCATTTCCGTTTTCATCAGAAGTGTTATTATCATCTTCAGCTGGAGGTGCTTCTGTACTTCCAGAATTATTATCGTTATTATTAGGAGGTGTAGGTACAGTGCTTCCATCTCCAGGATTAAAACCACCTTCAGGAGGAGCAGGTCTTGTATTAACAGTTACACCATCTTCAGTTAAAGTTGTAATTGCATTAGAAATTGTTGCAGTTCCAACTTTAGTACCTTCAGAATATGTACCATCTTTATATATTCCATCTACATTGTTTCCAGTAGAAGTACCACCTGTGTATGCAGTGTAAGTTTTTCCTGATTCAAGTTTTGGAGAAGTAATAACAACTGAATTATAATTTTTATTAGGTGCAAAAGTTATAACTTCTTCTCCATCTTCTGATTCAACATGAACTAAAGTGCCAGCAGTTTGAGATGAAAGCTGTAAGTTCAATGTATTTATAGTAGAAGAATCACTAGGAGTTTCAGCCATTCCTAAGTTTCCTGCAGCTACAATAGTACCACCATTTACTATCATTTCTACATCATAATCTAAGGCACCGTTATTGTCAGCAGAAGATCCATTAACTATAGTGGTACCCCCGTTTACATAAATAGAGCCATTAGCGTCTAAACCATCACCACCAGTAGTGTTTATTACAACATATCCATCATTAATTGTTAATGTTGCAGTGCTTGATGATAAATCTTGTTCTGGCATGTTAGGAGCAACTTTTGTGGTTGCATCAGTAGCTGCGTTAGTAGTTGTATCCTCAGCAGCATTAATACCATCATCACTAGAAGTTATGTCTATATTACCTTGGTTTATAGTAATATGCCCACCTTCAAGTCCTTCATAAGACTTAGTTATAGTTATGTTTCCATGGTTTATTGTAAGTGTGTTATCAGCATGAATACCATCATCACCTGTTTCAAGAGTGAAGGTACCATTGTTAATAGTTATTTCACCATCTGAGTGTATAGAATCATCAGCAGAGTTTATGTTAAAAGTACCTCCATTTATTGTTATGGCAGTATTTGCTTTTAAGCTTTTACTGCTTGTACTAACAGAATCATCAGTAGTTGAGTCTGTATTAGTACTATTACTATTAGAAGGAGGAGTCATACCTTCACCACCAAAAGGAGGAGGAGTCATGTTTTCACCGCCCATACCATTACCAGGCATTGGAGGAGTATCATCTTTATGCTCAGGACCATATTCACTACCATTACCAGATACTATTGTGAAGTCTCCATCATTTATAGTAAGAGTGCTTTCTGCTTGAATAGCATCATTTTGAGAATTTATATTAAATGTTCCGCCTTCAATTAAAACGTAACCTTTAGTTGCTTTTTTATCATTAGTAGATTTAATACCTTCTGCGCCTGATGTAATGTTAATATTACCTCCTAATATAGTTACAGAATCTTTTCCTTTAATTCCGTCATCTACAGAAGTAACATTAATATTTCCACTTTCAATTGTAAGATTATCTTTAGTTCTTATACCTGTATTGTAATTACCTTTAACTGTTAAAGAACCAGTACCGTTTATTACAACATCACCTTTACTAAATATTGCAGCATCAGGTTCATCAGCTGTTTCATCTTCGTAAACATAATTTGTAGCATCTGAAATAATATTATCAGTTCCATCAGCTAGTGTTAAAACAGTATCACCTTTTAAGATATAAATTGCAGAGCTAGTAGAAGATGATATATTAACTCCATTTAATAATATTCTTACTTGCTCAGTATCTTCTGTGTTTACTAAGATTTGTCCATCAGTTAATTTACCAGTTATATTATAGGTATCAGCTGATGTAATAGTTATTTTATTATTATCTACTGTAGCACCACTTCCTGTTATTGTAGTGTTATTATCATTTAAATTAATTGTTGTTTGAGCTTCATCAGGTGTTAAAACAGATTCTAAAGCAATTGGTTCATGGGATGGGGTAGTGGCTGCCTTTGCAGTTGTTTGTACTCCAGCTGATAAATTTATGCTTAAAGCTAATGCTATTAATGTCGTTATTAATTTTCTATTCAAAATAATTCCTCCTAAGTGTTTAGTATTTAATATGCTTAAACTTTAGCATTGCAACCTTAATTGAAACTAAAAAGTTTGCTGAATAAATAGTGAATTTTTTTCTAGTTAACTTATACTTTGTCATATTGTAGTAAAGGCAGGATTACAATAAATTAATATAGTATGTTTTAAAAAAATAAGTAGAAAATATAAAAATTATGCACATTGCATTATAAAATAGCCAATTTGTATAAAAATTAAGAATAGGTTTACATTGGCTTAGTTAGTGGTTATAATTTAATTAAATGGGAATTTAATCAAAAATAAGGAGTGGTATGCAAATGGCGAAATTTAAAAGAGTTGTAGCAAAAGTACTTAGTTTTATATTTTTATTAGCATTAATTCAAGTACCAGTTAACTCGAATGCAGAGGACAAAAAAGATTCTTCAGAAGATGTCTATGTAAAAATTAGATATAAAAGAGAAGATAAAAATTATGATGGATGGAACTTTTGGATTTGGGAAAATGGAAAGGAAGGTAAAAGAGTAGATTTCTTTGGAGAAGATGAAGATGGTAAATATGCAATAATTAAAACTACTAAGGAAGCTGGTTCTATTGGATATATTCTTAGAAAGTCTGTTGGTTCTGATGATTGGAGAGAAAATTACTTTGGCGTAAATAAAACTGTTGATTTATCAGAAGGTGATAAGGAAATAGTTATTAATAATGAAGAGGATCTTTCAAAAAGAACAGCTAAGGAAGAAAAGTTAAATACAGAATTTGATAAGGTTACTTTAAATCTTCATTATTATAGATTTGATGGTGATTATTCTTCTTATGATGTATGGGCATGGGTTAATTCATCAATAAAAAATAATCCAATTATTCCTGGAAACGGTTACGGTTTTACTGGGGAAGATTCTTTTGGTAAGATTGCAAAAATTGAAATGGATAATGTAAAATCTGTAGGAGATAAAGTTGTAGATAATAAGGGAATTGGAGTTATTATTAGAAAACCTGATTGGTCTGATAAAGATGGACAAGATGATAGATTTATTAATTTAGCTTATGCTAATAAGAATGGTGAAATTGATGCTTATTTAGTACAAGGATCATCAGAAATAGCTTATAAGGCAGAGGATGCAATAAAAAATCCAAGTATAACAAAAGCACAAATTGATTCTATTAATGAGATAAGTTTTAATACTAACATAAAGTTATCAGATGATATTGCTAAAAAGGTTGTTTTAAAGGAAAATGGAAAAGCTATAGATGATTTGGAAACGATTCTAAAAAACAATAATAAAGCAGTAATTGTAACTAAATCTAATCTTGATTTATCTAAAGAATATACTTTGGAAATAGAGGGATATAAATCTAAAGTAGTTACTTTAGGAAAGGTATATGGTTCAGAAGAATTTGCAAATTTATATACTTATAATGGTAAGCTAGGAGCTCTTTATTCAAAAGATAAAACAACTTTTGTATTATGGGCACCAGTAGCATCAGAGGTTAAGTTAGCTTTATATAGTGCAGGAAATGGTGGAGATGCAAAAGAAGTTAAGAATATGGTTAAGGGGGAAAAGGGAGTATGGACTCTTGAATTACCTGGGGATTTAAATGGAGTTTATTACAATTACAGAGTTAATAATTATGGAGAAGAAAAGGAAGTTACTGATCCATATGCAAAGGCTTTAGGTGTTAATGGTAACAGAGGTATGGTAATAGATATGGATTCTACTAATCCAGCAGGATGGAATTTAGAAAAGAAACCAGAATTTAAGGATGCAACAGATGCAGTAATTTATGAAATGCATATTAGAGATTTAACTCAAAGCGAGTCTTCAGGGGCAAGCTTAGAAGTTAGAGGAAAGTATAAGGGTGTATGGCAAGCAGGTACTAGATTATTTGGAAAAGGTGATATAAAAACAGGAGTAGATCATTTAAAGGAATTAGGTATAACACATGTTCAATTAATGCCTTCTTTTGATATAGCATCAGTTGATGAGGAAAGGTTAGATATACCTCAATTTAACTGGGGATATGATCCACAAAACTTTAATGCTCCAGAAGGTTCTTATTCTTCAAATCCATATAAGGCAGAAGTAAGAATTGCTGAATTTAAGGAAATGGTAAAGGAACTTCATAAAGCTGGTATTAGAGTAGTTATGGATGTTGTTTATAATCATACTTCAAATACTAATTCTAATTTGAATTTTGCAGTTCCTGACTATTATTACAGACTTAACGAGGATGGTACTTATTCTTCTGCATCAGGTTGTGGTAATGAAACAGCTTCTGAACGTTCTATGGTTAGAAAGTTTATGATAGATTCTGTTCTTCATTGGGTAAATGATTATCATATTGATGGATTTAGATTTGACCTTATGGCAATTCATGATGTGGATACTATGAAGGAAATTAGAAAAGAATTAAATAAGATTGATGAAAGTATTTTAATGTATGGTGAAGGATGGACAGGCGGTGATTCTCCATTACCAGATGATAAAAAAGCTTTAAAAGTTAATACTGTTAAATATGGTGAATTACAAATAGGTGTATTTAGTGATGATATGAGAGATGGTATTAAAGGTCATGTATTTGAGTCAGAAACTCCTGGTTTTATAAATGGAAAAGCTGGTCTTGAGGATGTTATTAAGTTTGGTATAGTAGCTTCTACTAAGCATAATCAAGTAGAGTATAAAGGAGGTCCTGGTCCTTACTCTGGATATGGAAATACACCTTGGGCAAATGAACCATATCAAACTGTTAATTATACTTCAGCTCATGATAATAATACTCTATGGGATAAGTTGCAAATTACAAATAAAAAAGCTACTAAGGAAGAGTTGGTGGCAATGAATAAGTTATCAGCAAGTTTGATTCTTACTTCACAAGGAATTCCATTCTTCCAAGCAGGAGAAGAAATTGCTAGAACTAAGGTAAAAGAAGATGGTACTTTTGATGATAATAGTTATAAATCTCCTGATAGTGTAAATGCTATTAATTGGGCTAGAAAAGAAGAATACAGTGATTTATTTAACTATTACAAAGGATTAATTGCTTTAAGAAAGAATCATAAGGCATTTAGAATGAATACTACTTCTGATATTCAAAAAAGCCTTGTATTCTTAGAAAAAGGTAAGAATTTTGCAGAGGATAATGTTATTGCTTATACTATAGACGGAAATGTAGCTAATGATTCTTTTAAAAGAATTGCTGTAGCGTTTAATGCTAATGAAAACCCAGTAGAAATAACTTTACCAAGTGATAATTGGACTGTAGTTGCTAATGAAAATATTGCTGGTGAGGCACCTCTTGCTGAAGTTAAGGAAAATAAGGTAGTAGTACCAGCTAGATCTTCTTATGTATTAGTCGGAACTGAAAGCTTTAAGAAGGATGATACTCCTAAAAAGGATGAAGGCAATGGTAGTGATACTGGAAATAAAAATGGAGGTACTGTTATAGATAATAATGGTGGCGATGTTGTTGATAATCCAGTAGACAGTTCAGTAGACAATAATAATGCAGCTGATGAAGCTTTAGGAAATGCAGCAAAAACTTCAGACAGTAATTATGTTACTACTTTAGTAGTGATGGCTATGATGGCTATGACTTCTATAGTAATATTTAGCAAAAAGAAAGTAAATAATAGATAGTTAATGTAGTTTAGGTATGGGTATATCAGAGTGTTATAGCTTTGATGTATCCGTACTTTTATTATAGGGATAATTAGTTATAAGGAATTATTATATTGAAAAATGTCCTTGACTTTTTGATAAATTGGAATAAGTTGACATAAGGGAAAAGTAGATATATATTAGTATTAAAAGGAAATTATACTCCTTAAGTTTGGAATTTAGTAATATGGGTATAATAAAGGAATATTACTATAAAGTATTTAAATTAGTAAAAGCTTGGAGGTAACTTTATGGAAAATATAAATGGAATATTTATAAATGGTGAAGATTGCAATAAGAAAGAAACAAGTAAGACAGATGTTCTTACTGAAAAATTAATTAATTCAAGAACTATAATAATTTCAGGAGAAATAAATCAAGAACTTGCTGCTAAGGTAAGTACTCAGTTATTAATTTTACAAGAAATTAGTGATGAACCAATAAAGATTTTTATAAACAGTCAAGGTGGTCATGTTGAAGCAGGAGATACTATTCATGATATGATTCAATTTGTTAAGCCAAAGGTTATTATGATAGGTACAGGATGGGTTGCTAGTGCTGGTATTACTATTTATCTTGCAGCAGATAAGGAAAATAGATATTCTCTTCCAAACACAAGATATATGATTCATCAACCATCAGGTGGAGCACGTGGTCAAACTACAGATTTAGCAATAGAAGCTAAGGAAATACTTAAAATTAAGAAGAGAATTGCTAAGTTGATTAGTGAGGCTACAGGAAAAGATTTGAAAGATGTAGAGGAAAATATCGAACGTAATTATTGGCTAGATTCAAAGGAAGCTGTTGAATATGGAATAGTAAATAAGGTTATTACTAAGTTTGAAGAATTAGGGTTATAGTTTGTTTATAAAGGTAACTGCAAGATTTGATTTCTTGCGGTTATTTTTTGTGTGCCCAGCATGGGCAACAACTCGACGGTGAAAGTCCGTTGTGGGCTTGGTAGTGGGAACCACTAGTCAAGGGCAAGGGTGTCCATCGTGAGGTGGAATCTGAAGGAAGCCTAAGGCAAATTCTTGGTCTGAG
>SVCL01000178.1 GCA_015058405.1 Clostridium sp.
AGATTAGGGTTAACACCAGACGGGATATTTGGTAATCAATCATACCAAGGAACAGTTGAGTTTCAAAGAGCTCATGGATTAGATCAAGACGGTATTGTTGGATTTAATACGTTAAAAACTATGGCTTTATGTTAAAAAATTAAAAGGCTAGTATGTAGAGTAACATCTATGTACTAGCCTTTTAATTTATTAGTGGTACTTATTATTAGCTTTTTCTTCATTTCTTTTTTGTTTACGTTTTTTTCTTATTTCATTAATTACAATTTTAACATTTATTAATGCTATTATAAAATTTATAAATAATAATATAACTAAAGAAACTTCTGCTGCTAAAAGATAATTTTTACAATCACCAATATTAGGAGTTTCATTTATAAACAATAAATTAAAGAAACATAAACCAATTGTAAAACAAGCTAATCCTATACCTGATTCTATTTTTTTGTATACATTTTCCATACAATTCATATCTTCTAAATAATCAATCAAATCTTCTTTTAAAAAACCAAGTAAAAAAGATAATGAAGTGAATAAAAAACCAATAATTACTGTATTAATTGTTATTACATTAAATTGACTTTCACATATTGCTTTAAATTCAAGAGTATTTCCTAAAATAACAGTGCCTATCGATAACATTATAATTGAAAATATAATATTCATTCACTTTACATCTCCTTCTATTTATCATAACATATATGATTCTAGCTCTTCTTTATTTTCAGAATACAAAGTATACATTCTATTATATACTTCTTCTCCAATTTCTTCTATGCTCATTTTTTTGTTTTCTCCATCTTCTTTTTTAGTAGATGGTACATCTATATAATAAGTTACTTTTTCTTCTGTAAATGTATATGTCTTTGTATCTGACTTAGAAGCTTTTCCTATAACTTTAACTTTATCTCTAATAGTTTGTGGTAATTTTTTTGTTTCTTCTAATACATGTTTTATTTTTAATGCATTATCTGATAGAGGAATTTTATTTTTACCTTTTAATGTAACTTCGACTTCAAGTACATTTAGCTCACTTAATGCTATTATTTGTGCATCTGTTAAGTTTAATTTTTTTAAAAAATCCACATTTGGTTTTTCAAATTGATATACCATCTTTCCAAGTCTATCAGCATTATTTGCATAGGCATTAATCATTTCTTCTGTCATTATGTTAGCGTAATTAAAGGTTACATTTTCATATTTCTTCTCTAAGGATTGTAGTAATATATTAATTATCTGTGAAAATGAACTAACTGTAGGAGCAAATCTACCATATAGCTCTGATATTATACCATTTTTTAAATCTATTAATATATATGTGCATATTTCCAAATTATATTCATCTTGTTCATCTTTATCAATAACCTCTTTCCCTTCAAAGGTTTGAACATTCCTCTTAACAGCTCCTTCAATATCTTTTTCTCTTCCAATTCTAAAAAACATATAATTATCATCAACATTTGAATTTTTGATTTTTTTTATATATTCTAACGACATATAGTTGTTATTATCTTTTCCTTTGTATATTAAGCATTTATTAACTCCTCCTACTATTTTTACATCTTTACAATTAAAAAGATCTTCAATTATTTTTTTGTAAACCGTCATATCAAGGCTTATATTATTTTCTCTCATTTTACTCCCATAGCATCTAACTAATTTCTTACTCATATAGACTCCTCCATTATTTATATTATATTTTGAAAAATATTGTGTTATAATAGAGATAACAAAAGAAACTCTATTATATTTAAAAAGAACTTATAGAATTTATAAATATATAAGTTCTTTTTTATTCTATATTATTTTGTAAAAAATGTCTATAAATCAAATTAATTGCATTTAAATTTGTATAAAAATGGTATTATGGAATATAAGAGGGATATTATGGGAGAAAAATTCCTTTAAGTTTTAAGGATACTCAAGAAGAAAGTACATTAAGACGTGCAATATCAAGTGATAAGCAAAAAGGAACTAAATATTGATTATAATAAAAATGGAAAAGATAAATTATTAATAAGAACAGAATTTGTAATAAATGCACTTAAGGAGAATATATCATCAATATGTAACAAAGGTAAATCAAAATTCACTCATCATACTGTAAAGAATTTTTTGGATGACTTAGATGTTGAGAAAATATTGAAAATAATTCTATAAATTAGCATATATATATAACTATGGTGTTAATTTAACACCATTTTAACACCATAGTTACAAATGAGTGTGTTTCAATGTGAATAGTTATATTTAATAAAATAAGTTATACAGTTAATTACGAGCCATTATGATTATACACAATTTATATAAAATAAAATCAGGAGTTCGATTCTCCTATGGGCTACCATTTGTTCGGGAACTGTTGAAAACACTTGCTTTCAGCAGTTCTTTTTATTTTGAATTTACTTGGAGACTCAGCATATAAAAAAGAAGGTGGAAATATGCATTTATCATTAATAGCAACAGTTCATGATGTTTCAGGAAAAAATAAAAAAATATTTGAAGAGTATGCACAAAAATTATTAAAAATATATGATTCTATATATGTAACTGTTAGCGAATACACTAATAAAGAATACATAGAACTAATAAAAGAAAAAAATTTTAATATAAAAATTATTCCTAAAAAGGTGATGCAGAAGCTAGAAGAGAAGTATTAAAATTTGCACTAACTAATGAAAAAACAGATTATTATCATTATTGTGATTTTGATAGAGTTCTTACGTGGGTAAAAAATAATGTTGATGAATTAAGCAATTTAAAAAATATTATAATAAATCTTACATCAAAGCAACTAAAAAGTATGATTGAAAAAAGAGGATATGGAATCATTAATAAATTAAATGGAGATATTCCTCAACTAGCAGTAAGTAAAAAACATAGAAATGAAGGAATTGGAACTAATATACTTTTAGAATTATTAAAAGCCACAAACTCTAAAGGAGTTACAGTATTAAATGTAGATAGTAAGTGTTTAACTATAAAAAAGATATTAAATCGTTGTAATTTTGAAAACTATGTTAATCAGTATGAAATGATTTTAAAATTATAATTATTATATTTTCATTTATTCTAGGAACAAGTTTATTCTGTGGATGTGAGAATAAAAAGGTAATTGCTGATAAGAACTATTCAGCGAGTCAGGAAGAAATAAGCGAACAAGAAGAGGCTAAAAAACAAGAAGAATTAAGAAGACAACAGGAAGAGGCAAGAAAACAAGAAGAAGCAAGAAAGGCTCAGGAAGAACAAAGTAGACAACAAGCAAATAATCCTAATAATACTATTGCTCCTAACAGTAGAAAAGTATATGTTGCAGCTTCAGGAAAAGGAAAGTGTTATCATAACGATCCTAATTGCAGTAAAATGAAAGGAAATGTTGTAGAAAAATCTATAGAAGAAGCGCAAAGTCAAGGATTTAGAGCGTGTCAAAAGTGTGCTAATTAATAAAAATATGGTGCTATCATATAAATAGTAATTATGCGATAGCACTATAAAAATATTTAAACAATTCTAAGGAAAATACCTTTAGTAGCTTTATCTAAAGCATTTTTATTTATTTCTTTTATATTATTAGATAAATCACTTGCTTTAAAAATTTCGCCATTAATTAAAACATTAGGGTCAATAACTCTTACTTTATTTTTCATATGAATATCAAAATTGACTTCATCATGAACTAAAGCAACAGAAGGATTAATATTTAAAAGTTTATCCTTTAATTTAGAGTTTTTAATTATATTAAGTAAAGAATAATCATCAAGTAAAAAAGAATTATAATCTATAATATTCTCATCTAAAGCTTCCTTTATAATTTTAACTATTGAATCATTAGCAAAGACACTTAAAGGCTCCAGAAAATAATCAATAACTTCTTTATAATAAATATTAGTAAACCACTTTGCCATTTCTAAATTATTAATGCAGATTGTCTCATTATGTATTACTAAAGATTTTAAAAACATATGAGCTTCATTTAGTGAAATGATATTTGTATTAATCATATCTCTAAGAGTATAATCAATTCTATCTGCACAAAGCTTTGGTAGAGAAGCTTCTAAAATAAAATTATTACCATTCATTATTTTCTTATAATTCATATTATATTTTCTTAAAATATCAGGTATATCAGAGTTCTCTATAATTTTATCAAATATATTTTCATGATAATCTTCATTTCTATTATCAAAAACATAATCTATTACATGAGAAAAGGCAGTATGAGAAACATCATGAAGAAGAGCAGCAATTTGTTCTTCTAGTGAGCCACCAAGACTGTTTACTAAAAGCATTACGCCTATAGAATGTTCAAAACGCGTAACATTATATTTATCATTAATTAAAAATGTAGCACCACCTTGATGAATATTTTTTAATCTTTGTATAGCTTTTGAGTTGATTAAATCAATTAATACTGGTTCAAGGGTAAAGTTTCCGTAAATTTCATCTTTAACTATATTATTATCTATATTTTTCAAATTTAAACACCACTTTTTAATAAAATTTGTATACTACATTCTAAACAGAAATAATATTAAGTTTAGAACAATATATATTTACTAATATTATTATATATCAATAAAATTGTTGTGGAAAATATTATCTTTACAATCGAACAAAAGTTCGATACAATAAAAATAATAAGAACACTTGTTCGGAGGTATAACTATATGATTAGTGATAAAGAAAAAATAATATTTCATGTAGATGTAAATTCAGCATACCTTTCATGGACAGCTGTAAAGCTTTTGCAATATGGTGAAAATACAGATATTAGAGAAATACCTTCTGTTATTGCAGGAGATGTAGAAAATAGACATGGCATAATACTTGCAGCTTCAATTCCAGCAAAGAAGCTTGGAATAACAACAGGAGAGCCCTTATTTTCTGCAAAGCAAAAGTGTAGAAATTTAAAGGTATATCCTCCAAGTTATAAGTGGTATATAAAAAGTAGTAATGCACTTGTAGAAATACTTAAAAGTTATTCTCCAAAAGTTCAAAGATACAGTATAGATGAATGTTTTTTAGATTGTACTCATTTTAAAGATAACTATCTAGAAAAAGCAAAAGAGATGAAATTTAGAATATCAACTGAATTAGGATTTAACTGTAATATAGGAATTTCCACAAATAAGCTTTTGGCAAAAATGGCTAGTGATTTTAAACCTAAAAATAGTATTCATACTTTATTTAAAAGTGAAATTGAAGATAAAATGTGGCCTTTATTAGTAGGGGATTTATTTATGGTTGGTAGAGCAACTAAAAAGAAGCTAGAATCATTAAATATAAATACAATAGGTGAACTTGCTAAGGTGGATGTAAACCTTCTTGTAAGTAAAATGCATTCACTCAAGAGAGCTTTTTTAGTTTAGAGAAATCAGAAAAACAAATGAAGCTTGATAAAACTATAGATGAAATTAGAAAACGTTATGGTAATGATTCTGTTAAGAGATCTACTTTTTTACATTCTGGCATAAAGCATATTGAAGGGGGAACAGGATCAATTGGGGATTATCCTATGATGAATAGTTTGTTATAAAAGAGTGTGAAGGTTATGAAAGTTATATGTAAAGACATTGAAATGATAGCTTACTTTAAGGAGAATGGGTATATAGAGCCTATAAGGTTTAGAGTAGAAGAAGAGGGGAAACTTAAAGTAATTAAAATTAATAAAGTTATAGATGAAAATACAGAAAAACTTTGTGGTAATAAGATGGTGATTTTTAAATGTATAGGAATTGTAAATAATATAGAAAAAGTCATGGAAATTAAGTATGATACAGAAAAATGTAAATGGATATTGTTTAAAATATGATAGATTAGAAACGGGGATTGTATTAATTTGAATTCTCGTTTTTAATTTTTTATACTATAAATAGTAGAGGAAAGCTTGTGTTAAAAGGAAGCTAAATATGGGGAATGAGGTAAACATGCTGGAAAAAGAAGTTTTAAGTAAAAAGAGAAAAAGAAATAGAATAAAGATAAAAACATTAAAGGATTTTAGTAATGCTTTAGAAAAAGAAGGATGTAAAATTAACATACAAAATCCAGAAGTATTTATTCAAGAACTTTCTAAGAATTTAAAAATAAATATTGTTTTATGTAAAGAAATATATAAAACTCTTCAAGGAGAAGATAATACTTATAAGGTTGATGATGTAGAAAATTTTATTAGTTACATAGAGAATATAATGTTATTTGATGAAGCATGTAAAAATCTACATGCTAAAATATCTGAAATTAAAAAGCTTATTATACATAGAGTTGAATATGATAGGGAACCAAGAGTTCAAGAAGATGTTACTGAGTTATTACAAATAGTAGAAAAAATATCTAAAGAGGTGTCATTTGAAATAAGTAGAGAAGATTATTTAAGGTTAGAATCATTAAATGAGAAAATAAATAAAG
Organism: Clostridium sp.; assembly: GCA_015058405.1. GTDB lineage: Bacteria > Bacillota > Clostridia > Clostridiales > Clostridiaceae > Clostridium. Next base: position 6,403 of record SVCL01000178.1, read on the forward strand.
AATACCTATATTCTAAAGACGTAGAGCTCTTAAAAAAGATGGTTATAAAAGATAATAATGTTACTGAAACCTATAATGAGGATTCTAAAGTGAAGACGTTAATTATAGATATGCCTAATGGGATTGATTTTAGCTATGTTAAGTCTGAGAAAGGATCAGTAGAATATTATGATTTTTTATGTAATTCTCTTTCTAGAATTGGGAGACTTGTTAATAATCTTGATAAATACATAGTTGATGTTGGAAATGGGGGTTTTGAAATAAATCAAAGTGATGTTCTTCAAGATTCAATTAATGTAGCTATGGCAGTATATAGAGGAAAAGAGTTTAAAGCTATTAGCGGAAAAAGTAATATAGAAGATTATTGTTGCACTCTCAAGGAAGAAGAAGCTGTTTTTGAGAGTAGTAAAGTAAATAAACTTGGAAAGCTAGGAATAGGCTACAAAAGAGTTAATGATAGTGAAAAAAAGATTTTAGAAAGGATACATAGAGAAATAGAAGAACATATTTTAGAGGATTCTGGTGAACTTATTTTATATAGTCAATGGAAACCATGTCCAAGCTGTTATTATGTTATTCATCAATTTTGTGAAAGGTATCCTAAAATAAAGTTTCAAGTTAGATATGCCAAAGAATATGGGGAATCTTTTTAATATTCCTCAATTTTTTTAGTTGAAGGTTTTATTATAAGTTATCAAATATTATGATAATTCATATACTTTACTAAAAATAATGTAAAAGAGGTAGAGTTTATGGAGTAGTTACAAGTTGATTCTGTTGAGGAACTTAAAGGTTATGGTAAAACAATGAAATCAGTTATGAGCCTTATAAAGAAGGATTTAAATAATTTATTTGCAGATAAGAAATATAAAGATAAAAATACAATAGATATGATAACTATAAGGAGTAATAGTTGGCAAGGTCTTCTTGATAAAGTAGTTATACTTAGAAGATGTTATAGCTTTACTTGATACAAAGGTAAATAACTGTAAAGGTGATTATTTTAATAATAAAGGGGATGAATATATATTTTATCTTTTAGAGCTAGATGGAAAGCAACGAGCTGATAAACTTAATATTACCATGAGTTGTTATTCAGATAAGATAGCTGCAAAAAGATGGAGAGATTATATTGTTAAATTAATTCATCCTGACAGATGTAAAAATGAAAAGGCAGGAGAAGCTCTTGTTGAATTGAATCAATTGTATGAGGATATGATAAGAGATTGAGTAAGGAGCAAGACAATAAATTAGTACTTTATAAACCTAATAAAATTGGTATGAATATAGAGAAAATTGAAAAGCCGGAGAATTCAGATAAGGGAACTTGTACTAAGATAACTAGTGTTTGGAGTAATTTTACTTATTATGATAAAGAAGGTATTATATGGGTTGATTCTGAAAAATTACATTTGATATTAAGAACAACAAAGTCTAATGCAAAATATGCTATTGTAAATATCGATGATAAAAATAAAAGTAGAGAAGGAAATAAAATTTATATTCGTGCTTATGTTGTAGGAGAAATTATTGATAAATATATCCAAAGAGAGAAAATAGGAAAAAGAAAAGAATATCTAAAGTATTCGGAAAGGGTTTACACAGCTATAAGAGATTCAGAAGAAATAGTAATAAAGCAGACTAAATATCAGATTTCTAGAGATGAAGATCGAAGAAAATTAAAAAATAGAAGAATAAAGAAATATAATATAGAATATGATGAACTTACTGGTGAAGGTATAAAGAAAAACACAGCAGAGTTTGCTCATATAAAAAGTTATGCATTGTTTAGAGAAGTAGCTAATGATATAGAAAATGAATTGGAATATAAACTGGTATGAAAAATATAAAAATTACTTTAAGTTAAAATAAAGTATATAAAAGTACATTTAGTTTAAAACATAAGGGATTTTTGGTATAATTAATAAGAAAATAACTTTTTGTGGATTAGAGAGGAAGAACATGTTATGGATACTTTAGATACAATACTTACTCCGGATTTTTTATCTAAGCATGATAAACCAGTTTTGAATAATGATAATAATAAAAAGATGGATGAGCTTTTAGAAAAAGTGAAAAAAGCTACAGAATTAGATGAAGTATGCGATTATGCTTTAAAATATTTAAGATTAGTAAGAAGTCAAATAATGAATTCTATATATAAAGAAAATTTAGAGGAGTTTATAAAAAGCAATTACATTTCTCTAGATAAGGTAGTTAGAGAAATTTCAAGATATGAAAGTACTGATAAAGAAGTAATTAATTTATATAATGAAATAAAAATGGATCTTGGATACTCTTTATTGGACAAAGTTAAGAAATTTAATTATCCTACAAGACTTATACAAAAGGATGTAGAAATATTATTAAATAAAATAGTTGAATTTAAAAATATCAATTATTGTAACTCTGTTTTAAGAAAAATTGATAAAATATCTGAAAAGATAATAGTTACTACAAGCTCAAGAGAAGTGGTATTAGATAATCAATTAAATTTAGTAAAGCATTTAATAATGTTATTTAAAGATATAAAAATTCAAAACGGACGAGATAATTTGATTTTAATAGATAGAATAACTTCTAGATTTGATAATAGAGAAGAAAAGGCTTCAGAAGATATTTTAGAAAAAGTTAAAGAGGAAAGTTCAGAAGAAGTAAAAGAAGATAATAATTAGAATATAGAAAATCTCTTAGGAAGTTCTAAGGGATTTTTTTGTATTTTTATTGTAAGAATATCTCATACTAAATATGAGGTGATACAATGAAATCAGTATGGTTAGAAGAAGTTAATCTTCATAACAGAGAGTCTTTAGATGAAAATATAGCTACAGAGATCTTAATTATAGGGGCAGGCATAGCAGGAGTTCTTATAGGGTATAAACTTAAAGAAAAAGGATTTAATCCAATAATAATTGATGGATACAGGTCTCTTAAGGGAAATACTGCTTATACTACTGCAAAGATAACATGTCAGCATGATATTATATATTCTAAGATAATTAAAGAATTTGGTATAGATATGGCAAAACAGTATGCTACGGCAAATACATTAGCTATAGATGAGTATGAAAAGATAATAAAGGAAAAGAATATTAAATGTAATTTTGAAAGAAAACCTGCTTACATATATTCTAGGGATAATATAGAAGAAATAAAAAAGGAATTTGAAGCTTCTAAGTCACTAGGTATAGATGCAGAGCTTACAACAGAAGTAAATTTGCCATTTGAGGTTAAAGCTGCTCTGAAATTTAATAATCAGGCTGAGTTTAATCCATTAGCATTCTTGTCCGAAATCTCAAAAGAACTAACTATATATGAGAATACAAGAGCACTAGAAATAGAAGAGGATACAGTACTTACAAATAGGGGAAAGATTAAAGCTAAACATATAATAGTCGCAACTAATTTTCCTTTTATAAATACACCAGGATATTATTTCTTAAAGATGCATCAAGAAAGGTCTTATGTTTTAGCTTTAGAGGGGGCAGAGGATGTAAAGGGGATGTACATAGATGTAGATAAGGAAGGATATTCTTTTAGAAATTATAAGAATCTTCTGTTACTTGGTGGATGCTCAAAGAGAACTGGTGAAAATGAAAAAGGAGGCTGTTATGAAAGATTAAGGGAAAAGGCTAAAGAACTATATCCAGAAGCTAAAGAAAAGTATCATTGGTCAAATCAAGATTGTATGACTATAGATGAAATTCCGTATATAGGAAGATATAGCAAGTCAACTCCTAATATTTATGTAGCAACTGGTTTTAATAAATGGGGAATGACAAGTGCAATGGTTTCTGCATTTATAATAAGTGATATGATAGTAGATAAGGAAAATGATTTAAAAGATATATTTTCTCCTACAAGATTTGATCTTTCTGCATCTATAAAAAAACTATTTGTAAATGGAGTAGAAACAGCTAAAAATTTTGTGGAAGAAAGAGTGCATATACCTTTATCTTTTATAGAAGATGTAAAACTTGGAGAAGGAAAGATTATAGAATACAATAATTCTAAAGTTGGTGTATTTAAAGAAATAGATGGTAGAATTTTTGTTGTAACAACAAAATGTTCACATTTAGGATGTGAACTTAAATGGAATAAGGATGATTGTTGTTGGGAATGTCCATGTCATGGATCAAGATTTAACTGTATGGGAGAAGTGTTAAATGGTCCTGCAATTAAAAAAATTTCAAAAGAAAATGCTGTTTTTAAATAAAACAGCATTTTCGGCTTTTAAGTAAATTAAAGTATGTAATTAGTTGAAGTATATTTTATTTTTACTTAAAAGTTGTGTGAGTAGAAGGTTCATCAGAACCATATGGACTTTTATTATGAGCCTTATTATTTATGTTTTCAGCATATTGTTTTGATGTAGGATCAGATTTAGTTTTACATTTACATTTCATAATTTAAATGCCTCCTATTTGTTGTGAGATAGCTTTGACCTTTTTGTGTATTTTTTACCATTAGAATGGGCACCTACTTTTTTACCATGTTCAATACCTATTTCAGATCCAGATTCCGAATACATTTTTCTAAGTTCAGCTTTTGATTTAGGTCTATCTTTTAACCTATTTTTATTATTATCCATAAGAAAATAAACCTCCTATAAAAGAATGGACTTCTATATTAGCTTATCCATATATGAAAAAAATATAAAATTATTTTTTGTCAATTTTAACCATGGTAGATGAGAAATAAACATTATTGACACGACCAGAATTACTTAAATCTTTGAGAGTTCCTTTTAAGTTTTTTCCTATTAGTGCACCTGTGTACTTTTCGCCATATATATTCCCAGTATTTGTGCAAAAGTCTAAATTTCCTTTATTATTGATTGAAGAAATACCAGATACATAAAATTTACCATATATTGAATTGTAATTTATACATCCAAAGATATTACCAAAATTATTGTTAGCTATAATACCACTAATTCTATTTCTACCTGATATATTAGCTTTATTATAGCAATTACGTATATTACTATAGTCTGCATAACCTATAATTCCACCTATGAATTCAAGTCCATGGAGTTTTCCTTTATTAAAACAATTCACTATTTCTGTAGAATCAGAATAACCTATAACACCACCAACAGAATTAAGTCCTTCAAGTTTACAGGAACTGTTATTAAATGATAGTTCGCTATTTCGTGCAACACCAACAATGCCAGAAATACAGTTTTTTCCTGAAATTGTTCCTGTAGTAGAGCAGTTGCTGACTTTTGTATTAAAAGTACTGCCTGCAATTGCTCCAACATAAGAATTTGAACTTATATTTATATTTGATAAATTAATGTTGCTAATAGAAGCTTCTGAAGTTATTCCAAAAAGTCCAGTATAATTTTCAGACTTATTATTTATTTTTAAATTACTTATAGTATGGCTTTTTCCATTAAAGGTTCCTTGGAATGAATTATATATTGTTCCTATAGGAAAGGTACCATCTTTACAGCTAGATACATCTAAATCAGTTTCTAATTCTATATATTCATTTTTAAAAGAGTGTCCTTCATTAACTCTTTTAGAAAAAAACTCTAAATCAGCAATGCTTTCTATTTTATATTTATTATCTATAGGTTTTATATTTTGTTCTTCATTATTTATTGAATTTTCTTTGTGAAAAGAAATTAAAATTAAAAAAGCTATGATAACTAATGATAATACAGCGAAAAAATACAATTGTTTTACCTCATTGTTCATAAGTTACATTTCTCCTTGAAAAAGTAAAAAATTATTCATATATATTATACTTCATAATATCTTTTAAATAAAGTGTATTTAATACAAATATTACAAGAAGCTTAGTGTAAAATTACTGTAGGAAAAAAATAAAAGAGACTAGCTCCGTATGTTATTATTAAATTACAACCAAAAAAAACATACAAAGGAGCTAACCTCATGAACATTATACAACAAGTAATTGAAAAAATCACTAAGG
>SVCL01000179.1 GCA_015058405.1 Clostridium sp.
AGGGAAATTAGATAATTTAATAATATTAAATACAGGTAAAGTGAATCCTTGCAGCAGATATTTAAAAGCTGTTAGAGGACTTTAACTATACATACGGAAAAATATTTTTTTTATTTTCCGAAAGTAACTTGACACTATCAAAAATACTAAATGTACTTGCGATTATTTTAAATTCATGTTAAAATTAATCTGTTAATTTAGTTAAGGGGTGTTAGTTAAACGGATATAACTTACCGCTACGGACGGTACATTATGGGTTCGATTCCTATACGCCCTGCCATTATAAACTCGAATTACTTAAAGGTAGTTCGAGTTTATTTTTTGTATTATTTTATAGTTATATGGCTATATTAATAAATAGAAATAAAATAAAGGGTGTTATTTTATGATATTTGAAACAATAATAAGCCAATACGATAAACATAATGAAGTAATTTTATTATTATTTAAAAAATTTAAACCCAAGAAATTAGTTTTCACAGTATCAAAAGATGAATATAGTAAGGTTATATTAGAAAATTATAAATCTATATTTCAAAATGTAGATATTATTTTTGAAGTTATACATGATGGAGATATTAATGATATTGAAAATGTAATTAATAAGTATAATTCTGTGTTGATTAACTTAGTAGGGGGGGAACGGATAAATTCTCTTATACTTATAAAATTGTCTTTAGAATTAAATATACAAAGTATTTATGTGGATTTGATAGGAAAAGTAAGGTATGTATTTAAAGAAAATGTTAGAGTAATAAATAAACCATTAGAGGATTTAAGTTTAGAAGATATTATTAAAACATCAGGTGCTAAGGTAGTATATGATTCTTCAGATATATGTGATAAGGAAGATGTAAAGCAGCTAAGTAAGCTTATTTTTAATAAAATAGATTTATGGCATAAATACAAACAAAGGCTATATGATAATAGTATGTTTATTCATAATTATAAAGATTGTCATAATGTTAGAGTTAATAAAAATAAGTTAAGTTTAGAAGAATTAAATTTAGTACACAAATGTATAGATTATATACAAAAATTAAATGGATTATCATATAAAGAAGAAAAAGAAGAGATACAGATAGAATTTAAAAATGATTATTTAAAAGGATTTGTATTTAAAAGTGGTACTTGGCTTGAAGTATTGACTCATATGATTACAAAAGAGATTAAAGAAGTAGATGAGGTTAGAAGTGGTGTAATTTTTTCGTGGGGAAAAGATGCTAGGGAAGTAAAAAATGAGTTAGATGTAGTAGCTGTAAGAGATTCTGTTCTTATATGTATATCATGCAAAGATAGTGATAAGTATGATGAAGATGCTTTAAATGAATTAAATGTATATAGTGAGAGGTTAGGTGGAAAAGATACAATAAAAATTTTAGTAGCAACTAAGGAACCTACTAAGGTTACTGTAAAAAAGAGAGCAGAAGAAATGGGAATAAAGTTAATTATATTAGATAAAGACATAAATAAATTTAAAAAAGTTTTAAGTAATAGTATATTGATTTGATTATTTAGAAGAAAAAGGATGGGGCTGTATCAAAAGTCTTAAAATAATAATGTTATAACATCTTTAGTATTTAAGAATTCTTTTTGATACAGCCCATCCTTTTAAGTTATTTTTTATATCCTATAGTTTCACCTAGTTCAACTTTACATTCAAATCCTTTTTCACTTTGTTCTAGTATATCTTCACAAATAGAAACAGTATCCTTTTTAAAGAAAAGTATAGTTGTAGAACCGCCAAATTTGAAATATCCTTTTTCATCTCCCTTATTAACTTTTTTATCAGGAGTATAAGATTGTATTATAGTACCAACACAAGTAGCTCCAACTTCTACGTGAATAATTTCACCAAAGTTATCTGATTTAAAGATTGACCACTCTCTTTTGTTTTGGCAATATAGCTTAGGAATTCTTTCTAAGGCCATAGGATTTACAGAATAGTAGTTTCCTTTAATAATATTATTTTTACCTGGAATCCCAGAGTCAACAAAATGGAATCTATGGTAGTCAGTTGGGCATAGTCTTAAAACTAAACAAACCCCACCATCATATTTTTTTGCAATATCATCATCACCTAATAATTCAGAAAGGCTATATGTTATACCTTTAACTTGAACAAGATTATTCATAGATATATCTTTGTATGCAAATAATCTTCCATCTCCAGGCGATGGTAAACTAGTATGATTTTTATCCATAGGCCTAGCGTCAGAATTTAATTCTCTAACAAAGAAGTCGTTAAAAGAAGAAAATTCATTTTCTGATTTTTGGGCTTTAGTCATATCTATATCAAAGTCTTTTATAAAAGATGAAATTTTTCTTTTACTGAAATTAGTATCACAATATTTACCGTACAGTTTAGATACTAATTTTTTTTTAATCAATAATTCTGTAAGATTTTTTCCTACAGGAGATTCATAACACCAACGTAGATATTTTTCGCCAGCAACTTTTTCTTCTTCATAAGATTTAGTTTTTCTATTATAAATTTTAATCATAATTACCTCGCTTAGACTGATTTTATATCTTTATTTTAGGTTATTCTTTATATAAAGTCTACTATATAGAGATATCCTAGTCAAAATGATATAATAAATAATAAATATATACATAAAATGGGTGGTGTAACAAATGAATGAAAAGAAGTTGGGTATATTAAGAGCTGCATCTAAAGTTTTTTCAGAACGTGGATATAGAGGAGCATCAATGGATGAAATTGCTCTTGAAGCAGGTATTGTTAAAGGGACATTGTACTATAATTTTAAAAATAAAGAGGAATTATTTGATGATATAGTTGAGTATGGAATAAATGAATTAAAAGGTAAGGTTGAGGATGTAAATAAATTAAATTTGGACCCTAGGATGAAATTAAGAAAATGTATTAAGGTTCAATTAGAATATGTTTATAAGAATAAAGAAATTTTTAAAGTAATTTTAAGTCAAATTTGGGGAGAAGACGATAGACAAAAAAAATTAAGATTTCTTGTTAAAGGGTATATTGATGATATAAAAGTAATTATACAAGAGGCAATTGAACATAAAATAATAGCGGATACAGATCCTTTAATGCTTGCACATGCTTTTTTTGCAGCTATTGCATCTACAGCATTATATGATGTTATTGAAGGTAACACAAAAACTTCTTATGTAGCAATAGATAATATTTTAAAATTCACTCTAAAGGGTATGCAATACGATATAGATAATATATAGAATTACTCCTTTTTCAATTATCTGAAAATTTTTCTTTATAAAGAAATATATGTTAAACTATTAATGGTATAACAAAAATTAGAAAAATTAATAGGTGTAATTTAGGAGGGACTTAGGCGATGAAAAACGTTGTTATTAACGCTCAATCATACCAAGTAGAAGATGGGGCTACTATTATTGAAGCAGCTAGAAATAATGGAATAGAAATTCCTACATTATGTTATTTAAAAGAATGTAGTAATGTGGGAAAATGTGGAATTTGCGCTGTTGAAGTAGAAGGGAAAAAGAATTTATTATTAGCATGTTTGACTAAGGTTGAAGATGGAATGGTTATAAGAACTGATACTGAAAAGGTTCAAGAAAGAGTAAAGACTAGAGTATCTACTTTACTTAATAAACATGAATTTAAGTGCGGACAATGTACAAGAAGAGAAAATTGTGAGCTATTAAAGTTAGTTATAAAAACAAAAGCAAAAGCAACAACACCTTTTAAGGTAGAAGACAAAAGCGAATTTGTAGATGATAGAAGTAAATCTATAACTATAGATAGAACTAAGTGTGTATTATGTGGAAGATGTCAAGCAGCTTGTACAAAAAATACAGGTACTGGTTCAATTAAGCTAGCAAGTGTTGATGGAAAAAGAATAGTAACTACAGTAGATCAAAAATGTTTCGATGAAACAAACTGTTTATTATGTGGTCAATGTGTAGCCGCATGTCCAGTTGGAGCTTTAAATGAAAAGAGTCATTTAGATAGAGTTAAGGCAGCTTTAGCTAATCCTGAAAAACATGTAATAGTAGCTATGGCTCCTGCAGTAAGAACTTCAATTGGTGAATTATTTAAAATGGGATATGGACAAGATGTAACAGGAAAAGTATATACAGCTTTAAGAGAATTAGGCTTTAAAAAAGTATTTGATATTAACTTTGGAGCTGATATGACTATAATGGAAGAAGCTACAGAGCTTATTCAAAGAATTGAAAATAATGGACCATTCCCTATGTTTACATCATGTTGTCCTGGATGGGTAAGACAAGTAGAAAATTATTATCCAGAACTATTAAATAACTTATCTTCAGCCAAATCACCACAACAAATCTTTGGTACTGCAACTAAAACATATTATCCACATATAACTGATATAGATCCAGCTAGTGTATTTACAGTAACAATAATGCCATGTACTGCTAAGAAGTTTGAAGCAGATAGAGATGAAATGACAATAGATGGTTTAAGACAAATTGATGCTGTATTAACAACTAGAGAATTAGCTAAACTTATGAAAGATTCTAAGATTAACTTATCTAAATTAGAAGATTCAGAAGTAGATCCAGCAATGGGTGAATATACTGGTGCAGGAGTTATTTTTGGTGCAACTGGTGGAGTTATGGAAGCAGCTATAAGAACAGCTAAAGAATTTGTTGAAAAGAAAGAACTTGCTAAACTTGACTATGAAGAAGTAAGAGGATTAGATGGAATAAAAGAAGCTATAGTTAAGGTTGGAGATCTTGATGTAAATGTAGCTGTTATTAATGGAGCTAAAAATTTAGCTGAATTTATAGATAGCGGAATGATGGAAAAGAAGCAATATCACTTTATAGAAGTTATGGCATGTCCTGGTGGATGTGTAAATGGTGGTGGACAACCTCATGTTAATAACTTAGATAGAGAAAAGGTAGATATTAAATCTGTAAGAGCATCTGTTCTTTATAATCAAGATAAGAATGCTACAATAAGAAAATCTCATGAAAATCCAGCTATAAAGAAAATGTATGAAAGCTTTATGGGTGAACCAGGTCAGGGGAAAGCTCATGAATTATTACATTTAAAATATACTAAGTAATATATAGTGTGATATAAAGGTGTATTTAAAATAATAAATACACCTTTATATATTAATAATTATAGTATTCTTCTACCTGTATAGAATTTATATACATTTGAAATTTTTACAACATCACCTGTTTGAGGAGCATGTATCATCTTACCATTCCCAAGATATATTCCAACATGTCCAGTATGAGGGAATACTAAATCTCCAGGTTTTAAATCATCTTGTGAATAAACAGCAGTTCCTTGATTGATTTGAGTATAGGTAGTTCTAATCAACCCAATAATTATTTCCATCTACTGGTTCAGAGGTAGCCATTTCTCCTGAATCTTTTACATAAAAATATTTATTACTATCACTTGTAGATTGAATCCAAGCATTTGTTTTCATAGCACCTTTCATAGAAGCAGCATTTACTTTGTCAGAAGCAGCATAAGTATCAACAGATGGTAATATTGATAAAGAAACAGTCGCTCCAATAACTAATGCAGCAGTAACATCAGCAAAGGTAAATGATTTTAAGTTAACAAATAAAACAGAAACAAAAACACAAGAAGTTCGTTATGTAAAAACAGTTAGGGAAACTTATTTAATGAGCAGATCTAATTCAACTACTATAAAGGTACCTGCTAATACAAAACTTAAATTTATAAGTGTTAGTGGGCGAGAAACAAATGGCATTGCTATAGTGGAATATACTTATAAAGGAGTAACAGGAAATTATGCTGTATCTACTAGAAATGTAGTACCTGTAAACTTTGTTTGGATATATTAATTTATAGTAAAATAATAAAAGACCTCCTAATCATAAATTAGCAGGTCTTTTCATTATCTAATTAGTTATTCTTAGAGAATTCTAAGTATTCGTCATAAGTCATAGTTCTGTCAACTATAGAACCATCATCCTTAATATCTATAATTCTGTTAGCTATAGTTTCAATGAATTGGTGGTCATGTGAAGCAAATATTATATTGCTGTTAAAGTCCTTTAATCCATTGTTTACAGCAGTAATAGATTCTAGGTCAAGGTGGTTAGTAGGTTGATCTAACATTAATACATTTGCATTAGAAAGCATCATCTTAGATAACATACATCTAACCTTTTCTCCTCCTGATAATACGTTAGCTGATTTTAAAGCTTCTTCTCCAGAGAATAACATTCTTCCTAAGAATCCTCTTATATAGCTTTCAGATTTTTCTTCTGAGTATTGTCTTAACCAATCCACTAGTGAAAGGTTACAATCATTGAAGTATTCTGAATTATCATTTGGGAAGTAAGAAGTAGTTATTGTTATTCCCCACTTGAATTCACCTTCATCTGGTTCCATTTCACCAGCTAATATCTTAAATAATGTAGTAACAGCTATTTCGTTACCTATTAAAGCTATTTTATCATTCTTATTAACTAAGAAGTTTACATTATCTAAAACCTTAACGCCATCAATAGTTTTTGAAAGATTCTTAACAGTTAGTATATCATTACCAACTTCTCTTTCAGGTTTGAATCCAACAAATGGATATCTTCTGCTTGATGGTTGTATGTCTTCTAGGTTAATTTTATCTAATAATTTCTTACGTGATGTAGCTTGCTTAGATTTAGAAGCATTAGCGCTAAATCTAGCGATGAAGTCTTGAAGTTCTTTAATCTTTTCTTCTTTTTTCTTATTTTGGTCTTTAGCCATTTGTAAAGCAAGTTGGCTTGATTCATACCAGAAATCATAGTTACCAACATAAAGTTTAATTTTACCAAAGTCAACGTCAGCCATTTGAGTACAAACTGTATTTAAGAAGTGTCTATCGTGGGATACAACTATTACAGTTCCTTCAAATCCTAGTAAGAAGTCTTCAAGCCAGTTAACTGATTTTATATCTAAATGGTTAGTAGGTTCGTCTAGTACTAGAACACCTGGATTACCGAATAAGGCTTGCGCTAAAAGAACCTTAACCTTTTCAGCCCCAGTAAGTTCAGAAACTTTCTTGTAGTGAGAATCAGTACCTATACCTAAACCTTGTAATAATGAAGAAGCTTCAGATTCTGCTTCCCATCCATTAAGGTCAGCAAATTCACCTTCTAATTCAGAAGCTCTTATACCATCTTCATCAGAGAAGTCTGGCTTTGCATATAAAGCATCTTTTTCTTTCATTATTTGATATAATCTTTCGTTACCCATAATTACTGTTTCAAGAACTTCAAAATCATCGTATTGATAGTGATCTTGCTTTAAAACAGACATTCTAACACCTGAATCTAAAATAACTTCACCAGTATTTGGTTCTACTTCACCAGATAAGATCTTTAAGAATGTACTCTTTCCAGCACCATTTGCACCTATAACGCCGTAGCAGTTACCAGCAGTAAACTTTAAATTAACGTCTTCGAATAATTTACGTCCGCCATATCTTAAACTAACATTTGATACAGTTATCAATAATTTCTACCTCATTTCATTTAGTATTTATTTCGTTATTATAACATATAAAAACATTATAAAGAACAAGAAGGGCTATTTACAATCATATATTATTAACAAACTTGTAAAAAGACTAATAAAAATAAGAAAAAATATAGAAATATAGTTATAATTAATATATATAATTAAAATTAAAAAAGGAAGCGAAGTGAGATAGATGGCAAAGATGCAAAAAACTAATGCAATGAGATTTTTAGATAGAAATAAAATTGAATATAAGACCATGGAATACGAATGTAAAGATGGAAAGATAGATGGTGTGGCAGTTGCTGAAAAGTTAGGTCAAGATCCTAATACTGTTTTTAAAACTTTAGTAACTCAAGGACATTCAAGAGATTTATATGTTTTTGTTATACCAGTTAAAGAAGAATTAGATTTAAAGAAAGCTGCAAAAGCTGCAGGGGAAAAGAATGTTGAAATGATTCACGTTAAAGATATAAATAAACATACAGGTTATATCAGAGGCGGATGTTCACCACTTGCCATGAAAAAACTTTATAAAACATTTATACATGAGTCTGCAAAAGAATTAGATTTTATAATTTTTAGTGGAGGAAAGATAGGAACTCAAATTGAAGCAAATCCAGTACAGGTTGCAGAGTCAATTGGAGCAGAGTTTAAAGATATTATAGCTGGGTAATAAAAATAGGATTTAAATATAAGAAACTATTAAAGTAAGTTTCTTATATTTAAATCCTTAAATAAAATATATGATTAATTTTTCTATAATACATAACTAAATATACAAATAAAGTGACATAGAGTTCCAAGCATAATAAAGATATGAAAAATTTCATGATTTCCAAAAGAACCAATTCTAATTTTTTTCGATTTTAAAGCATAGATTACTCCTCCTATTGTATATAAAGCTCCTCCAAAAAATAAGAAGAATATACCTGCAGGGTCTAAAACCTTTGAAAGAGGATATATAGCAAATGCAGCAAACCAGCCTATACCTATATAAATTGTACTACTTAACCATTTAGGGCAAGTAACCCAGGCAATTTTAAAAGCAATACCTATAACAGCACATACGATTACAGCAGTAAATAAATTTTTACCAATAGAATTTTTTAAAGCAATTAAACAAAGCGGTGCATAAGAACCAGCAATAAGAACAAAAATCATAGAATGATCTACTTTTTTTAATACTTTAATAACAGCATCAGTAGATATAACTGAATGATATGTTGCAGAAGCAGAATAAAGAAGAATCATACTTACCCCAAATACTATAGCTGCAACGTATTCAACTGTAGACCCATGCAATAAATTTACTTTGACTATTAGGGCTATTAATCCAAATAAAGATAAGATAGCTCCTGTTAAATGTGTTATACCGTTAATTGGTTCTCTGAAATATTTTGTCATAAAAGAGCACCTCCATAAAACATGATGTAGTTTTTAAAACTACGTGATATTATATTAAAATTATTATATATGTGTGCTTATGAGTCAAGCTTCGTATATGAGTATTTTTGCATTTTAAATATAAAATTATAGGGGTTTTCTTGAAATATCTTTAAATTACTATTAAAATGATATATGAATAAAACAATATATAGTTTTGATAACTACGTTAGGAAGTGTTGTAATTGAAAAAAGAAGATTTATTAGAAGTTTTAGATGAAATAAACGTTGATGAAAAGATACAACTTAATGATATACCAGAAATAGATTTATATATGGATCAAGTTATTCAATTATTTGAATCCAAATTATCTCCATTAAAAAGAAATGAAGAAGATAAGGTATTAACAAAAACAATGATCAATAACTATGCAAAGGCAAAGTTATTAATGTCTATAAAAAATAAAAAGTATACTAAGGAACATCTTATATTAATGAGCTTAATATATGATTTTAAAGGAACAATATCAATAAATGATATAAAACTTATGCTTGATAATATAGTTAAAAAGTTTGAAGCAAATGAAGAATATGATTTAAGAAGGCTTTATGATTTTTATTTAGATATATGTAAAGAGGACAGTGAAGAATTTAAGGAATCTTTTAAGAAAAGATTAGATAAGCTAGGTGTTGAAGAAAATAGAGACTATGAAGAAAAATTATTGCTTATAGCTTCAATGATATCTATGAGTAATATGTATAGAAGAATGGGAGAATTATTAATAGACAAGTTTTTTGGAGAGGAAGATAAGTAAATGAAAAATTCAAATGATTTAAGAAAAGAGTTGTACAGTATAGATGGAAGGGGATATAAGGCTTATAAATCTTTAGAAGGCCAATATGATTTCAATAAATATATTTTATCTATAGATCATGTTCAAGGTGATCCTTTTGCAGCTCCATCAAGAGTAAGAATAATAATGAGTCAAAAGGTAGCTAAGATTCCAGCTGAATTATTTAATAAGAATCATAAAAGAATAGCTGTGCAAGACTTTTTAACAAGATTATTTTATAAAAATATTAATCTTTATGGAAAGAGAGTTTATGGTTCAGGTAAAAGTGGACTAATATGCATAAGTAAATGTCCTCAAGAAATTTTAGATAGAAGTTCTGTGGTTATAAATGAACAAGAAATACAAGTAAGAATAGAAGTAGGATTTCCTGCGAGAGGCAGAAGTGTACTAGCAAAGGAATTAGAAAAAATATTATATGATTTTTTACCTCAAATAATTGAAAACTCAATAGTTTATAATAATATAAATAAAAATAAGTTAATAGATAGAGTGAGACTCGTAGAAGATCAAGTACATATAAGACAAGAACTTTCAAGAAGAGGACTTGTAGCATTTATAGCTAATGGGTCAATACTTCCAAGAGAAAGTGGTGTATCTACAAAGCCTTTAAAGGATGGAAAAAAATTTGAATCACCAAAAAGTATGGAAGTAACTTTCAATCCACCAAATGGAGGAGAAATTAAAGGAATGGGTATTCCAAAAGGTGTAAGCTTAATAGTAGGTGGAGGATATCATGGAAAATCTACTTTATTAAGGGCCTTAGAACTTGGAGTATACAACCACATTGAAGGTGATGGAAGAGAGTTTGTTATTACAGATGATACTGCCTTAAAGGTAAGAGCTGAAGATGGAAGAGTAATTCATAAGAATGATATATCTTTATTTATAAATAATCTACCTAATGGAAAGGATACTAAAGTTTTTAGTAGTGAAAATGCTAGTGGTAGTACTTCACAAGCAGCTAATATTGTAGAAGGAATAGAAAGTGGGACTAGATTATTTTTAATTGACGAAGATACTTCAGCTACTAATTTCATGATTAGAGATGATGTAATGCAAAGTTTAGTTGCAAGAGAAAAAGAGCCTATTACACCTTTTATAGAAGTTGTTAGAAGTCTTTATGAAGAAAAAGGTATATCAACAATTATAGTTGTAGGAAGTTCTGGAGACTTTTTTGATATAGCAGATACAGTAGTTCAAATGGATTCATATACTCCTCTAGATGTTACTGAAAAAGCTAAAAGTTTAAGTACTGGTAAGATTAGAAAAAGAATAGATGATAGGAAGATTAATGTAGAAGTTAACTTTAATAGAAGCATAAAAAAAGGCAGCATAGAAAAAGGGCCAAAGGGAGTTAAAATTAAAACTTTAGGTATTGATGGTCTTGATATAAATAAAGAAAAAATAGATTTAAGAGCTGTAGAACAAATTGTTGATAGTGAGCAAGTTACTGCTATTGGTTATATAATGAAGTGGTCGGAAGATAATGCTATAAATGGAGATAGAAACTTAGAAGAAGTAGTAAATGAGACTATTAATTTTATGAAGAAAAAAGGGTTAGTAGCTATGAGTGGTAATGGAAATTTAGCTATGCCTAGAAAACAAGAAATAATGGCTGCCTTTAATAGATATAGAAAGTTAAAAGTGTAATTTTAAAATAATCATATATTAAGAAGATGATTTTTCACTAAGGAAATCATCTTCTTTTTTTGATGTAATGAATCTGTGAGATTTTTAAAATGGAAAATTAATTTCACTTAATAATTATTTAAAATTAAAGAAAAAAGTTTAGTAAACGATATTAATAAAATGACGATATAAAAACGAAAAGGGTGAATATTAAGTGGAAAGGTTAAAAAAATGGTATAAAAAAGAAAAAAACATAAAATATGAAATGATATTTAGTTTTCTTACAATTGGAGTAGTACCGTTATTATTACTTGCATTAATATCTAGTGCAATAATACAAATGTCGATGTATAACAATCAGGTAAGTTCATTGAAACAAATTTCAAGTATGGTCACTAGAAATTTAGATCAATGGGGTGATGATAACATGCTTTTAGTAGAAGAAGTAGCAACTTCTCCTATGATTGAGTATGGCACTATAGCTAATATACAAACAGAGTTAAAAAATAAAAAGTCGCAAAATTCAGCTATTACTAATTTAATGTATGTTAATACTAAGGGTGATATATTAGCTGATTCTATGGGATCAATTAATGAAAATATAAGTAACAAGGTCTATTTTGCTAATTTATCAAAAGAACATTCATATATGAGCGATGTTTTTTTAGATGAGGAAAAGAATTCAAATCAAATAGTATTTTCATCACCAGTAAAAAAAGATAATGAGGTTATTGGGTATATTATTAATAATGTTTGTGTTGAGAATATTTCAGAGACTATTGGGAAAATATTATTTTCAGATAGAGGAAGAATATTTACTTTTAATAAAGATGGATATATAACTTATGATGCTAGTAAAGAAAAGATAATGAATGAAAATATTTCTAACCATTCTAAAGAATTAGCAGAAGCTGTTTCTAATACATTAGCTGGGAACTTTAATAAAGTAGAATATGAATATGATGGAGAAAAGCAAACTGCTATATATAATTATATACCTTCATTGGATTGGGGATCTATGACTGTAATTCCTAAACAGGATATCTATAAAGGTCTTAAAAAGATGGTGTTTATTGTATTAGGATTTGTTTTAGCAATTATAGTATGTGTAACTATTATAGCATTAAAGGTTTCTGAGAAGTTCGTAGGACCTATTTCTATTTTAGCTGGTTTAACTAAGAAGATTTCAGAAGGAGATCTTACAGAAGAGTGTTCTATTAGTGGAAATGTAGAAATTTCAAGCATAGGTAGAGATTTTAACGAAATGATTAATTCATTAAAGAGTCTTGTTTTAAATATTCAAGATAAAAGTAATGATTTAAAATCAGCTTCAGTTCTTTTAAATGAAATGTCAACTTCTGCAGAAGAAAATAGTAAAGAAATTGCTAATGCAATGGAAGAAATATCAGGTGGTTCTATACAACAAGCTGAAAAAGCAGATGACATATTAGGAAATGTAAGAGATCTTGATTCTAAGATGGAAGATTTAACTGAAGAATTAAAAGAAACAAATAATGCTCTTAAGCTTTCTAAAGATGCACTTATTAGTGGAAATAAAGGAACAAAAGAGTTGAAAGATAATACATCATTACAATATAAATTAATTCAAAATACTGTTAATGAAGTAAATGATTTATCTGAATATGTTGCAAATATTGATAAGATAATAGAAGCTATAAATGAAATTGCAGAGCAAACAAATCTATTAGCATTAAATGCATCAATTGAAGCTGCAAGAGCAGGGGAAGCAGGAAAAGGATTTGTAGTAGTTGCAGAAGAGGTTGGAAGTTTAGCTAATGAATCACAAGAAGCAACTAAGCAAATAGCTGATGTCCTTAATACAATAAGAAGTAAGGCAGATTCTACAACAAGATTAATGAATTCTATTAATGATAATATGAAACTTCAATTGGCTACTGTAGAAGAAACTTTAAAGATATTTGACAATATAACTAATGCTGATAAGAAGATTGAAGAAAACATAGGCTCATTTACTGAGTTAATTGAATTTATAAAAGACTTTAGTGGACAACTTCTAATGCTTATAGAAGCTTTAGCAAGTAGTGCAGAAGAAAGTGCTGCTGTTGCAGAAGAAGTTACAGCATCTTCAGAAAGTCAAATTATTTCGGTTCAAAATGTAAAGAATGAAGCTAATAATATAGATGATATAGTAGATAGCTTACAAGTTAGCATAGAAAAGTTTAAAATTGAATAAGAGAGGAGAAATTTATGAGAAAAATACTAAGTACATTAATGATTTGTGTTTTTACTATATCAATGCTTGGTGGATGTAGTTCTATTAAGAAAGATGACAATGTTGTTAATATATCTATGTTAAGTTCTAAACCAGAACTTGAAGAACAATTAAAAAATGTTATTAATGAATTTACAAAAGAAAATAGTGATATAAATGTGAAGTTGGTAAAGTATAATCAAAGTGGTACATATATAGATAAATTAAAATCTATGGATGAGAATAAAACAACACCTACAATTTCTTTAGTTGACACCTCTCATGTTGAGCAGTTTAAGGAAAATTCAGTTGATTTATCTTCAGAAGAGTGGGTTAAAGATATTGCAGGAAATGTATCTGATTTGGCTAAAAATGATGATGGTAACATTGTAGCTTTTCCTTTTTCAATAGAGGGAGTTGGATTTATATATAACAAGAAAGTTATACAAGATGCTGGAATAGATTTAAGCAAAATTAATACAATTGACTCATTAGAAGAAGCATTTAAAAAAGTAGAAGCAATCGGAAAAAAAGCTTTAGTTATTACTAATGAGGAGTGGTCTTTAGGAGATCATTTTATGTCTACTTTTTATGCAGCAGATATAAAATCAACTTCATTTACTGAAGAGCAATATTTTAGCAATTTAATGGATACTGATTTAAAAAATAATAAGGTGTTAAATGGTCTTATTAATACTTTTGATATTATGAAAAAGTATAATATTTATGCATCAAATCCATTAGCACCATCTTATGATAGATGTTCAGAATTGTTAGGAAAAGGTGATGTTGGTTTCTGGTATATGGGAAACTGGGCGTCTCAATCTATATTAGCTAATAATGTTAACAATAGTGAATTTGGATTTTTACCAGTACCAATAAGTAATACAAGTTCGGATTTTGGTAATAATGAAATAGCATTAGGCGTAACAAAGTACATGATTATTGATAGTAAAAATTCTTCAGAAGAACAGCAAGAAGCTGCTAAGAAGTTTTTAAATTACCTTGTATATAGTGAAAAAGGAAATAAGTTTATGTCAGAAGAGGCACATATTATTCCTTGCTTTAGTAATATTAAGGTAAATTCAAGTGATTCTTTCATTAGCGAAATAATTAAATATAGAGATAGTGGAAAGAATATGGAACTTTTAAATAGCTATCTTCCTCAAGATAATTCTAAGGTTATAGGTAATGCAGTAAAGAAATATTTAAATAATGAAATAAATAGAGAAAAATTAATTGATATAATTATTGATTACTGGAATACTCATTAAGATATGTGAGGTAAAGTAGTAAATACTTTGTAAATTTTATATATATGTAAAAAATAAACGAAATAAATAAAAAATAAAAAAGAAGTTACATACTAAATTTTAAAATAATTAATATGTAACTTCTTAGATTATAAAAAACTTAAAATATAAAATTGGCTATTAATACAATTACAGGTAATGTTATAATAGTTCTTTCTATAAATAAAATAATTAAGTCTTTAAAGTTAACTGGAATTTTAGAACCAAGTAAAAGTCCACCTATTTCAGACATATAAATTAATTGTGTTACAGAAACACAAGCAATTATAAACCTAGTCATTTCGCTTTCAATTGTTGTAGCTAAGACTGAAGGTATGAACATATCAGCAAATCCAACTACTAAACTTTGAGAAGCATGAACTGCTTCTGGAACTTGTAATAATTGAAGTAATGGAATAAAAGGAGTACCAAGCCATTGGAAGATACTTGTATATTCTGCAATCATAAGAGCGATACCACCCATTGACATAACTATAGGTAAAACCCCAATCCACATATCTAATATATTTGCAAAACCATCTTTAAAGAATCCGCTTATACCAGTGTTTGATTCAGCTCTTTCCAAAGCTTTTTTAAGTCCGTAACTAAAAGGTGTATAGCCCTTTGGAATAGTATCAGCATTTTCGCTTGGAAGACTTCCATCAATATATACGTTAGGTTTACTTTTTAAAGGATATATTCTAGGTAAAATTATAGCAGCTACTATACCAGCAAAAGTTACTGTTAAGTAAAATGGTATAAACATATGAGAAAGCCCAACTTGGCTAATAACCATTAAACAGAAAGTAATAGATACAGCAGAGAAAGTAGTACTAATAGTAGCAGCTTCTTTCTTAGTGTAAAATCCTTCTTCATATTGCTTGCTAGTTAATAATATTCCTATAGTACCATCTCCAAGCCAAGAAGTAATACAGTCTATAGATGATCTTCCTGGAAGATTAAATATAGGTCTCATTACTTTTGTAAGCATGGCACCAACAAATTCTAATAAACCGTGATTTAATAATAATGGTAAAAATAATCCTGCAAATAAAAATACAGAAATTAATAAAGGTAAAAGGCTGTATAAAACAGTACCACCAGTAGAATTAGACCATATAAATTCAGGACCTGCTTTAAAATAGGTCATTATTACTAATATCATTCCTATAACTCTACCTAAAAGCCATATAGGCGTAACATTAAATAGAGAATTTAACATTTTATTTTTTGTTTTAAAAATCTTTATTAATATTCCACCAATACCTGAAATTGATATTATTATAGTAGCTATTAACGGTAAAAGACTACCTAAAGAATTAACTACATAATTAGATAAAAATGCAATTGGAATAGTAAATTGTCCATTAATTTCAATAGGTGTCATAAATAATAAAATACCTATAATAGATGGAATTATAAATTTCATTAATGAATTAATATTTATTTTATCTTTAGAATCTTTATGCATAAAACACCTCTTTTTCTTATAATTATACATAACATATGCATAATTATAATATATATTTAGCTAAAAATAAAGAAGTATTAAAAATATATTAGAATTACTTTTATTCTATGTGTTTAATATGTTTATCTTAATTAAGAAGTTTCTATTATTAATAAAATGGCAAACAAAAGATAAATATATGTATTTTTATATTAAATTTATAAGAATAATATTCTACTATACAACCATAAAGGATTATAGTACTATGTTTATGGACAAACATTATAATAAAAACATAAGATTAAAGGGGGAGTATTTATGATTAAATTAATTGCATCAGATATGGATGGAACATTGTTAAATAGTAATAATGAAATAAGTAAAGAGAATTTAGAAGCTATAAAAAAGGCAGAAGAAAAAGGTATACATTTTACTATTGCTACAGGTAGAGATGTTACTCAAGTTAAAGAAGTACTAAAAAAATATGATTTAAGATGTCAATGCCTTTTATCTAATGGTTCAGAGTACAGAGATGAAGACGGAAATATAATAGAAAAAATTGATATAGAAAAAGATAAGTTAAAAGAAATTTTATATAAATTAAAAAATAAAGGAATATTAGCACAGTTATTTACAAGTGAAGGTAGATTTACTCCAAGTTCTAAGGAAGAAGCTTTAGAAGGAACTATCCATATGCTTCAATGTTTTGCTAAGATTGAATCTTATGAAGAAGCAAAAGAAGTAGCAATGAATCATCCTGATTTTACTGGATTGAAGTTTATTGAAGATGTAGATAAGTTTATTGAAAGTTCAATAGAAGTAAGAAAAATATTTGCATTTTATCCAGATGTGAATGTGATAGCTGAAGCTAAAAGGGAAATGGAAGAAATAGAAGGACTAGCTGTTTCATCATCTTTTGTAGATAATATTGAAATAACTCATAAAGATGCTCAAAAGGGATTAACTTTAGCTAAGGTAGCTAAAAAGCTAGGTATTAAGAAGGAAGAAGTAATGGTATTAGGTGATAGTTTTAATGATTATTCTATGTTTACTGAATTTACAGAAACAGTAGCAATGGAAAATGCTATCCCTGAAATTAAAGAAATAGCAAAATACATAACAGATACAAATGATAACCATGGAGTAGCGAAGGCTATATTAAAGTGCATCTATTTAAAATAGTACTATTTTAAATAGGATTCTTTAAAAGAATCGATATCTATAGGATTTTTTAGTTTATAGTATTTTATTGAATCGTTCGAAGAATTGCTTATACCAATAGTTTGCTTATCAAAAATAAATAAACAGAAATCGCATTTAGAACCTGTATTCAATTGAATAAATAAAAAGTTTGGATTATCATGTGTTTTTAGTTTTGAGGTTTCACTGATATTTATATTTGAAAAGAAATCAAACATCTCTTGAATTTTTAATTTATCATTAATGGAATTTTCAAAATCACGTGAAGCCGAATTGCAATCTAAACTATCAATAGAATTTATAGTATATTTTTTTGAGAGTACTTCATATAGAGATATGGTTTTTAGTTTATATATTTGCCTCCACTGAGATTAGATTGACTACGGGGAGTATTTCTATCTTTTCGAAAATTTAATGGACGAACTCGGAGCTTATCTGTTTGAGCTTGCCGAGTTATAAGCTCCCGTCCAATAAATTTTATAAAGGATAGAAATACTCGCTAAAGTTAGCCGAGATTATCGCAGTCAAATACTACAAGCCATCTTTGCAATATCATAACATCTATATTAAATTATCCCTCAAGGATTTTTACATAAAATGTTCTGTGCCTTGGTCCATCGAATTCACAGAAGTAGATGTCTTGCCATGTTCCAAGGATTAGTTGTCCTTCGCTTAGGATAAGACTTTGAGAAGCACTTACTGTAGAAGATTTTAAGTGAGCATGGGAATTTCCTTCAAAGTGTCTGTAATTAGGATCTGTAGTGTTAAAAACTTTCTCAAATCCATAAATCAAATCTTTAACCACATCAGGATCTGCATTTTCATTAATAGTAATACCTGCTGTAGTGTGAGGGCAGTATACTAAAACAATACCATCCTGTATTTTTGATTCTTGTATGTCTTTTCTTACATAGTTTGTTATGTCAATAAGAGTCTGTCTCTTATCTATAGTAAGTTCATGTTTAAAAAGATTTTTCATAAAATTAACTTCCTTTCAAATGATGAATTAATACTCATAGTATGCACAAACTAATTAAAGTTAAAGGAGCGAGTAACTATGAGTCAAAAAAAGATTATCTATTATTTAATTATAGCTAATTTAATACTAATTTTCTTTTATTTACTAGGAAAATTTCCTATAGTACATGAATTTATAGGCGTATTAGTTGGAGTAATATTAACACCCGTTATATTTGGAGTCTTTTTATTTTATATATTTAGGCCGCTTAATGAAGTATTTTTGAAGAAAAAAATGAAAAGATCTAGAGCAGCAATGTTAACACTTTTTATTGTAGCTTTTATTTTTGCTGGAATTACAAAATTCTTTAGTGAATATTTTTTAGTGCAATTAATGAACTTAAAAAGCTTTTTCTTTTTATTAATTGAAAATGAAGAACTTAATGAGTTAGTTGATATATATATAAAAAATGAAACTATAAAAGGAGTAGCACAAAATTTATGTAATGAATTAGTGGGATATGTAAATCTTATTTTAGCTAATATAAAAGTTATCTTTGATACGGGACTTATGATTTTTTCAGGAGTATTATTAGTTATTTTAATAGTATTTTTCTTGCTAAGAGATGGAGAGCAATTTAAACCTACTGTGTTAAGGTATTGCAAAGATAAATATAGTAAATTAGTAAGTGATATTTTATCACAAGGAAATGAAGTTTTATCTACCTATGTAATAGGTCAAGCAACAGTTGCTTTAGCTTTATCAACTATGGTGTTTATAGGATATAAAATAATTAAAATGCCAAGTGCTTTAATGCTTGCAAGTACTACATTTTTATTAGCTTTTATACCTTTTGTTGGATTTTTCATTTCTATGATAATTCCTTATATTATAGCTATAGTTTTAGGAATTAATATGGTAGTAAAACTTTCTGTACTTTTAGTAATAGCTCAAACTTTAAAGGGAAGGGTTGTTGTACCTTTCATTATGGGAAGGGCAATGAAAATACATCCTATTACAGATATATTTTTAGTTGTAGGAGGAGCAGCTATAGGTGGACCACTTTTAGCTTTTTGTATTGTACCATTATATTCCCTGGGAAAAGTAGTTATAAAAAACATAAGAATTAAGGATGATTCTGTAAGTGGTGCTAATATTGATAAGAAATAAAAGGTATAGTATCATAAATTTATAAATCAAAATAAAAAAATTGATGGGGTGTAAAAATGGACTTTCGTAAAAATTTAGAGCACGCTAGAAGAATAGTAGTTAAGGTAGGAACATCGACTTTAACTTATGAAAATGGAAACATAAACTTAAGGAGAATTGAGAAACTAGCAAGAGTTTTATCAGATATGCAAAACGCAGGAAAAGAGGTCGTACTTGTTTCATCAGGTGCCATAGGTATTGGTGTAAATAAGTTAAAACTAAAAGAAAAACCAAAGTCTATAAGAGAAAAGCAAGCAGTAGCATCAGTTGGGCAATGTGAGCTTATGCATATTTATAGTAAGTTTTTTGGAGAATATGGTCATACAGTTGGGCAAGTACTACTTACTAGAGATGTAGTTGAGGATGATCATATAAGAAATAATGTTTGTAATACATTTGATACATTAATTGAAAATAAAATAATACCAATAGTTAATGAAAATGATACAGTTTCAATAGACGAAATTGAGAATATAGTTAAGTTTGGTGATAATGATAACTTATCAGCTATAGTATCAGGTTTATGCAGTGCAGATCTTTTAATAATATTATCTGATATAGATGGATTCTATGATGGAGATCCAAGAAGTAATGAAGATGCAAAGATGCTAAAGATAGTAGAAAAAGTTACAAAGGAAATAGAAGAATGTGCTGGTGGAGCTGGTTCTAAGCTTGGAACAGGTGGAATGATTACTAAACTTGAAGCAGCAAAAGTAGCAGGTAAATGGGGCATAGATATGGTTCTTGCAAATGGAGAAGATCCAGAAATATTATTTAATATAATAGAAGGAAAAGATGTTGGAACTTTATTTGTAGGAAAAAATAAATAAGGGGGAAATGATAAATGAGTGAATTAATTGAAAGAGGAAGACGTGCAAAAGAAGCATCTTATGTTCTTATGAATGCAGGTTCTTTAGAAAAAAATAATGCTTTAAACTTAATGGCAGATAAATTAATAGAACATACTGAAGAAATTATAAAAGCAAATAAAATAGATTTAGAAAAAGCAATGGAAAAAGGTACATCTAAGGCTATGCTAGATAGACTTTCTTTAGATGAGGGAAGAATAGCAGCTATGGCAGATGGTTTAAGACAAGTCGTAGCTTTAGCAGATCCTATAGGAGAAGTAACTTCTATGTGGAAAAGACCTAACGGACTTCAAATAGGTAAACAAAGAGTACCACTTGGAGTAATAGGTATAATCTATGAAGCTAGACCTAATGTTACATCAGATGCAGCTGGTCTTTGCTTAAAGTCTGGTAATGTAACTATATTAAAAGGAGGAAGTGATGCTATAAATTCTAACATTGCTGTAGTAAAAGCATTAGTAGAAGGTGTAGTTTTAGCAGGACTTCCAAAGGATTCAATACAATTAATAGAAGATACAAGTAGAGAAACTGCTACTGCAATGATGAGATTAAATGATTATATTGATGTATTAATTCCAAGAGGTGGAGCAGGACTTATTCAAGCTGTAGTAAAAAATGCAACAGTACCTGTTATAGAAACTGGAACAGGAAATTGCCATGTATATGTTGATAGTGAAGCAGATTTAGAAATGGCTAAAAATATAGTGCTTAATGCAAAGACAAGTAGACCATCAGTATGTAACGCAGAGGAAAAGCTTCTTGTTCATGAATCTGTAGCAGAAGAATTCATTCCTTTAATGGTAAAGGCCTTAAGAGATAAGAAGGTAGAAGTTAGAGGCGATGAAAAAGTAATGAAGATAGTAGCTGATGTAAAAGAAGCTACAGAAGAAGACTGGGGAAAAGAATATCTTGATTACATTATAAGTATAAAGATTGTAGCTAATGTGGATGAAGCAATTACTCATATAAATAAATATGGTACAGGACATTCAGAAGCAATAATAACTAAGAATTATGATAATTCTCAAAGATTTTTACAAAGGGTAGATGCAGCTGCAGTGTATGTTAATGCTTCTACTAGATTTACAGATGGATGTGAGTTTGGTTTTGGTGCAGAAATTGGAATAAGCACTCAAAAGCTACATGCAAGAGGGCCTATGGGCTTAAATGAATTGACTACTTCTAAGTATATAATATATGGTAATGGACAAGTAAGATAGTAAAGAATAATGCGTAAATTAAAGTGGGGGATAGTAGCTCTAGTTATAGTAGCTGTATTGGCAATAGTTTTATTGGGAGTAGGAAACTATTTTTATAATTTAGCTTTAAATCCTAATTCGTCAAAGTCTTTAGTTCTAAAAGAAGATAGTAGAGCTGTTAGTTCAACAAACGAAAGTAATTGGATATTAGATGAAAGCAATTATTGTGATGAAGAAATTGAGTCATTTGATAATTTAAAGTTACATGGATATAAGATAAATAATGAAAAATCTAATGTATGGGTAATAACTGTACATGGATATATGAATAGAGGAAGTGGAATGGCATCCTACGCAAAGTCATTTTATGATATGGGATATAATGTTTTAGTACCGGATCTAAGGGGACATGGAAAAAGTGAAGGTGATTATATTGGCATGGGTTGGAATGATAGAAAAGATATTTTAGCTTGGATTGATTATATTCTAAAAGAAAATAAAGATGCTAAGATTGTATTACATGGAGTATCTATGGGGGCAGCAACAGTTATGATGACTTCAGGAGAGAGGTTACCAGAGAATGTTAAAGCTATAATAGAAGATTGTGGTTATACTTCTGTAGTGGATGAATTTGCAGATAAGTTAAACAATATATTTAATCTGCCAAAGACACCAATAATACAAGTAGCAGATTTAGTTACTAGGGTACGTGCTGGGTATTGGTTTAGTGATGCATCAGCAGTAGATCAAGTTAAGAAATCTGAGACTCCTATGTTATTTATACATGGAGATAAAGATGATTTTGTACCTTATGAAATGTTAGATAAGGTGTATGATGCAGCAAATGTGGAAAAAGAAAAATTAATAGTAGAAGGAGCTGGTCATGCGAATTCTGCTAGTACTAATCCAGAATTGTATTGGAATGCTGTTTCTAATTTTATTAATAAACATTTAAAATAAAGGACGATTTTATAATGCAATGGTATATAAAAAAATTTGATAAACTTAGTGTAAATGAGCTTTATGAAATTTGTAAGGCAAGATATGAAGTATTTGTATGTGAACAAAAAATTGTTCAGGAGAATGATTTTGATGACTTAGATAAAGAGGTGTATCATATATACCTTGAAGATAAGGGGAAAGTAGTAGCGTATGCTAGAATACTTCAAAGAGGAATTGCATATGAAGAAGCTTCTATAGGTAGAGTATTAGTTTTAAAAGAATATAGAAGAAGAGGGCTAGCTAAAGAACTTGTAAATAAAGCTATAGATTTTATAAAGAATGAATTAAAAGAAGATAAAATAAAAATATCAGCTCAGCTTTATGTTAAAAATCTATATGAATCATTAGGATTTAAAGTGATATCTAGTGTTTATGATGAAGTTAGTATACCTCATGTAAAGATGATTTTATAAAAAATAAACTATATCAAATTTATTTTGATATAGTTTATTTTTTTTAGTTTCAATTAAGTTTCAAGATTTATTATATAGCCATAGGGTAAGGAAAGGATTAAAGGGAGGTTACTATTATGGCTATTAAATCATTTAAAAGGTATGAAAAAAAGTATATTTTAACTATGGAACAATACAATAAATTACTGCCTGAAATATATGAATATATGAATGAAGATAAGTATTGTAAGGGTGGTAAGAATTATAGTATTTATAACATTTACTATGATACTGAAAATAATGGAGGAGTAAAGGAGAAAATATGTTAGAAACAATATTAACGTCAAGTACAGGGGAATCATTTACTATAATGAATACGCTAATGGTGATTTGTACATCAATTATTTTAGGTGGAGTAATTAGTTTGGTTTATATTAAGACTCATAAGAAGGATGGATATGTACCAAGTTTTACAATTACATTAGTAATGCTTCCAGTAATAATTTCAATAATTATTTTATTAATAGGAAATAACGTTGCAAGAGCTTTTAGTTTGGCAGGAGCATTTTCAATTATACGTTTTAGAACAAATCCAGGAGATTCAAAAGATATTTCTTATATATTCTTTACATTAGCAGTAGGCTTAGCAGCAGGAATGGGATATATAAGTTATGCAGTGTTAATTACAGTAATTCTAAGTATTCTAGTTATTTTATTAGATAAGTTTAAGTTTGCAATACCAAAGACTAAAATAATGAATTTAAAAATTACAGTTCCAGAAGATTTAAATTATGAAGGATTATTTGATGATATCTTAAATGAAAATTCAGTTAGTTGGACTATAGAGAGAATAAGAACAAGAGATTTTGGAGCTTTGTTTGAATTGAACTATACTGTACATTTAAAGGAAGATATAGCTATAAAGAAATTTATAGATGACTTAAGATGTAGAAATGGAAACTTAAATATATCATTAACTAGCAAAGGTAGTGAAGATAAAGTATTTCTATAAAAAAGAGAGGTCAATTTTATGAAACGTAAATTAATAATGTTACTTACATCTATTAGTATAGGAGCAATGCTTAGTGTTGGATTAGTTGGATGCTCAAATTCTAGCAAAGAGACAGGAGAAAATATTACACCGGTAACTACTAGTATAATTTTGAGTGATGATGAGATAAAAATAGATGGTGAAGGTGTAAGTCTAGATGAAAACAAAATTAATGTCTAATATAGGTGAACCACCAGAAGGAAATACACAAAAGCCTAATATAGATGAATTACCAAAAGGTGATATGCAAAAGCCTAGTTTAGGAGAACCACCATCAGAAGGTATGAAGAACATGAAGATGAAAAAGGAAGAAGAGGATTTAACGCAACTTATGAATACTTTATCTGTTGTTATTCAAAATAATATGACAGTAGAAGAGCTAGCTATGACAGATTTCTTTTTCCAACCACACTATAATAAGCCTTGGAGTCTTTTAAATGCAGTAGCTCTTGAAGCACTTTAAAGAAGATTTATATATTTATATATTTATATATTTTTTAGAACTTTTATTTTTAGATACACAGAAAGGTTGATTTTTTCATAGTTTAATATTAACTGGGAGTTTAATCAAAGGAGGATGGGGAAAGAAAATTTGGAGGGAATAAAATGAACTTAACTGAGGCTAAGGAAACTTCTGTAGTAGAAGTTTTGAAAGTAGATGCAGAAGGAGAATTACGAAGAAGATTTTTTGATTTAGGGATAATAGAAGGTACAAAAATAGAAGTTCTATATAAAAGTCCATTTGGAGATCCTATAGCATATGAAATAAGGGGAGCAATAATAGCTATAAGGAAAGAAGATGGGGAAAAGATTGAAATAGTAAGTTGATTTTGGTAGGAGGTATTAATGGGGTTAACAAAGAATTCTACAGGATTAAAAATATTATCTTCTAATAAAGGAATGGATAATATAGTATCAGATTATGAAATTGGACTAGCAGGTAATCCTAATGTAGGAAAGAGTACTGTTTTTAATGCATTAACCGGATTGAATCAACATACAGGAAATTGGCCAGGAAAAACGGTTGCTAATGCAGAAGGGTACTATAGTTATAGAGATAATGTTATTAAGGTTGTAGATCTACCGGGAACTTATTCATTATTATCAAATTCAGAGGAAGAAGAAATTGCTAGGGATTATATTTGTTTTAATGAACCAGATTTAATGGTTGTAGTAGCAGACGCTGCATCTCTTGAAAGAAATTTAAATTTATTTTTTCAGATTTCAGAAATAACTGATAATGTTATTTTATGTATTAATTTAATTGATGAAGTTAGGAAAAAAGGTATCTTTATAGATAAGGAATCTTTAGAAAAAGAATTAAACTCTTGTATAGTTTTAACTTCAGCAAGGCAAAACATAGGTATTGAGCAACTAAAGTCAAAGATAGATTGTAAGCTAAAAAGAGAAAATAAATTATCTTGTAAAAGTGTAAATTACTCAGAAAGTATAAATCAAAAAGTAAATGATATAGAAGAAATAATAAAATATGAAATTAATGTGGATAGGAGAAAAGAGAGATGGATATCTCTAAGACTCTTAGAAAATAATGAAAGAATAATAAATAGCATTATAAGAGAGTACGCTATAGATAATAATGCTTTAGAGAAGGTAGAGTTAATAAGAGGTAAAGAAGATAATGTAAGTGATGAGATAATAAAAACTTTAGTAAGAAAAGCAGAAGATGTTGCAAAGAAATGTGTTAAGAAAGAAAAAGATAAGGATAAGTTAAGCAGAAAAATAGATAAACTATTAGTGTCTAAGGGCACAGGAGTGCCATTAATGATACTTTTACTATTGTTTATATTATGGATAACTATATCTTTAGCTAATTATCCTTCAGAACTATTATCTAATTTATTTTCTAAAATAGAGGTATGGCTTAGAGATGTTTTTTGCTATTTTGATGCACCTTCTTGGCTCAGTGGTATTTGTATAGATGGTATTTATACAACAGTTAGTTGGATTGTTGCAGTTATGTTACCACCAATGGCTATATTTTTTCCTCTATTTACTTTATTTGAGGATTTAGGGTATTTGCCTAGGATTGCTTTTAATTTAGATAAATGCTTTAAAAAATGCTGTTCTTGTGGGAAACAAGCATTAACTATGTGTATGGGACTTGGATGTAATGCAGCAGGGGTAGTAGGATGTAGAATAATTAATTCTCCAAGAGAAAGATTATTGGCTATAATAACAAATGTTTTTATGCCTTGTAATGGTAGATTTCCAACTCTTATAACTATATCAACTATTTTTATAGGGGGAGGAGTAGTAGGAGGAATTAGCGGAAGCCTATTTTCAGCAATGGCTGTAACTCTGATAATAATATTAGGGGTATTAATGACTCTATTAATAACAAGAATCTTATCTAAAACTTTATTAAAAGGTATAAGTTCAAATTTTATCTTAGAACTTCCTCCTTATAGGAAACCACAAATTTTAAAGGTTATAGTTAGATCAATATGCGATAGAACTCTTTATGTTTTAGGTAGAGCAGTATTAATAGCAATTCCTGCTGGAGCAGTTATTTGGATTTTTGCCAATATATCAATTGGTGATGGAACTTTATTAAGCCTTTGTGCTAATTTTTTAGATCCTTTTGCACAGCTTATTGGACTTGATGGATACATTTTAATGGCATTTATATTGGGATTGCC
This sequence comes from Clostridium sp., assembly GCA_015058405.1. Lineage (GTDB taxonomy): Bacteria > Bacillota > Clostridia > Clostridiales > Clostridiaceae > Clostridium. The sequence continues at coordinate 26,871 of SVCL01000179.1, forward strand.
AGCTAATGAAATTGTAATACCGATAATAATTATGAGTTATTTAAGAACTACAACAATGGTAGAAATGAATAATTTAGTAGAACTTAAAGAGCTTTTGGTTGCTAATGGCTGGACAACACTAACAGCAATAAATATGATGATTTTATGTTTATTGCATTATCCATGTGCTACTACTTTGTGGACTATAAAAAAGGAGACTAATAGTCTTAAATGGACTTTAATATCTTTTGCTATACCTACAATTGTGGGGATTATTTTATGTTTTTGTATAACACAAGCTTGGAGGTTATTTGCATAATAGATTTTAAATATACAATTATAAAAGGTAAAGTGCTAAGGAGAAAATTTAAGCATTTTACCTTTTGTTGTTTGCTATAATAAAAGAAAATATAAAAAAGGATGAGTTATATGAAAAATGTTAATAACTACACTTTAATAACAGGGGGAACGGAGGGGATAGGACTTGAACTTAGTAAACTTTTTGCAAGAGATGGTCATAATCTTATATTAGTAGCTAGAAACAAAGAAAAGCTTATAAAAGTAAAAGAAGAATTGCAAAAAGAGTTTAATGTAAAAGTGGAAATTTTGTCTCTAGATTTATCTGTGAATAATTGTGAAAAACTTTTTGCGTTTGTGGAAAAAAACAAATTATCTGTGGATAACTTAGTGAATAATGCTGGTGTAGGTAGCTTCGGGATGTTCTTTGAGGAAACTGTGGAAACTGTGGATAACTTATTGGAAATAAATATAAACAGCTTGACCAACATAAGTAATTATTTTTTGAAAAAAATGATTAGATCAAATAAAGGTGGGATATTAAATGTAGCATCCACTGCAGCTTTTTCAGCAGGTCCTAAAATGGGAATTTATTATGCATCAAAATCATATGTTCTATCTTTAACTGAAGCTATTCATGAAGAAGTTAAAGGAAAAAATATAAGAGTTAGTTGTTTATGTCCAGGGGCTGTACGTACTAGCTTTCAAAATAAGGCTGGTATAATAAAAAATGAAAAGGCAAAATCTCTAATGATGGAAGCTGATGAAGTAGCTTCAATCGCTTATAAGGAATTTAGTAAGGGAAAAGCTATAATAATACCAGGTACGAAGAATAAAATCTTAGTATGGGCGAATAAATTTATACCTAGAAGTTTAGCAAGAAAGATAGTATTTTATTCAAACAAATAGATGGGGGAGATTAATTGTGGATAAGATTTTTGAAGGGTTTATATTGGCATCTGATATGGATGGAACTTTAATTGGGAGTAATAGAAAGGTTTCAGATAAAAACTTAGAAGCTATTAAATATTTCACTGATAGAGGAGGAATGTTTACTGTAGCAACAGGAAGAATGCTTCAATCAGTAGAGGAGTTCATTTCAGATTTACATATTAAATGTCCTACAATGTTACATAATGGTGCTAAGATTTTTGATTTTAGTAATGGAAAAACATATGTAGAACACTTCATTGAAGAGCAGAGAAAAGAGGCAATAAGAAAAGCCTATGAAATAATGCCTAACATAGGAATTGAGATTTTTGCAAATGAAGTAGTTTATGTTTATAGAAGTTGCAAGTTTACAGAAAGATATAAGAGACATAATTTTAATGTAGTATACGAGATGCCTGATAACATTTGGAAAGAAGATTGGACTAAGGTGTTATTAATTGGGGAAAAGGAAGAATTAGATGCAGCAGAGAGGTTATATAAAGAAAAGCTAGATAAGGGAAATGCCTTTAGAAGTGGATCTAATTATTTTGACATAGTTGCTAATGGTATTACTAAGGGAAGAGCTTTAAAGGAATTAGTAGAAACTTTAAATATAGATCCATCAAAGGTAATAGCAGTTGGGGATAATATGAATGATATAGAAATGATAAAAGAAGCTAAATACGGCTTTTGTGTAAAAAATGGCTTAGATGAAGTTAAAGAAGTGGCTGATTATATTGCTCCATCAAATGATGAAGATGCTATAGCTTACATCGTAAATTGGTTAGAAAACAAGATAAAATAACTTATACATTACTAATTTCTCAAAACTTAGAAAAATGATATATGAATTAATAAAATCAATTCTACAAATACTAATCCTAGATAGAATAAAGGAGTAGTTAATATGGATTGGTTTTTGTATTTATTATTCAATTTTTGTTTGTACTCATTTTTAGGATGGGTATTAGAAGAAGCATATTGTTTTGTAACAAGAGGGTACTTTAAAAAAGAAGGTTTTTAAAGGGGCCTTTTAAACCTATGTATGGATTTGCTGGGATTATAACAATATTAAGTTTAATTTTATGGGAATTATATGTGCTAGGTTTTCTTTGTATTGGAGCGTATTGGCTTTATTAGATTTAGTATATATTCAATCCTTGGTAGATAAACTTTATTTGAATTATTTAGTTCCTGCAATGGGATTAATTATAGGCATGTATATGTGTGTAGATCTATTTCTTACCTTAAAAGAAAGTTGGAATTTAAGTTTAAGAATTAAAGGTTAATTAGAATATTGTTTTTGGAAAATGTAAAAAATAGTAGTTCATATATATAAAAACAGGAACTACTATTTTTATGTTATTAAAGATCTTCTAATTTACCTTTAGATTTAAAGTGAGCAATTAGTTTATCTGGATCATTCATAATTAATTCTTCTGGAAAATCTACAGATTTAAGAACTTCTAATGATCCTTCAAAATCTCCAATGCTAAAGCATATATGTGCATCGGAACTTAAAATAACTTTAACTCCATACTTTTTACAAAGCTCTGCTACTTTTGTGCAATTAGCTTTACTTCCTTTTCTAGAAGTACCAGCAATAGAAGAATTATTAATTTCTATCATTATATCTTTTTCTTTAGCCTTTTTTATTATAGAATCGTAATCTAGTTCATAAATAGGATTACCTATATGTCCTAATATTTCAACTAAAGGATTGTTTTCAATAGCATTAATTATAGCTTTAGTATTTTCTTCTAAAGTTTTTGGTTTAAATACAGGTTCGTGAAAAGAGGCAATCATATAATCTAATGCTCTTGTTTCGTAAAGAGGTAAGTCTATGTTACCTTCTGTATCTAATATATTAGCTTCACATCCTTTAAGGACTATAACATCATTTATAACTCTAGGTAAAACTCTTAAGTTAGCAAAATACCACATATGAGGAGCACCTGGCATAGCTGGAGCATGTTCTGAAGTTCCTAGAATTTTTATTCCTTTTTCCTTGCAGTAAGTTATGTTTTCAAAAAGTGTATTATATGCATGACCACTTACTATAGTGTGTGTATGTAAATCTGATAAGTATTTCATAGTTTCCTCCTTAAGATATTTATATATTTAAGTATAAGACAAAGAAAAAGAATAATCCAATAAAGAAAGTGAAAACATATATGCATATATGCTGTATAATTTTGAAAAAAATGAATAAAAATAAATATAACACCATCTTGACAGTAAATAGTAAATAAACTATTATATATATAATAAAAATAAATATAAGGTAAATATACACTTTAACTTGGTCCCGTGAGGCCAAAAAGGAGTTTTTGCAACTATGAATAAGTTCAATAAAGATTTCATAGCTTTGTCTTTAAAGGCATTTAAAATTCGCATGAATTGTAGATTTAAATATAACGGGATAGCAAGGAGAACAGTGTAACTGTAGTTTCTTTGTTATCCTTTTCTTTTATTTAAAAATGTCTTTTAAAGTGTATTTTGCTTAAATATAAATTTAAGGAGGGCTATGCATGAAAGCAAAGCTAGTTTTAGAGAATGGAATGATTTTTGAAGGAAAAGCTTTTGGATACATTAAGGATAGTGTTGGGGAAGTAGTATTTACTACTAATATGACTGGGTATCAAGAAGTTTTAACAGATCCTTCATACTATGGTCAGATAGTAACAATGACTTATCCGCTAATCGGAAATTACGGTATTAACTTAGAGGATATGGAGTCGAATAGTCCTAAAGTAAGAGGATTTATAGTAAGAGAAAAATGTAATTTACCTAATAACTTTAGATGCGAATTAGAATTAGATGATTACTTAAAGCAAAATAAGATAGTAGGTCTTGAAGGTGTAGATACAAGAGCACTTACAAAGGTATTAAGAAACAACGGAACTATGAAGGGAATTATAGTTGTTGATGAAATGGAACAAGGAGATATGGATTCTAAGATGAAAGAATTCTCTACAGCAGGTGCAGTTAAGGCAGTAACTACTGAAAGTACATATACTATAGAAGGAACTGGTAAACATGTAGCCATAATGGATTTTGGTATAAAACAAAATATTATAAGATGCTTTAAGAAAAGAGGATGCAAGCTTACAGTGTTTAGAGCTGATGCTAAGGCTGAAGAAGTTTTAGCTGTAAATCCAGATTTAGTATTCTTATCAAATGGACCTGGGGATCCAGAAGATTTACCAGAAGTACTAGAAAATATAAAAATATTAGCAGATAAAAAACCTTTAGTAGGAATTTGCTTAGGCCATCAACTTTTAGCTTTAGCCCTAGGTGGAAAAACTACTAAAATGAAGTTTGGACACAGAGGAAGTAATCACCCAGTTAAAGATTTAGAATCAAATAAGGTTACAATAACCTCACAAAATCACGGATATGTAGTAGATACAGTACCAGAAAACATGGTAGCTACTCATATTGATATAAATGACGGAACTATAGAAGGTATGAAACATAATACATTACCAATATTCTCAGTTCAATTCCATCCAGAGGCATCAGCAGGGCCAAAAGATAGTGAATATATATTCGATAAGTTCATGGAATACGCATTATAGGAGGTTTTTGATATGCCATTAAATAAAGATATAAAAAAAGTTTTAGTTATAGGATCAGGTCCAATAGTTATAGGTCAAGCAGCAGAGTTTGACTATTCAGGAACACAAGCTTGTGGAGCACTTAAAGAAGAAGGAATAGAAGTAGTTTTAGTAAACTCTAACCCAGCTACAATAATGACTGATAAAGAAGTTGCAGATAAGATTTACTTAGAACCATTAACTCTAGAATTTGTAGAAAAGGTAATAGCAAAAGAAAGACCAGATAGCTTACTTGCAGGAATGGGTGGTCAAACAGGACTTAACCTTGCAGTAGAGTTATATGATAGCGGAATTTTAGATAAATACAATGTAAATGTAATTGGTACTTCAATAGAATCTATCAAAGAAGGGGAAGATAGAGAGCTATTCAGAAACATGATGAATAGAATTAACGAACCTGTTATTGAATCGGAAATAGTAACAGATATGAAAGCTGGATTAGATTTTGCAAATAAAATAGGATATCCAGTTATAGTTAGACCAGCTTATACATTAGGAGGAACTGGAGGAGGAATCGCTGAAACTAAGGAAGAACTAGAAACTATCTTAGAATCAGGATTACAATTAAGTTCTATAGGTCAAGTACTTCTTGAAAAATCAGTTAAGGGATGGAAAGAAGTAGAATACGAAGTAATGAGAGATTCTTATGGAAACTGTATAACAGTATGTAATATGGAAAACATTGACCCAGTAGGAATTCATACTGGAGATAGTATAGTTGTAGCTCCATCACAAACTTTATCAGATAAGGAATATCAAATGCTTAGAACTGCATCAATCAATATTATAAATGCAGTAGGAATCGAAGGTGGATGTAATGTACAATTTGCATTAAATCCAAACTCATTTGAATATGCAGTAATTGAAATTAACCCAAGAGTTTCAAGAAGTTCTGCTTTAGCATCAAAGGCAACAGGATATCCAATAGCAAAACTTGCAGCTAAGATAGCTTTAGGATATGGTCTTGATGAAATAAAGAATGCAGTTACTCAAAAGACATTTGCATGCTTTGAACCAGCATTAGATTATGTAGTTTGCAAAATTCCAAAATGGCCATTTGATAAATTCTATGGAGCTGATAGAGAGCTTGGAACAAAGATGATGGCAACTGGAGAAATAATGGCTATAGGTGCAAACTTAGAGCAAGCATTATTAAAAGGTATAAGAAGTCTTGAAATAGGTAAATATTCTTTAGAACATAAAAAGTTTAGAGAATTAAGCATGGCAGAGTTAAAAGAAAGAGTAGTTTCACCTGATGATGAAAGAATCTTTGCACTTGCTGAAATGCTTAGAAGAGATTATAGAGTAGATAAGATATCTAGAATTACAGGAATAGATACATTCTTCATTGAAAAGTTCAAATGGATAGTAGAAGAAGAACAAAGATTAAAATTAAGTAAGATTGATGATTTAGATAAAGAATGGTTATTAAACTTAAAGAAAAAAGGATTCTCAGATAAGGCTATAGCTGATATGTTAAGAGTTAGCCCTGATGATGTATATAGATTAAGAGATATCTGGAATATAAAACCTTCATACAAGATGGTTGATACTTGTGCAGGAGAATTTGAAGCATTATCACCATATTATTATTCAACTTATGAACAATATGATGAAGTTGAAGTTTCAAATAAGAAGAAAGTTATAGTTATAGGATCAGGTCCAATAAGAATAGGTCAAGGTATAGAATTTGACTATGCTTCAGTACACTGTATATTAGCATTAAAGAGACTTGGAATAGAAACTATAATAGTTAATAATAACCCAGAAACAGTAAGTACAGACTTTAATATATCAGATAAGTTATACTTTGAACCATTAACTGAAGAAGATGTATTAAACATAATAGATAAAGAAAATCCAGATGGAGTTATTCTTCAATTTGGTGGTCAAACAGCTATTAAACTTGCAAACTTCTTAAAAGAAAAGAATATACCTACATTAGGTACAACAGCAGATCAAATAGATATGGCTGAAGATAGAGAAAAATTTGATGAATTACTAGAAAACTTAGATATTTCAAGACCAAAAGGAAAAGGTATCTGGTCAGTAGAAGAAGGATTAGAAGAAGCTAGAAGATTAGGCTTCCCAGTACTTGTTAGACCTTCATATGTAATAGGTGGTCAAGGTATGGAAATAACTCATGATGAAGAAGAGCTAACTTACTACTTACAACATGCCTTTGAAAAAGATTCTAAGAATCCAATATTAATAGATAAATATTTAATGGGTAGAGAAATAGAAGTTGATGCTATTTCAGATGGTGAAGATATATTAATTCCAGGTATAATGGAACACTTAGAAAGAGCTGGGGTTCACTCTGGAGATAGTGTAACAATGTATCCAAGTCAAAATATTTCTGATGAAATAAAGGGGAAAATCTTAGATTATACTAAGAAGTTAGCTTTAGCAATAGGCATAAAAGGTATGATAAACATACAATTTATAGAGTTTGAAGGACAACTTTATGTAATAGAAGTTAATCCAAGAGCTTCAAGAACTGTACCATACATTAGTAAGGTAAGTAAGGTTCCAATAGTAGATCTAGCGACTAAGATAATGCTTGGAGCTAAACTTAAAGATTTAGGATATGGAGTAGATGTATACAAAGAACCAGACTTAGTATCAGTTAAAGTTCCAGTATTCTCAACTCAAAAGTTACCAAACGTTGAAGTATCTTTAGGACCTGAAATGAAATCTACAGGAGAAGTTTTAGGTGTAGGTAAAAATGTTAAGGAAGCTTTATATAAAGGATTTATAGCAGCAGGAATGTTACCAGGTAAGGGAGATATCCTTGCAACAATTAACAAACATGATAAGAAAGAATTCTTACCAATGGCTGTTGAACTTTCAAAGCTTGGATATAACTTTGTAGCTACAGAAGGAACTTATAACTTACTTAAGGAAGCAGGAGTAAGTGTAAGAAAAGTTACAAGACTTAATGAAGAAAGCCCTAACATATTAGATGTAATTAAGAATCAAGAAGTAGATTTAGTAGTTAATACACCAACAAAAGCAAATGACTCTAAGAGAGATGGATTCTTTATTAGAAGAGCTGCAGTTGAAAGAAATATAGGTGTGATTACAGCGCTAGATACATTTAGAGCTATAGTAGAAGTTAAGTCAGAAGGTTTAGAATCTAAGACAGATTTAGAAGTATTTAATATAGCAGAATAATTTAAGATATAGTTACTAAAAACTGATTTCTATAATCATTATAGAAGTCAGTTTTTTCCTTTAGTTAAAGTCTGAAGAAAATATATTTTAAAAAAGTTTAAGATTAAGGTTTACAAAATTTAATGATTTGGTGTTGACATACGAACTAAAGTTCGCATATAATACTCGTAGAGAACAAATGTTTGCCAAGGGGGGTATTATAATGTATACAGAAGATATTTTTGTTAGGTTAAGTGTAAGAAATGTTGGAGAAATAAAAAATCTTATTGTTGGTAATCCAGAGCTTGCTAAAGAGACTGATGAGGGAAGATATTTAATGTGTGCAGGAAAATACGATAAGAATGGATGGACTATAGTATTTAAAGCCAAAAATTATAAAGAAGCCGAGTACATAATAGATAACACACCATTTAATGATGTAAACATATATTCAAAAGAAAGATTTAAACAAGGTCTAAGAATACTTTGTTAATACATAAATAAGAAAACATATAAAATAAAGAACTCTTAAGAGTTCTTTATTTTATATTAAATATTATTTTCGATATTAGAAATAACTAAAGTAAGTTCATCTACTAAATTAATTATATTTCCTTCAGAGTCTATATCATTACTCTTAAGTATTTTTACTGAAGGCCTAAGTGGAAAGTGAGCAGGGGTTTCTTGAACGATTCCTACATCTCCATTACTAAGTCTTACTATAGTTCCAAAAGGAAAAGGAACTATGAGTTTAGTAAACATATTAACTATATCAAAATCAAACATTTTTCCTACATTGCCCATTATATATTCTATAGCATCGCTAGCAGAAAGAGCACGCCTATAAGATCTATCTGACGTAAGTGCATCATAAACATCTGCTAGTGAAACTATTTTTGATAGATAATGTATCTTTTCACCTGTAAGCCCATAAGGATATCCAGTACCATCAATTCGTTCATGATGCTGCAATGATATTAATAAAATAGAAGTTTTTATTTGACTTTGTCTTTTTAAATATTCATACCCAAGCTTTGGGTGATTTTTTACAATTTCATATTCTTCATGTGTTAATGATGATGGTTTATTCAATATATATTTAGGAATGAAAATTTTACCTATATCATGTAGCAAAGCACCTGAACATAAAGTTATTAACTTATTTTTATCTAAATTAAGACCTATACCTATAATTAAAGAAATAACAGCTACATTAACAGAATGTTGATATGTATAATTATCTGTGTTTTTAATATCTATTAAACTAACCAGCATGTCCTTGTTTCTTAAAATATTGTCTATTAATTCTTCTGAAATTTCATTTATTGATTTGAAGTATTCTAAGTTTTTTTTATGTAAGTTTCTTTTTGTAGTTTCATTATTATTAATATTATTGAATTTATATATGTTGGAAAAGGTTTCTTTTAATAGTTTAATAGTTTTATTTCTAAGCTCAGGCTTTATTATATCTTCAATTTCAGTGTCTATATAATTATCTATAATGTATAAAGAATATATATTAAATTTTTTAATTTGATCTAAAATTTTTTTATTAAGTGAAGTTCCTGCTTTTAAAAGTGGATTACCATTTTGATCATAGATAGTTTTACCCAAAAAAGCACCTTCACGAATACAATCAATTGGAACAATTCTCATAAATACACCTCTTTTAATACCTAATAAAATAATACCATAAATACTTCAATATTTCTCTTAAAGCAACAAAACAAAAAAATAGGTTTAAAAAAGTATTAAAGGGATATATTTTAAAGTGGCGCTTTATATATAAAACAATACAACTTACTATTAGATATAGATTTATCTAACAGAAAGTAATAAAATAGATATAGAAAAAAAGAGTAATTGGAGTGATATACTTTGAATAAGAAGAAGATGCCAATAGGTTTTTTTGATTCAGGTGTTGGCGGACTTAGTGTATTAAGAGAAGCTGTTAAACTTATGCCTAATGAGCACTATATATATTTTGGAGATTCAAAAAATGCACCTTATGGTATAAAGGATGTTGAAGAAGTTAAAGCTTTGACTTATAAGGCTGTAGAATTTTTAATAGAAAAAGGAGCTAAGGCAATTGTAATTGCATGTAATACAGCAACTAGTGCAGCTGTTAGATCTCTAAGAATTACTTATCCTAACATACCTATAATAGGTATAGAACCAGCAGTAAAACCAGCAGTAGAACTTAGAAGAAAAGGACCAGTTATAATTATGGCTACTCCAATGACTTTAAGGGAAAAGAAGCTTAAATTACTTATGGACAAATATAAAGATCAAGCAGAGATGATTTCTATGCCTTGTCCTGAGTTAGTAGAGTTTGTAGAAGCTGGAAAAGTGGATGGAGAAGAAGTAGAAAGCTATCTTAGAAATCAATTTAAAGATTATTTATATAAAGATATTGCAGCAGTAGTACTTGGATGTACTCATTATCCTTTTGTTAGAGATGTATTAGATAAGATATTAGAAGGAAGAGTTCCTATAATAGATGGAGGACTTGGAACATCAAAAGAATTAAGAAGACAATTAATAGAATTAAATCTTTTAAATGATGTTGATGAAAAAGGCGAAGTTAAAATATTTAATTCATCAGATGACAAAAATCAAATAGAAATAAGTAAAATACTTTTAAATAGATAATAATAGAAATCATATTAGTTTTATAAAGAACTAATATGATTTTTTTATCTAATAAGATAGCTATTATATATAAAAAAAATTATGAAATACAAAAAAATTTTTAAAATACAAAAAATAACAGTAAATTGTTGACAGTTTAAACATAATGTGGGATAATAAATATAGGATATCCAAAAGAAATAAAAAAAGGGGGATAATAACATGTGGGCAAAGATATTAAAATTCGCTGCTAAGTATGGTACAAAAGCTATCAAATGGGCTTGGGCACATAAAGCTGAATTATTAGCTGCTGGAGAAGCTGCTTATGAAATTATAAAGAAAATTTTTGGATAAAATATAATATTTAAAAATTTTCCATGATAAGATAATAGTTAAATAGTAATTTCTATTTGCTATTATCTTATTTAATATTATAGATACTTATAAAAATATTTAATTACGAATTCAAAGTGACATAGGAGAAAGGAATTTAATATGATTAAGTTTGAAAAGGTTGAAAAATATTATGATAAAAATAGAGCTGTAAGTATTGAAGAATTACATGTGAAAAAGGGAGAAGTGTTTGGTTTTCTTGGACCTAATGGAGCTGGAAAAACTACTACTATAAAAATGTTAGTGGGACTTCTTTCTATTACAAAGGGAAATATAACAATAAATAATTATAATATAACTAAACAACCTAAAAAAGCTAAAAGTGAGTTTGCATATATTCCTGATACTCCAGATTTATATGATAAGCTTACGGGAAAGGAATTTGTAAGATTTATAGCTAATCTTTATGGAATAAAAGATGATGATAAATTAGACGAAGAAATTGATGAGATACTAGAAAAACTAGAAATTAAAGAAAAAGGAGATTCTTTAATTGAGTCATATTCTCATGGAATGAAACAAAAAATTCAGGTTGCTTCAGCATTAATACATAAACCTAACTTATTAGTTTTAGACGAACCTTTTGTTGGATTAGATCCATCAGGGGTGAAAATTTTAAAAGACATATTAAGGGAATATGCAGCTAATGGAAAGACTGTTTTTATATCTACACATGTGTTAGATATAGTAGAAAATTTATGTGATAGAATTACTGTTATACAAAAAGGAAATATAAAATATACAGGAACTATACAAGCTCTTAAAGAAAAAGAAAATTATTCAACACTAGAGGATAGCTTTTTGGAACTAACGGATGGATATAAATAAGGAGATAGGATATGGATTTATGGTACATAATTAGGGCAGATTTATTAGTTTTAAAAAATAGGTTAAAAAAATATAAAGCAATACAAAAGGTAAGTTTTACTTTGGTATTAATAGCTATATTTGGGGGATTATTTATATTAAATTACAAGATATTCGATTTAATAAATCTTGATAGGAGTATTTATACAATTGTTTTAATTAGTATAATATCAATTTTAATTTTACTTACCCTTTCACATACTATTAAACAAACATACAAAAAGAATTTTGAGTTAAGTAATAATAGTATATTACTTACAGCACCATTAGATATAAATTCTATATTTTTTTATAAATATATAAAAATACAAAACGTATTCTTTATTCCTTTTTTTATATTGGTCTTGCCCACAATTGTTTCTTTTAATTTAATATCTAAAGTAAGAGTAGGACATTTTATAATAAGTATCTTTTCATTAATTTTATTATGTAATTTAGTTTGTGCTGTTATTCAATTAATAGTTATGTTGTTAAGCTATTTAATAAAGGAAAGACATAGAAAAGTAGTTATAAACTTTATTGCCTCATCTATAAGTTTATTTTTATTTGCAATTATATTATTCATATTAGATTTTAACGAAATAGGGGAAGTATTTAAGTTTATAGAAGGAAGTAAAATTATACATAGTATATTCTTTCCATTTGTATTATTTAACAATATACTTGGTGATATTTATAAAGGTAGTAGTTATACATTTAGCTTAGTTGTTTTAATAATTTCAACCTTATTTATTTTAATTGTATATAATCTTATTTATAGGCATTTATTAAGTAATGGCATTTTCTTAACAGCTGGTAGTAAAAATAAAAAAGTTAAAAATAAAGGATTGTTATATAATGTATTAAAGAAAGTATATAAAAGTAGATATTTTTACATATATAAAGATTTGATTATTTTTATAAGAAATCCGATTAAATATGAATTAATAATTACTCCGATTTTACTCATGACTGTGGTATTTTTTAGTTATAAGGCTTCTGGAGAAGAACAGTCAGCATTAGTATTTCTTATGATATCTGTTTTATGGATATGTAATAATATTGCTATGGATTCTATAAAAAGTGAATCGAAAATGCTTAGGACCATAAAAAATAGTACATTTAATATAGAGCTTATAATAAGATCTAAAATAGATTTTGCATTTATAATTTCAATTTTGGTTTATGCAGTTTTAAGTATTGTTATTTTATTTATTACTAAAGAAAATTTATTAAGATGTATGAGATATTCTATTGCTACTATAGGAATTATGGTTTTAGCAATTTCTATATTTATATGTTTTTATTTAATGTATTCAAAGGAAGAAGAAGATAAGATAGAAATTAAACCTAGTGGAGAAGTAAAAGCATATGGAGTAATAATATTAATTATAGCACCTATAGTAGGAATTATATATTGGTTAGAAAAATACTTAGAAGTAGAAAACATAGGTATTATGTTTAACTTGGCATTAATAATTATGTTTGCAGTTATAGTTACAATTTTTACTTTGATAGTTTCTAAAAAAATTGTAGGCATAGTATGCAAAAAGAATTTTAATGAAATGGAGTGAGGGGAATGAGTAAAAAGAGGATTTTAGTATTAGGTATAGCTGTAATATTACTTATAATACCGAAGGTGTTGGAGAAAAGTATGGTATTACCTAAAGCTTTAAGTGTTGGATTATATGGAGCAGCGTTAGTTTTTTTAATTATAAGTATGATATTAGGAGATAAAAATAAATAAAATAGTTAAAAGTGAACTTAGAGTTAAAGTCTAGGTTCTTTTTATTTTTACATAAATATAGGTATCTCATATCTTAGAAAAACAATGATTTTATAAAAATATACAAAAAATTGAAAAGAGTTTGTTAAAATGTTGACAAATACGTTCAAAGTTGATATTATAATGGTGTAAAGAATTTTCAGAAAATTTAAAACAAATTTGGAGGTATTTAAGATGGAGATATTAGTAAAAAACTTTTTGGGTACAAACTTTAATGTAGAAGATGCAATAATTTTAAGAGATGTATTAAAGAAAAATGAGGCTAACAAAATAATATTAAATTTTGAGGGAACAAAAAATATACCAGCAACATTCTTTAATTGCCTATTTGGGGATATACTTTATGGTACAGCCAGAGAAGAAATTTTTAACAAAATTAGCGTTAAAAACTTATCAAATGCAAGAGACTATTCAAGAGTTGTACTTGGAACAGCTTTTGAAAATTAAAACTAAAGATGAGGAATAAGGATGAATATACTAAAAAGTAATACACGAAAATCACTGTTTAGATAGGTCTAGATGGTGATTTTTTTTCTGCATTGAAAAGCCTTACGTTTAAATATATAATTTAAGATGAATTTAAAAGGATAATTATGATAATACTAGTTATTATAAGTATTGAAGGGAGAAAGATAGTATGAAAAATCCAATAGTTACTATAAATATGGAAAATGGTGGGGTAATTAAAGCTGAGCTTTATCCAGAAATAGCACCAAATACAGTAAATAACTTTATTGATTTAATAAAGAGAGGATTTTATGACGGAATAATATTCCACAGAGTAATTCCTGGATTTATGATTCAAGGTGGATGTCCAGAAGGAACAGGAATGGGAGGCCCTGGATATAGTATAAAAGGAGAATTCTCACGTAATGGATTTAAGAATGAGTTAAAGCATAAGAGAGGAGTATTATCTATGGCTAGAACTATGGATCCTAACTCAGCAGGAAGCCAATTCTTTATAATGGTTCAAGATGCTCCACATTTAGATGATCAATATGCTTCATTCGGAAAAGTAATAGAAGGTATGGAAGTTGCAGACGAAATAGTAAATGCAAAAAGAGACTGGGATGACAAACCATATGAAGATCAAGTTATAAAATCAATGACAGTAGAAACTTTTGGTGAAGAATACAAGGAACCAGTTATTATAGAATAATAGGAGTTGATAGGTATGCTAAAATTTAATAAGTCAGTCTTAGTTTATGGCCTTACAGAAGAGGAACTAGAAAAACTTAAAAAAACAGCAGACCTTAGAGTTATTGAAATGACATCTGAAATGTCTGAAGTTAAAATTAAAGACATTTTAAAAGGAGTTAAAGGAAACAGCGAAAAGGAATTACATAAAGAAAAGCTTGTTTTATTTAATAACTATACATCTAATGAGTTGCCAAGAGTTATTAGATTTATTAGAAATAGAGTTACAGGAGGAATTTTAGCTTCAGTAACTCCTACTAATAAGGAATGGACGCTTGAATATTTATTAGAACATTTAATAGAAGAAAGAGAATGGGTTGAAAAGAATCAGAAAGGTTGATAAAAGATGAGTAGAGTTGGGGAGAAAATAAAAGACGCAAGATTAAAATCAGGTCTTTCACAAAAAGCATTAGCAAAGAAATTAGGGGTATCAGATAAATTTATAAATGAAGTTGAAACTGGTAGAAGAGTAGCAGCAGAAAACTTTATAGAAAAAGCAGGAAAGCTTCTTAAGGTAGACTTTAACGATATAAGTATGGTTGTGACTGATGAAGACTTAATGGAAGAAAGAAAGGTTGAAAAGGCAAAAGCTAAAGAAACTAAGGGTAAAGCTAAGGTTCAAGCAAGAATCTTAGGTGAAACTTCTGAAGTTTGGACAGATGCTTTTTCATCTGTTTTAAAAAGAGTAAATGTATATGATTATTCTTTAAAAAATGTATTAGGTGGTAAGGAGCTACCTAACTATTCTAATAAGGTTGAAGGTTTTCCATCAGATAAGGTTATATACCTAAAGATTGCTGATAATGATATGTCTGGATTTAGAATGATGAAAGATGATATAGCTTTTGGACATTTAGTTAAAGAAGCTAGTAATGGAATATTCTTAATTGAGCTTAAAGGAAAAAGAGCTATAAGACAAATTAAGCTTTTAGGAAATTCTAGAGCACTTCTTATAAGTAATGCAGGTTCTGTAATGACAGAAACAGTAGAATTAAATAACATAAAAGTTATAGCTAAGCTTGAAAGAGTAGAAATATCTCTATAATATATCTAGTTTAACAGGGCATACATGTGATAAGGAACATGTATGCCCTGTTTTTGCATATATTGATATTATTAATTTCTTTGAGGTGATAATTATAGAAACCGTAGGCAACACTATTAACTTAGTGAAAAATATCCCTAAAGAATTACTAGGAAAACTTAATTTATCAAGTAGCATTAATACAAGCAATGAGGGAAGTATAGAAGTTGTAGTATTGTATGGAGAAAAAGTGAGTTCTGTTAAATCATATGTTGAAGAGATAGGAGGAAAGCTTGAAGACTTAGGCTATGGCTTTGGGATAGTAGAAATAGACATAAATTTACTGGGTGAATTAGCAAAAAGCAAAGATATTCAATACATTGAATTACCTAAAAGTTTGTATTTAACGGATTATATAAGTAATAAAGCTGCTTGTGTAGATAGAGCTACAACAGAATATAACGTAAGAGGTGAAGGTATAGTTATTGGATTTATAGACTCTGGAATAGATTATACACACCCTGCTTTTATAAATGAAGATGGAACTACTAGAATTGAGTATATATATGATTTGAGCTTAGGTGGAGCTGTATATGATAAATCAAAGATAAATGAAGCTTTAAAAGCTAATGATCCTTCAGCTATTGTGCCTTCTTATGACATTATTGAACATGGAACTCATGTAGCAGGAATAGCTTGTGCAGGAGGAAATATTAATCCTAGATATTATGGTGTAGCTCCTAAAAGTTCTATAATGATGGTTAAATGCGCAAGAGGTTCCTTTGCTTTAAGTAATCAAATTATGAGAGGGTTAAAGTTTTTAATTGATAAATCTTATGAATTGAACATGCCTCTTGTAGTAAATATAAGTCTAAGTACTAATGATGGTGCTCATGATGGAAACAGCCTTTTAGAGCAATATATAAGTACTATAGCAACTCTAGAAAGGATAACAATAGTTATTGCAGCAGGTAATGAAGGAGATGCAGCACATCATATTGGAGGAGAACTCAAAAATGTAAATGTAATTAAATTTAATGTAGCAGAAGATGAAACAGCAGTAATTATTAATTTATATAAATCAGTATTACCTGAAGTAAGTTTACAACTTATAACTCCAAATGGAGTAAGTACAGGAGAAATAATAGTTTCGGAAGGTTTGAAGGAAGGTGTTATTTCAAGAAATAAATATCAAATCTATAATACAGGTGCTAAGCCTTTTGATGTAACTGGAGAAATAGAAATATCTCTAATTACTAATGAAAATTATATTTTATCAGGAGAGTGGAGTATAGTACTTAAGGTTACAAATCAGTATGAAGGTATATACGATATGTGGCTTCCTGTTTTAGAGGGACTTAATCAAAAAACAAAGTTTTTAGATCCAATAAGAAATAATACTTTAGGAATACCAGCAACTGTAGAAAGAGTTATATCTGTAGGAAGTTATAATCCTTTATTAAAGAGTATATCTTCTTTTAGTGGTAGAGGAAGAATAAATTTATATAGTGAATCAAAACCAGATGTAGTAGCACCTGGTGAAGGGATTACTTCTGCTATCCCTAATAAATCCTTTGATAGAAAAACAGGAACATCTATGGCTACTCCACACGTAACAGGTATTGTTGCTCTTATGATGGAATGGGGAATACTTAAAGGAAATGATCCATTTTTGTATGGGGATAGGTTAAAATATTATTTAATACAGGGAGCAAGAAAGGAGAGAAATGATGTTATGTATCCAGATCCAAGCTGGGGATATGGAGAAATTTGTGCTTACGATAGTTTTGAAAGATTATCAGATGTATTGAATATTGTTCCTGCTCCTTTAGAGGATTTTAGGCAAAATCCAATATTTAATAATGATCAATATACTACAGTAGATGAATATTTAAGAAAATTTATAGATTCTGATGAAAAGACAATTTCAACTGTTGATGTAGAAAGAGTTTTAGATGCTATTAGGGGTACTTATAGATTAAATTCTAAAAATAAATATGATGAGTTTTATATAGGAGAATTATTTGTAAGGAAGCCCTTATAAGTATTAACAAATGTAAGGCTGATAGCATAAATTATAAATGAAACAATATAAGTAGGAGAAACTAATGGCAGAAGGGCAATTAAAAGTTCAATGTTTTCAAGGTGAAAGTTACGTACCAGTAGAAGGATGTAAAGTAACAGTAGAGCCATCAAATAGCAATCCAAGTAGAGGTTATAGAGCAGATTTACAAACAGATTCTTCGGGATCAACTAACACTATTAGTTTGTCAGCACCACCTTTAGCTTATTCTCAAGAGCCTTCAGATAATGCGCCCTATAGTTTATATGATATAAAAGTAGAAAAAGGTGGTTTTGAAACAGCAGTTATTAGGGAAGTTCAAATTTTTCCAGAAAGAACAGCGTTGCAAAATATAAACTTAGTAGAAAACTCTAATAGAGCAAGTAGAGCAGACGTGGTAGTAGTATTGCCTAATACTTTATTTGGAAATTTCCCTGCAAAGATTCCTGAAAATCCAGATAAACCTTTACCAAAGCCATCTAGCGGTGTAGTTTTATCTAAACCTGTGGTACCTGAATTTATTACTGTTCATCAAGGCAGCCCTAATGATAATACAGCACCTAATTATACAGTACGTTATAAGGATTATATAAAAAATGTTGCATCCTGTGAAATATATTCAACTTGGCCGGAAAGTACTATAAGAGCAAATATATTTTGCATAATCTCATTTACATTAAATAGGGTATACACAGAATGGTATAGAGGAAAAGGAAAAAACTTTGATATAACAAGTTCTACAGCTTATGATCATGCTTTCAATTATGGAAGGAATATTTATGATAGTATAAGTGCAGTTGTTGATGAGATTTTTTCAACTTATATAAAGAGATTTGGAAGAAAACAACCTTTATTAACACAATATTGTGATGGAAAAAATGTTACATGTCCACAATGGTTAAGTCAATGGGGAAGCAAATACTTAGGAGATCAAGGAAAGGTTCCTTATGAAATATTAACTTATTATTATGGTAATGACATTGAGCTTAATACAGCTGATCAAGTTAAAGGTAGTCCATCTTCTTATCCAGGATATACGCTAGATATAGGATCTAGCGGACAGCCAGTTAGAATGATTCAAGAATTTTTAAATAGGATATCACAAAACTATCCATTAATACCTAAGGTAGCTATAGATGGAACTTATGATGACGCTACAAAGAATCAAGTTAAGGTATTCCAAGGCGCATTTAATTTACCGCAAACAGGCACAGTAGATTATGCAACTTGGTATAAAATATCTGACGTTTATGTAGGGGTATCAAAAATAGCAGAACTTAGGTCAGATAATATATTCTATCCACCATCAATAGAAGAAAACTACTTTAGAAACAATAACAAACCATTCTTCCACTATCCAACTTCATAAATAAAAAAATATATATTTAGATGTTATGATACCACCAAAAAAGGATTTATATATTTGCGGAACTGAGCATATTGACAAAGGGTTTAGTATTTCATCTTTAGGGAAATTTAGTGGGACGCGATTAAATTCAACTGTTTGAGCCTTGTGCGAGTTTTGAATTTACGTCCCACTAAATTTTCATAAAGATAGAAATACTCCCTGTAGTCAATCTAGTCTCAGTGTAGTCAAATATATAAACCCTTTTTTAGTTATCATAACCTCTATACCCCATCTAAATTAAAACTAGGAACATAGCTGGTGTTATTTGTCCCCTCTTCTTGGACAAATCCTTTAGTGACTCCTATAGAAGCAGCATAGTCTATTAAAGAATCATAATGTTTAGGATTTAATGTTTTATTTATTTCAGGATAATCAGAAGCTTTATGCATAGGAACATATTGATTCATAATACTTATATAAACCTTATCCCCAAAGTTTTTATATATAGTATCTATAACTTTCTTAGAATCAAATAGTAATCCAGGAAGCATAAGATGTCTTATAATAACTCCTTTTTGAATTTTCCCCTCTTCATCAAAAACAGGCTCACCAACTTGATCAACCATCTCTTTTAAAATAGGAATTATATTTTTTTCATAATCCTTTACTTTAGAATATTTCATAGCATATTTATCATTAAAATATTTAAAGTCAGGAAGATAAACATCAATATATCCTCTTAAAGACTTAATAGTTTCAAGAGTATCATAACCATTTGTATTATAAAGAATAGGAAGCTTAAGACCACTATTTCTAGCTATTTCTATGGCTTCTTTAATTTGAGGTACATAGTGAGTAGGAGTAACAAGATTTATATTATTAGCACCTTTCTCTTGAAGCTCAAGAAAAATCTCACTAAGTCTATCTATAGTAATGTATTTCCCATTAAACTCTTGGCTTATTTCATGGTTTTGGCAGAATACACATCTTAAATTACAATAAGAAAAGAATACAGTTCCAGAGCCAGTACCGCAAGATATAGGAGGTTCTTCCCAAAGATGAAGCTCAGCTCTAGCAACTTTAACTTTTTCATTAGCAGCACAAACTCCTAATTGTCCTTTTAATCTATTAACATTGCACCTTCTTTCGCAAAGATTACAATTTTCTAATAAGTAATCATATTTCAAAAACAAACCCCTCCTAAATTAGTACTTACTAAATTATAAGACTAACAGGAGGGGAAGACAACATTCTACTCTGTCATTTCATTTTTATGTTTAATGTAAAAGATAATACATTGGCTAATAAATATTAAACTTAATACACCAAAAGCAGGATAAAGTGTAGAGATTAAATTAGTAAAACCTACTTGAGATATAGGAAGAGCAATAAAAAGCACCATAAATATTCCTTTTTTAAATTCAATATTAAAACTTTGTTCAAGAGTTTTACTTATAGAATATACATCAGAAACTTCTGTAGAGAACATTTCTAAAAGTATAATCATTAATAGAACAGCTTGAATAACAGTACCAAATCTTTGAGATACAAATAATAAAGGTATTTCATAATCATATATATAAGGCTGATTTATTGTGAGCATAAGATTAATCATAGAACATAGAATGGTTAATCCTAAAGCACCACAGCCAACACCTATTATCATAAGTTTAGACTTTTTCATACTATTACTCAAAGGAACTAGTACTCCAGAAGAGCAAAGTGTATTATAGCCAGCATATAATATGGTTGAAATTATAAGCCCCTCTTTTTGTGGTTCAAAACTAGATATATTCTCAAAAGTAATCATATCCGAACAAAATAGAAAATATAAAACAGTTATTGTGGTTATAGTTATTAATAAAGAAGGCACTATAAAGCAGTTAACTTCAATAAGTCCATCAGTACCCCTAAGTAAGAAAAATGAAGCTAATAAAAGCATAATAATTGATCCTACAATTTTAGGAATACCAAAGAATTGATTAATTAATGCTCCACTTCCAGCTAATATGATAGAAGCACTTGATATAAGATAAAGAGTAGTAATAACTCCTGTGAGTTTACCAAAGATATTAGGGCTTATAACCTTCATAACTTCGCTATAAGAATCTAATTTATAATTAACACTTATTTTAGAAATAATAGTTCCCATAAGTACGTAAAATGCACCACATAAAATTATTCCAAAGAAGCTTTTTATACCAAAGGAAGTAAAGAATGTAGTTATCTCTTTACCAGATGCAAGTCCAGCACCAACTATTGTTCCTATGAAAACTACTGCTATTTGAAATATTTTAACAAGATCTTTTTTCATTCATCTTCTCCTTTCAAAAGTGTTTTCATAATAAATATATTAATGAAGTATACTTAATTATTCTGATTTTAAGGTATAAGGAAAAATTTCTTAGGAAAACTAAATTTGAAAGACAGAAAGGAGTTTTTTTGATGAAAAAATTATTATTAGCTATTATAAGTAGTTTGTTTATTTTAAATATAGTAAGTTGTGATGCTATTAAAAGCACAGAACCTAATAGTTTATTTGATATAGAAGATGCAAAATCTTTAGCAGGAAAGTATATGGAGAGCTTATCTAGAGGAGACGTTGAATCAGTTAATGGACTTAGTAATGATAAATTTATCTTAGGAGAACAGGCTAAGAAATTGCAGGAGAATAAAGTCATATCCTTTAAGGTGGATCAAGTAACAGAAGGTTCTAATTTTGTTTATATAAAGTATTTAGTAGTGAGAAATAGAGATGATTCTATAAAGACAACTTTAGATAATATTGAGCTTAAAGTAATTAAAGATGGAGATAAATATTTTGTGAATGATGTAAGCACAAAAGGGATAAAGGAAGTTTATGAAGAAGGAACTAATTTAAGAGTTATAGATGAAAAGGTAGGTAAGAGTAATTTACTTTTAAGAAAAAAGGATTTACCACAAGAAGTATATCCTAAATTAAGAGATGAAGCTGTAATTACAAGAGAATCAGTTCCTAATATGAACTTTAAAAAGGTTGATATAAGTTTTAATGGAGTTAATGTAGCACTTTGTTTAGAGAATGAAAAAGATGTTTTCATAGGAATAGCTCAAATTGATGAATCTAAAAATAGTTCTAGCAGTTCAAAAGAAGGAGGAGAAGACTATATTGCTATAGGTGATAATCTAGAAAATGCTTTGGAAAAACCTGTGGCAAAAAATATAGCAGGATATGATTTGTTAAAAGATGCTCATATTCAAAAATTATTGTTTACAGATGATGATGGAAATTTAATAGCTCAATTAGTTGGTAAAGGAGGAGTATCTTTTATAAGAATATATAAAAATCCAACAGGGGAATTATTAAAACTAGATTTAGAAGAAATTTTTCCAAAAGACCAATATTCATTAGATATTGAAAAGATAACTAGTGAAGGAGTATATATAAATTCAAAAGCTATTTCAGATGTTAAGGAAAATGAAGGAGTATATATAGTTGATTGCAAGAATATGAAGTTATCAAAGGATAAAGAGTCTTAGTAATTTTATTTTTATTCTGTTATTATATAGAAGATGTTTTAGTTAACAGGAGGGAAAGAAAAATGCAAAGAGATTGGAATGGAAAGAGATTTCATAATCTAAATTATTTTTTAAGAAACAAGTTTGGAGAAAAGGTATTTAAGATATCTTTAGATGGTGGATTTTCTTGCCCTAATAGAGATGGAACTATAAGCAAAGGTGGATGCTTATTTTGTAGCGAAAGAGGTTCAGGTGATTTTGCTGGTGATAGAGATTTTTCTATTAGCAGACAATTTGATGATATAAAAACAATGATGTCAAAGAAGTGGAAGAGTGGAAAGTATATTGCTTATTTTCAAGCTTATACTAATACTTATGCTCCTATTGATGTACTTAAACAAAAGTATGAGGAAGCTTTAAATCAAGAAGGTGTAGTAGCTTTAGCTATAGCTACTAGACCAGATTGTTTAGGAGATGATGTTCTAGATTTATTAGAGGAAATAAATAAGAAGTTTTATGTATGGGTAGAGCTTGGACTTCAGACTTGTAATGATGAGACAGCAAGAAAGATAAACAGAGGATATAAGCTAGAAGTGTTTGAAGATGCTATAAGACGTCTTAAAGAAAGAAATATAGATTTTGTTGTTCATAGTATATTTGGTCTTCCAGGAGAAACTAAAGAAGATATGCTTAAAACAGTAGATTATATAGCTCATTCAGGAGCTCAAGGAGTTAAGTTCCACTTACTTCATTTAATGAAAGGAACACCTTTAGTTAAGTTATATGAAAGAGGAGAGCTTGAGTTTTTAGAAGAAGATGATTATATAGATTTATTATGTAAATCAGTAGAGATGCTGCCACAAGAAATGGTTATACATAGACTTACAGGAGATGCACCAAGAGACTTACTTATAGGACCTATGTGGAGTCTTAAAAAGTGGGAAATCTTAAATGCTATAGATAGAGCTATGGAAGAAAATGATGTTTATCAAGGAAAAAGTTTTAAGTAGGTGATGTATATGAAGGTTGATGTTATTATTTCAGCAGACTATATACGTGAGGACATAATAAAAGATAAAAATGTAGTTGTTATAGATATTTTAAGAGCTACATCTGTAATTACTACTGCTATAATGAATGGGTGCAAGGAAGTCATTCCTACATTAACAATAGAAGAGGCTTTTGAAAATAAAAAAGTCCTTGGAGATAATTGTATTTTAGGAGGGGAAAGGAAGGCTATTAAGGTAGAAGGCTTTGATTTTTCTAATTCTCCTTTAGAATATAGTAAAGATAAGATAATGGGAAAAAGTATAGTTTTAAGTACAACTAATGGAACTAGAACCTTAACTTCTTGTTTATCTGCAGGTAACATATTTGTAGGATGTTCTCTTAATGCAAGAGCAGTAGCTAAGAAGGTAGTAGAAGAAAATAAGGATCTTGTTATAGTTAATTCGGGAACAAATGGTCAGTTCTCAATGGATGATTATATATGTACAGGCTTAATATTAGAAGAAATGATGAGTTTAACTTCTAAATTGGATTTAACTGATATAGCCAAAGCTGCACTAAAGGTTTATGAAGAAAATCCGGATATTCTTAGTTATATAAAAGATGCTAGACATTATAATGTTATGATGAATCTAAATTTACAAGAAGATATAAAATACTGCACTCAAAAAAATATTACAAATGTAGTACCTATGTATAAAAATGGTCATATTATAGGAATAAGTTAAAACTTTAATAAGTATTAATTACTAATGGCAATAAGAGGGGATTACACTATGTGCAGATGTAAATATCCAAGGATAGTAAGAAGAAGAGAAATCAATCTACTTGAAGATGAAAATGGTGAAAGATGTTATAAAATCACCTTTAAATTAGGAAATGTAGGAAGCAAGGTACTAATTATATCTAGATCACCAAAGAAAGTTGAAGAAAACAGTTGTGATTGTATGTACAAGAGGATAATTAAGTTCCTAGAGCAAAATAAAGATGAAATAGGTGATATACAAGAAGTCACAATAGTTAATCTTTTTACTATATATGAATATTCAAAAGAAGATTTATATGAAAAGTGTTTAGAAAAAGGTAGGCAATATATAGAAGGCAATGATGAAGTTTTTTATAATGATGAAACAATAGCAGAAGAAATTCATAATGCTGATTATATTATAGCTGCATGGGGAAGTTCGTTAGAATCTTTAGAAGAAATATATGTAGGAAGAGTAGAACTTGTATTAAAGTCTTTAAGACATGAATTGTTTAATTCGTCTACTAAAAAGTATGTTATGAGAGTTGGGGAGGTAAGTAAAAAGGGATATCCAAAACATCCCTTAGCCTGGTCTTATAGTGATGAAATGAAAAATTTATTTGAATAAAAGAAATAGGGAAATATCAAAACTTTAAAATTAAAGAACTTGATATGGCCCTATTTTTATATTTATATATTTTTAAAAATATTATTTATCGAAATATATACCTAAGTTAGTTAAGTCATCTGGAGCTAAGTCTTCTCTTATAGAATCTAATCTAGAATGATATTTATTAGTTAAAAAATTAATACTATTTGATAGATTAATTTTCTTATAAGCTTCATTAGTCATTGATGAATATATTATATCTGTATTGTTTACTAAATTCAAAACATGTTCAAAGTTTGTTTCAGAAAGTTTTAATCTATATAAGATGTGACTTTCATCGATATAATCTAATATATCAGTGTCGTTTATATATAAGTTATCTGATATTTTATTTTTTGCTTGGAAACTAATATCTCCACATAAAACTACTCCAGATTCTTCATAGAATAGAGTTATTAGTATACTATCTCTTATAAATAAAGCCCTAGTTACATTACAAACACCAGTATTATTTTTTTCTATTAACATTATTCTAAATTTAGCATCTGTTAATTTGTTATAGAATAGTGTAATTTGATTATCCTCTGTTGAAGTATCTAGTAACATATCAAATAATGCTGAATCAAAGTTCATTATCCTGTCTATCTTTATGCTGCTTAAGTTTTCATTTGAAGTATATCTTTCTAAATCTTTCCTAGATAAGAAAATTAATTTATCTAGGTGGATTAATTCGTATAAAGTTAAATTCCACTTTAGAATCATGCTGTTAGTTGTAATTATATTAATTACATGTTCTAAAAGGTAATCAAAGGAAGTTTCGCTAGTTAAATCATAAGTGTAGGACACGAATTCATGGTTTACATCAAAGTACATCATAGTAGCTTTTACATCTTCAGTAGAGAGATCTATAGTTAAAACTAAGCCATCTTTATAGAAAATGTGATATTCATCTTTTTCATAAGAAGCGCTTGAAAGTTCAAAGCCTTCACTTTGTAGAGTACAATATATTAAGTCCATTTTTTCACTTATCATAATAAGTCCCCCTTTGGGTAAAAATATATGTATTTATATTATATTTACATTTGAAGAAAATATTCCAAGGGATATTAAATTGAAAAAGAAATAGAATTAGGAAATGATATGGATGGACGTATACATATTATTGAAATAGATAGTGAGCCTATAGGAGAAATGAATTATAGGAATTTAGGAAACAATATGTGCGAAATAGGTATTAAGATATGTGATTCTATTCATATTTATAAGATAAGCTATAATTTTTGAAGTTATATTGAAAAAGAAATAACTGGAGAGTTTACCTCCAGTTATTTTTAGATTAATTATACTACTTGGAATACAAAGAATTTTAAGTAATAACTTTCATCAGAGTTCCATAGTATTGGATGGTCAGCTGATTGAGTTCTAAATTCTACTTGTCTTAAGATTCTATGAGCATCATGAGCAGCTTCATGAATAGTAGCTTTTAATAAGTCTTCACTCATATAATGAGAACAAGAGCAAGTTATAAAGTATCCACCTGGCTTAACCATTTTTAAACCTCTAAGATTAATTTCTTTGTAACCTCTTTTTGCTCCGTTAATAGTATTTCTTGATTTAGTGAAAGCAGGAGGATCTAATATAACAACATCAAATTCTCTTCCTTCTTTAGACCAAGTATGTAATACATCAAAAGCATTATGACATTCAAATTTTACTATGTCTTGTAAGTTGTTAAGTTTAGCATTTCTTGTTGCACAGTCAACAGCATGCTCCGATACATCTATACCAAGTACAGACTTAGCCCCTGCAATACCTGCATTTAATGCAAATGAACCTGTATGAGTAAAGCAATCTAAAACATCTCTGTCTTTACAAATTCTATGAATTGCAGCTCTATTTTCTTTTTGGTCTAGGAAGAATCCTGTCTTTTGACCATTTTCTAAGTCAACAATGTATTTAACACCATTTTCTATAATTTGAACGTTAGTATCAAATTCTTCTGTTAAGAAACCTTTTTTTTGTTCAAGTCCTTCAATTTCTCTAGTAGCTAAATCACTTCTTTCATATACACCTTTAGCTCCATATTCATTTACAAGAATATCAACTATTATGTCTCTATATTTATCCATACCTAAAGTTGAAATTTGAATTACATAATAATCTTCAAATTTATCTACTGTTAATCCTGGAAGTAAATCAGCTTCTCCAAAGATAAATCTACAAGAAGAAGTATCAATAACAGTTTTTCTATATTCCCAAGCAGCTTTGAATCTTCTCTTGAAAAATTCTCTATCAATTTCTTCGTCTTTATCTCTAGTCATAATTCTAATAGTTATTTTACTTCTATCATTTATATAACCTTTTCCAATGAAGTAGTTTTTGTGATTATAAACTTCAACTATATCTCCGTTTTCATAATCTCCATCATATTCGTTAATTTCATCAATATATATCCAAGGACGTCCGCCTTCAGCTTTTTTATTTTTACCTTTATGTAAATAAAATTTACTTGCCATTAAAAAAACTCCCTTCAAAGAATATTCTTCTAAGATTATAACAGTATTAAATAGATAATTATAGGAGCGAAATTAATTTTATTAGGTAACCTAATTACTTATTTTGTAATAAAGAGAAAAAATAAGGAAAAAACTATTGAAAATATCTTGAAACTTGATAGAATATTTTTTATAAATATCATTTAAAATGGGGGCAAATAGAAATGAATACAATTGTAACAAAATTTGGAGGCAGCTCTTTAGCGGATGCTAATCAGTTTAAGAAGGTAAAGGATATTATTTATGCAAATGAAGCTAGAAAGTATGTAGTTCCATCAGCACCTGGTAAGAGAAATAGTAAAGATACTAAGGTAACTGATTTATTATATCTTTGTCATGCTCATGTTGAAACAGGTATATCATTAGATGATGTATTTAAGCATGTAGAAGCTAGATACACTGAAATAGTTAAAGATTTGGGGTTAAGCTTTGACATTTCAAAACATTTAAAAAAGGTTAAAGAAGATTTAGAAAATGGAGCTTCAAGAGATTATGCAGCTAGTAGAGGAGAATATTTAAATGGATTAATATTAGCTGATTATTTAGGATTTGAATTTGTAGATGCTAAGGATGTTATAGTTTTTAATGAAGATAGTTCATTAGATTTAGAAGAAACTAAAAAAGCCTTAAAAGAAAAGTTAAGTAATATAGAAAAGGCTGTAATTCCAGGATTTTATGGTGCAGATAAGGATGGAAATATAGTTACTTTCTCAAGAGGAGGATCAGATGTTACAGGAGCACTAGTTGCTTCAAGTATAGAAGCTGAATTATATGAAAACTGGACAGACGTATCAGGATTCTTAATGGCAGATCCAAGAATTGTAGAAAATCCAAAGTCAATAAGTACTATAACTTATAAGGAATTAAGAGAATTATCTTACATGGGGGCATCAGTGCTTCATGAAGACGCTATATTCCCTGTTAGAGAATCAGGGATTCCTATAAATATTAAAAATACAAATAGACCTGAAGATAAGGGAACATTTATAGTACAAGATTCAGAAGTTGAAGGATGCAAGACTATAACAGGTATTGCTGGTAAGAAAGACTTTACTGTTATATCTATAGAAAAGGCTATGATGAATTCTGAACTTGGTTTCTGTAGAAAAATTCTAGGTATACTAGAAATGAATAATATATCATTTGAAAATATGCCTTCTGGAATAGATACAGTGTGTGTAGTTATTTCTGATAGTGAATTAAAGAATAAGACTAAGAAGGTAGTTGAAGAAATAAAGAGAACTTGTGATCCTGATTCTATTGTAGTTCATCCTAACATGGCTTTGATTGCTACAGTTGGTAAGGGAATGGCTAAGAATAAAGGAGTAGCAGCAAAGGTATTTGATGCTTTATATAAGGCAGATGTAAATATTAGAATGATAGATCAAGGATCATCAGAAATGAACATTCTTGTAGGAATAGAAAATGATGATTTCGAAAATGCTATAAAAGCTATTTATAAGAAGTTTAATGATTAGATGTTATGGTAACTAAAAAAGAGAAAAGTTATTTTGGGATGTTGTAAGGTCTTTAAGATAAAAATTATTTTTAAAAAGTAAAAGGCCAACCTACGGGGAATAGGTTGGCTGGGAGATATAATCGCCTAAACAATAAGTTATTGGGATTCCCTTATGAGTACAAATGATAACTCGATAAGGATTGGTTTTATTAATGTTATTTTTTATGTACTATATACAAATACAATTAAAAAATAAGGGGAGCGGATAGATATTAACTATCCTTGACTATATTAAAACATTTTAAAAAAAGTAAGTCAATGTAAATTTATAGAATTTATTAAATATGATTAACGCTTTGTAAAAAATTAGACGAAATTCACATTAAAACTAGAAAAATGTCGTTTAAACAAATAAAAAAGTTAAAAGTCGACAAAATGTAATCGAATTATTATAAAAATTAATTATTTATATATTAATCAAATTTTTCAAAGGATATACGTGTACAAGGTAGGGAATAATAATTTTAAAGTTAATTGTTTTTAAGAGGAGTGGTTTAATAATGTCCAATAAAAAACGTTACTTTGTTATTATATC
The DNA here is from genome assembly GCA_015058405.1 of Clostridium sp. Lineage (GTDB taxonomy): Bacteria > Bacillota > Clostridia > Clostridiales > Clostridiaceae > Clostridium. Next base: position 56,610 of record SVCL01000179.1, read on the forward strand.
TCATTGCTTATTAAATCAAGCAACTAGAGTACATTTGCTTGGCAAGAGATTTCCCTTATGTAAAGAAATTGTTAATCACTTTTTAGAAAAAAGTATTAGTATTATTCAATTACCTTGTCCAGAATTTACTGCTATGGGGTATATAAGAAATCCACAAGGAAGACAGCAATATTAAGGGGGATGTGGGAGAAGACTTCAAGAAAGAAGGTTTAATGTTTCCTACATTAGCTCATGCCTAAGAGAAAGCTTTAAAATTTTTATAATAATATCTAACACAAACTAATTTACTATTTAGATAATTGACAAATATTGAAATTATGAATATAATTAATTACATTAAAAACTATGATTAGGAAAAGTAATTAAGTAGTCTACTTTTAGAGAGTAACTGGTTGGTGCAAAGTTATATAGAAGCTTAATGAATATCACCTAGGAGTTGGAAATTGAACAGCTTATAGCTAATTAGGTTTTCCCGTTAGCCTGCGTTAAAGGATAGAGTATGGAAGTACTTGAGATAAACGTCTAACTTATTATACAATGACGTATAACCATAGGTGGTATAGCGAATACAACTTCGTCCTTTTGGGATGGAGTTTTTTTTATGCATATATATTTACCCGTGTGTAATATCACAAGGAAAAGTAAATACTTTAAAAAGGTAGTATAAAAATTAGAGAGGAGTATCTTAAATGTACAAAAAAGTTGAACTTTCAAACGGTTTTGTTGGTATGGAAAAAGAAGTAGCAGACCTTTGGAAAGCAAAAAATGTTATTAAGAAAAATTTTGATATGAATCAAGATGGTGAATATTTCACTTTCTATGATGGACCTCCAACAGCAAATGGTAAGCCACACGTAGGACATATCTTAACAAGAGTTATGAAAGATATTATCCCAAGATACAAAGTTATGAAGGGATATAAAGTTATAAGAAAAGCAGGTTGGGATACTCACGGTCTTCCAGTTGAGCTTGAAATTGAAAAGAAACTTGGAATTTCAGGTAAGGAACAAATAGAAGAATACGGAGTAGAAAAATTCGTAAAAGAATGTAAGGACAGTGTTTTCACATATGTTAGCATGTGGGAAAAGATGACTGAACAAATAGGATACTGGGTTGATATGGATGATCCATATGTAACTTATCATAATCCATACATTGAATCAGTATGGTGGGCATTAAAACAAATGTGGAATAAGGAACTTTTATATGAAGGACATAAGGTAATGCCATACTGCCCAAGATGTGGGACTGCTTTATCTTCACACGAAGTTGCTCAAGGATATAAGGATGTTAAGGATTTAACTGCTATAGCTAAGTTTAAGGTTTCTGGAGAAGAAAATAAATATATCTTAGCTTGGACAACAACTCCTTGGACATTACCATCAAACTTAGCACTTTGTATAAACAAAGCTTACACTTATATAGAAGCTAAGGTAGGAGATGAAGTTTACGTTTTAGCTAAGGATCTTGCAGATAAGGTTCTTGGAGAAGACTATGAAATAGTTAAGGAATTTAACGGTTCAGAATTATTAGGAACTAAATATGAACAATTAATGCCTTTTGGTAAAGTTGAAGGTAAGGCTTTTGAAGTAATTCATGGTGATTACGTAACTTTAACAGATGGTACTGGTATAGTTCATATAGCACCAGCTTATGGTGAAGACGATAGTTTAGTTGCTAAGGCTAACGGAATAACATTTATAAACTTAGTTGATAAAGAAGGTAAATTCGTAGAAGAAGTTACTCCATGGGCAGGAAAGTTTGTTAAGAAATGTGATGAAAGCATCTGTAAATGGTTAGAAGAAAACAATAAGCTATTTAAATCAGAAAGACATCTACATTCATATCCACACTGCTGGAGATGCGACACACCACTTCTTTACTATCCAAAGGAAAGCTGGTTTGTTAGAATGTCTTCTTTAAGAGACAAACTTCTAGAAAACAATAATAAGATTAATTGGTATCCAGATAACATTAGAACAGGTAGATTTGGTAAGTTCCTTGAAAATGTTATTGACTGGGGTATCTCAAGAGATAGATATTGGGGAACACCACTTCCAATTTGGGAATGTGAATGTGGCCACAAAGAATGTATAGGAAGCATTGAAGAACTTAAGGAAAAAGGAATTAACGTTCCAGATGATATAGAACTTCATAAACCATACATTGATAATGTTCATTTAAAATGTCCTCACTGTGGAAAGGAAATGCATAGAGTTAAAGAAGTTATTGACTGCTGGTTTGATTCAGGTTCAATGCCATTTGCTCAATTACATTATCCATTTGAAAATAAGGAATTATTTGAACAAAACTACCCAGCTCAATTTATATCAGAAGCTGTAGACCAAACTAGAGGATGGTTCTATACATTACTTGCTATATCAACAGCAGTATTTGATAGAAATCCATTTGAAAACTGTATAGTTTTAGGTCACGTTCTTGATAAGAAGGGCTTAAAGATGTCTAAGTCAAAGGGTAACGTAGTAGATCCATTTGAAGTATTAGCTTCTCAAGGAGCAGATGCTACAAGATGGCATTTCTATACTGCAAGTGCACCATGGCTTCCAACTAGATTCTCAACTGATGATGTAGGGGAATCACAAAGAAAGTTCTTAAGTACATTATGGAATGTATACTCATTCTATGTACTTTATGCAGATATAGATGGATTCAATCCATTAAACTACAAAGATTTCAAATCTGAAAATGTAATGGATAAATGGATAATGTCTAAGTTAAATACATTAGTTAAAGATGTAGATGCTAAGCTTGATTCATACGATATAACAAGTGCAGCTCTTAAGATAGAAAGCTTCACTGATGAATTATCAAACTGGTATGTAAGAAGAAACAGAGCTAGATACTGGTCACAAGAATTAACTGATGACAAGATAGGAGCATACGTAACTTTATATAGAGTATTAGTTACTTTAGCACAAGTTGCAGCACCATTTGTACCATTCATAACTGAAGAAATCTATCAAAACTTAGTAGTTAATTTAGATAAGGATGCAAAAGAAAGTATTCACTTATGTGCTTGGCCAAAGGTTGATGAAGAAGCTATAAATAAAGATCTTGAAAAAGAAATGGATTTAGCTTACACAATAGTTAAACTTGGTAGAAGTGCAAGAAATGGAGCTAACATAAAGAACAGACAGCCACTTTCTGAAATATTAGTTTCTGTAGCATCACTTCCTGAATACTATGGAGATATAATAACTGATGAGTTAAACATAAAGAATATTAAGTTTGGTGCTGACCTTTCAGAACATGTTAACTTTGAACTTAAGCCAAACTTACCTGTACTTGGTAGAGCTTATGGTAAGCTAATCCCAGGTATAAGAAAAGAAATTGCTGCTAAGAACCAAATGGAATTAGCTCAAAAGCTTAAGAGTGGTAACGTAGAAGTTATTAATGTTGACGGAACTGAAATAGAATTAAACTCAGAAAACATTCTTGTAACAATGCAAGGTCTAGAAGGTTATGCATTTGCTGGTGAAGGTGAAATCGGAGTTGTTCTAGATACTCATATTACTGATGAATTAAGAGAAGAAGGTCACGTAAGAGAAATGATTTCTAAGATTCAAAATATGAGAAAAGAAAAAGGTTTCGAAGTAGCAGATAAGATAACTCTTTATGTTGCAAACAATGATATGTTAACAGCTGTAGTTAAGAAGTTTGAAGATACAATCAAGAAAGAAACTTTAACTGTTGAAGTTGTATACGGAAAAGATGGGGTTAACTACAATGAAACTACTATAAACGGCGAAAAGCTAGATATGGATGTTGAAGTAGTTAGATAGAACCATAATATATAAGACAAAAAGCTATAGAATAGACTATTGTTAATAGTTCCGTTCTATAGTTTTTTTTAATATATATGTATTTTAAACTTTTTTTATGATTTAAGATAAATATGTGAATTTTTTTCAGTAAAGTGGGGAAAATTATAATGTTTATAATAATAAAAAGAATAAAATTGTAAAGAATTTACTGAATTTGTGTGTATACTATAATAGTGCATTTTTACTTGAATAATTTTACAGTTGAATAAAAAGCAAACTTTAATAAGCTATTTTTAATGACTCAAAAATTTTTTCTATAGGTCTACCGTTTGCGGCAGCATCATAAATATATCTAACTTTAGATTTTTCTAAATCCTTCTTTGCAGCTTTATAGCCACTATTAAAGTGATGGCAATCAGTAGAATACATTTTGCAATACGTATAATTTACTAA
>SVCL01000024.1 GCA_015058405.1 Clostridium sp.
ATGCGAAGTTGACTTCAATTTCTTTTAAGGTTTGTCTCATTGAGCGGATGCCAAATATATATTGAATCATTTGCTGCATCTAATTTTCTAACTAAATGATTTTTAGGAACAAGATCATCTATACTTAATAATTCTATTTGATTTCTATCTGCTTTCTTTTTAACACCCATCATATTGAAACACCACCTTATATTGGTTAATTATATTTTAACATAAAAATAGACAACTATCTTCGAAAACGAAGTTAGTTGTCAACAGTCTGAAATCACTAAGCATAATACTTAGTGATTTTTATTTAAAAATAAAAAAAATATTAATTAAAATCTTTAACCTTTAATAATTATTATTGAAGAAATCTAATAGTATTTCTTTATCTTGTGGTAAGAAATCATAATCTTCAATATTTCTAAGCCCAATCCACTTACATTCCTTGTACGATTTGTCTAAAATAACTTTTTCTTTTACTCTTCCAGAATATACCATGATACTTTCATCTGCTTCGCTATCTACAGTATATTCCTTAATTGGCTCTACATCAAAGATAACTGACTTAAGTACATCTTTTGCACCTCTTGTAATACATTTATCATGACTTTCTTTTCCTCTAATTTTTTGTGTTAATACAGACCATTTTTCAACTTCGCCTCTTTTAACTTTCTTCTTTAAGATTAATACATTATGAAAGTCATCTTTAATAATCAAATTACAAGCAACTACTTTAGCCATATAATTCCCCCCTAATCAACAATATATATTTTTTTATTTGTTAATAACAATATATTATCATAAATTAGAGTTTTTTTCTATTTGAGTTAATAAAAAAATGATTAATTTTTTTTTATTAAATAAACTATAAAAAAGGAGGTTTTATTATGAGTAAAAACAATAAAAAAAGCAGAAGTGATGGAACTATTAATTCAGCTAATATTAATTTTCCAACCCCACCAAAATCTTATAACGACAAAAGTACCGGTTTCAATAATAGTGATTTAGATAAAGTCAGAAGAGAAACTATTTCAAGATCTTAGTTATAATTACTTCAAGAAAATAATTATTAAGAATTACAGATGAATATTTAATTTCTATCCGTAATTCTTAATACTATAAAACTATTAAGCTATATTATAATAATTTTTTAATATTACTGCTCTTATTGCTTGATAAGTAATATAAGAATTAGTTTTTTTCTTTATATCTCCTATTCTTTCTATTCCTATATCTTTACATATACTTAAAATTTCTTCTTCTTCACTTTCATTAAAAAATTCTTCCAAATTTAAATTAAAATTAGCTTCTCCTTTTTCTTTTATATATTCAGTAACATAACCTAATATGGTAGCTACTGATATATCCATATTATTTGATACTTCATTTAGCTCATATCCTTCTTCTAACATGCTTATAGCTATTTCATCATGACTTCTTTCCTCGCCATCTATTACTAGCTTAAGACGGCCCTTATCCTTCCATTCTCTATTAATGTTATTCTCCTCAACATACTGTCCAACTAAAGATACTATATCATTTCCATATAACTCTATTTTCTTACTTCCTATTCCTCCAATATCCTTAAGCTCTTCTAAAGTAATAGGATATCTTCCACTTATTTCTTTTAAAGTATCTTGAGATAAAATAGAATAAGCTATTTTTCTTTCTTTTTTAGCAAAACCTTCTCTTAGTTCCCTTAAACTTTGATATAACTTTTCATCAGTATTAACATAAAATTTAGTCACACTAGCCTTATTTACAGCGTTAACCTTATTTTTATTAATATTATTTTCTAAAACATAACTATGAATTACATCCATAAACTTCTCACCATATTTTTCGAATTTAACTTCTCCAACACCTGATACTTCAAGAAACTCTTCTTTAGTTTCAGGATACATAGTGCTCATTTCCCTTAATGATTTATCTCCAAATACTAAATAAGGAGGTATTCTTTCTTCAGTAGCTATATTAAATCTTAATGATTTTAAAAGGTCAAATAACTCATTTACTTCAGATACCTTATCTTTAACTTTTATTTCTTTTAATATTACTTTTTCTTCACCTTTTAATACCTTTACTGAAAGATGATTTAATCTTAATGTTGGATAAGTACCTTCTACTTGATCAATAATTCCATGAGATATTAATGTATTTATAAATGTAACTAAATCTTCCTTTTTATAATCCTTCATTATTCCATAAGTAGATAATTTGTCAAAGCCAAGTTCTAACACCTTTTTATTTTTAGACCCACGTAATACATCTACTACTAAAGTTGTTCCATAACTTCTTTTCATTCTACCTATACATGATAATACCTTTTGGCTATCTATTGTTTTATCTACCTTCTCTCCTTCTGCTAAACAGTTACTACAATTACCACAATCCTCTTCTCTACTTTCCCCAAAATAATTTAGTATATATTTTCTATAACAATCTGCAGAATACACTAACGATACCATATCTTGAAGCTTTTTATAAGCAATGTTTCTTCTATCTTCATTTCTTAAACCAGTATCTATTAAATACTTTTGTAAATGGACATCTCCAGGAGTAAAAAGTAAAATACATTCACTCTTTTCACCATCTCTACCTGCTCTACCTATTTCTTGATAATAACTTTCTATATTTTGTGGCATATTATTATGTATAACATATCTAATATTAGGTTTATCTATACCCATTCCAAAGGCATTAGTTGCTACCATTATATTTATCTTATCTAATACAAATAACTCTTGAAATTCTTTTCTTTCTATATCTTTAAGCCCTGCATGATATTTTCCTACAGAATATCCTAAATCTTTAAGCTCTTCATATACCGAATCAACTTCTTTTCTAGTTGCACAATATATAATTCCTGACACTTCTGAGTTATTCTTCACATATTCCTTAAGAAACCTATCCTTTCTCCCTTCTTTTATAATAGATATACTTAGATTTTCTCTATCAAATCCACTTACAAATATCTTTGGTTCTCTTAAATGTAGTAATTTTACTATATCTAATCTTACTTCATCAGAAGCTGTAGCTGTAAAAGCTGTTATAATAGGTCTTTCTTTTAAACTATTTATAAAATATGCTATTTTTCTATAGCTAACTCTAAAATCATGTCCCCACTGAGAAACACAATGAGCTTCATCTATTGCTATTTGTGATATTTTTATTTCCGATACTATATTAATAAATTCTATTGAATCTAGTCTTTCTGGCGCTATATATATTATTTTATATTTATTATTTCTTATTCCATATATTATTTCCTGAAGCTCCATACTATCTAAAGTGCTATTTATATAAGCTGAATCTATCCCCACTGAATTCAATGTATCTACTTGATCTTTCATTAATGAAATTAAAGGTGATATTACTATAGTTACTCCTTCAAATATTAATGCTGGCACCTGATAACATATTGACTTTCCTGCACCAGTTGGCATAATAGCCAAAATATCTCTGCCTTCTATAATTGTATTAATTATATCTTCTTGCCCTTTTCTAAAACTTTTATATCCATAATATTTTTCTAATATTTTTAAAGCATTATCCATTTTCTAAAACACTCCTATGTATTTTCTAATTCTATATTATCATATTTGACTAGAACATACATTCTTATTCAGTGTTAACTATAATTTTTTTAAATTTTCTAAAGAGCAAAGAAGTGGCTTTACTACGCTTATTTCATCTTAATTTTTTAATTTATACTTTCCCAGAGGTAAAAAAAAGCAATCAATAACAAAATATTATCAATTGCTTTCTTAAAATTATTATCCTTGCATCATACCTTTATTATCGAAATCTTCTTCTTTTATTCCCAATTCTACACAAGCTTCCTCAAAAGAACATCCTGTCTCATCCATAAATTTTGCCACATAATTATCTAGTGATGGTATACAATTATTATTTTCCATAAACAACTCCTCCTTTTTTGTTATTAATTAGTATTTACATTTAGATATAATTTATGCATTTTTATCACTTGTTTATATCTATATTTAATACCAACTATTTATCTATGTTTTGTGCTTATGTTAATAATATATTCCACACCCCTTTAATTTTATTCATATTTTTAATACTTTCTAAAAATAAAAAAGTTGTTTCTCCATATTCCATTTCAGATACTTTCATAGACGAAAAAAAACTATTGCATGGATAAAATTATTATGTTCTATCCATACAATAGTTACTATACTAAATAATCAAATTAAACTTCTATTTCACTTTTAATTTCTATAGCTTCTTTATTTTCTTCAATAATTGGTGTTACATATTCATCAATAAATTCAACTACTTGACTTGGAGCTCTTCCTACAAACTTATTTGGATCTATTATTTCTAATATTTCTTCTTTAGAAAGACTAAAAGTATCATCCTTTATTATTCTATCTATTAAGTCATTATCTAGACCTTCACCTTTTACTCTTTGTGATGCAGCCATTGAATGTTCTCTTATTCTTTCATGTAACTCTTGTCTGTCTCCGCCTCTTTTTACAGATTCCATCATTATATTTTCAGTTGCCATAAATGGTAACTCATTATTTACATGAGCTCTAATTACCTTATCATATACAACCATATTTTCAGCAATATTAATATAAAGATTTAAAACACCATCTAGTGCTAAAAATGCTTCAGCAACTGCAATTCTCTTATTAGCTGAATCATCTAATGTTCTTTCAAACCATTGTGTTGAAGCTGTAATTGCAGGATTTAATGCATCAACAATTACGTATCTAGCTAAAGAACCCATTCTTTCACTTCTCATAGGATTTCTCTTATAAGCCATAGCTGATGATCCAATTTGATGTTTTTCAAATGGTTCTTCTACTTCTTTCATACTTTGTAATAATCTTAAATCATTAGAAAACTTATAGCAACTTTGTGCCACTTCTGAAAGTGTATTAAGTACTATAGAATCTAATTTTCTTGGATAAGTTTGACCTGTAACTGCAAAGCTTTTATCAAATCCCATCTTCTTAGCTACCATATGGTCCAATGCTTTAACCTTTTCTTCATCCCCTTCAAAAAGGTTCATGAAACTAGCTTGAGTTCCTGTTGTTCCTTTAACCCCTCTAAGCTTTAAGTTTGATATTACATAATCAATGTTTTCAATATCCATAACCAAATCTTGCATCCATAGTGTTGCTCTTTTACCTACTGTTGTAAGTTGAGCTGGTTGATAATGTGTAAAACCTAAAGTAGGCATGTCTTTATATTTTAATGCAAAATTTCTTAATCTATGTAATACAGTTACCATCTTTTCCTTAACTAAAAGTAAAGCGTCTCTCATTATTATGATATCTGTATTATCTCCAACATAACAACTTGTTGCCCCTAAATGTATTATCCCCTTTGCTTTTGGACATTGAAGTCCATATGCATATACATGACTCATTACATCATGTCTAACTTCCTTTTCTCTTTTTATAGCATCTTCATAATTTACATCATTAATATGTGCTTTTAATTCTTCTATTTGTTCATCTGTTATAGATAAACCTAACTCTTTTTCACATTCTGCTAAAGAAACCCAAAGCTTTCTCCATGTTGTGAATTTCATATCCTCTGAGAATATGTAACTCATTTCCTTTGATGCATATCTAGAATTTAAAGGACTGTTATATAAATCTCTCATTGCTACCTCCATACGAATATATCTTCATTTTTTACTACTTTCATTCGTATTATAACACAAAAAATTCTACTTTTCACCTTTTTGTTTTAAAAATAATGTTTTTTAATATAAAAATACAAACATTACAAGAATTTTATATAATAAAAATTATGGAAAATAAAAAAGCCCTCTTAACGAGGACTTTCTTTTATGAATTAATCTTCTAAGTTTTCTATTAACTTAGCTATTTCTTCACATGCTAAAGCTTCATCATCACCATTAGCTGAAACAGTTATTTGTGCACCCTTAGTTACTGCTAAAGATAAAACACCTATTAAACTTTTAACGTTAGCTTTCTTACCATTGAATTCTATGCTTACATCAGACTTAAAAGATGAAGCCTTCTTTACTAATAATGTAGCTGGTCTAGCATGTAATCCAGTACCATTATTTACTACAACCTCTTTTGAAACCATTGTATTCACCTCTTTAAATATACTATAAGTATTCACTTAACTTTTATTATTATATATGAGTTTGAAAATAATTTCAATACCTTATTTTCTTTATTTAGAGGTCTCAAGGCTAATAGATTTTACTATCTAGGTTGTACTATTAGTTTTATAGCAGTTCTTTCTTCACCATCAATTTCAATATCTGTAAAAGCTGGTACACATACAATATCCTTTCCAGTTGGTGCCACAAATCCTCTTGCAATGGCTATAGCCTTAACTGCTTGATTGATTGCACCTGCTCCTACAGCTTGAATTTCAACAATGTTTTTTTCCTTTATTATTGCAGCTAATGCTCCTGCAACTGAGTTTGGATTTGATTTTGTTGACACTTTTAATACTTCCATTTTTATTATACCCCCTAGAATATTACTAATCGTTTACACTGTAGCTTGAAAAATATTTCTCTGCACTACTTGGTATATATAAATATTCTACTTTTATCTTTATTTTCCTCCTTTTTTGTAAAAATTTATTTAATTTTTTTTACTATATTTATTTGCTTAATTTTACATATAATATTTTGTCATTTTCTTGGTGTATTTACAATCCAAATTTATGAGATTATCCTCTTTAAAAAATATTTATTTCTTTATCTTATTGAACATAAAAAAATACATTTTGTATAACAAAATGTATTTTTTAGTTTATTTCGCAAAATCAACTGCTCTAGTTTCTCTAATAACATTGATTTTTATTTGTCCTGGATATTCTAATTGTTCTTCGACGCTCTTTACAATATTACGTGCTAGTTCTACTGTTCCGATATCGTCAACATGATCTGGTTTAACAATAATTCTAATTTCTCTACCGGCTTGAATTGCATATGACTTTTCTACGCCTTCATAAGAATTTGCAATTTCTTCTAGCTTCTCTAAACGTTTGATGTAAGCTTCTAAAGTTTCCCTTCTTGCTCCTGGTCTTGCTGCTGAAATAGCATCTGCTGCTTGAACCAAAATAGCCTCTAGAGATTCCATTTCTACATCTCCATGATGAGCTGCAATAGCATTAACTACAATTGCTGACTCGTGATATCTCTTAGCAAGATCACCACCAATTAAAGCATGTGGTCCTTCTTGTTCTTGATCTACAGCCTTACCAATATCATGTAATAAACCTGCTCTTCTAGCCAGAGTAACATCTAAACCTAACTCTGAAGCCATTAAACCAGCTAAATATGAAACTTCTATAGAATGTTTTAAAACATTTTGTCCATAGCTAGTTCTATATTTCAATCTTCCAAGTAGTTTTATAATCTCTGGATGTAATCCATGAACCGATGTTTCAAGAGCTGCTTGCTCTCCTTCTTCTTTAATATCATTCTCTACATCTCTTTGTGATTTTTCAACCATCTCTTCAATTCTAGCTGGATGAATTCTTCCATCCACTATTAACTTTTCTAATGCCATTCTAGCAACTTCTCTTCTTATAGGATCAAAGCTTGATAAAATAACTGCTTCTGGAGTATCATCAATAATTAAATCTACTCCTGTTAATGTTTCAAGGGTTCTAATGTTTCTACCTTCTCTACCTATTATTCTTCCCTTCATTTCATCATTAGGTAAAGATACGACATGCACAGTAGTTTCAGATACATGGTCTGCAGCACATCTTTGAATTGCTGTTGTTACAATTTCTCTTGCCTTCTTATCTGCTTCTTCTTTAGCTCTACTTTCAATTTCCTTAATCATTAAAGCTGAATCATGAGTAATTTCTTTCTTGATTTCTTCTAATAAAAGTTGTCTAGCCTCTTCACTAGATAAACCTGCTATCTTTTCAAGATCTGCTCTTCTTTGATCTGCAAGTTCTTTTACTTCAACCTCCATCTTATCGATTTCAATACTTTTCTCATTTAGTGCATCATCTTTCTTTTGAAGAGTATCAGATTTTTTATCAAGTAACTCTTCTCTTTGAATCAATCTTCTTTCAAATCTTTGAAGTTCATTTCTCCTATCACGAGAATCTCTATCTAAATCTGTTCTAAGTCTATGAACTTCCTCTTTAGCTTCCAGTATAGCTTCCTTCTTAGTTGCTTCTGCATCTCTTTTGGCATTTTCTAATACTGTTTTTGCTTCATTCTCAAGTTCTTCTATTTTCTTTTTTGATGCTGCTTGTATTCCCTTGTATGAGAAAAAACCCACACCTAACAATACAAGTAAATCTATAATTATTATTAAATACGTTGGCACGTAAACACCTCCTAGCTTTTACACTTATCTATTAAAATAAATTAGAAAGCGTAGTTTGGTGTCATATCTTTCTCACTAATAGTAAGAATATGATAAACCAGTATTTGTTATTATTTTAGCTGAAAAAAAGAATTATGTCAAGTTACATAAGAATTTATACTAACTATGATATTGTCTAAATTTATTATATTATTTAATAAATTTAAACAAAAAAATAGGTGAATGGTAATACTTTTTTACCCTTCACCTATTTTTTTATTCTCCATCTACATCTGCACTTGCTTCATTAGATGCATTAATAATTGCATCTGTCATTAATGGAAGATTATATTTTTCTCTAATTTGATTTTCTATATCTAAAGCTACTTCAGGATTATCCTTTAAGTATATCTTTGCATTTTCTCTACCTTGACCTAATCTTATATCACCATATGAGAACCATGCACCACTCTTTTGAACAATACCTTCTTTAACACCAACATCAACTATATTACCAGTTCTTGAAATTCCTTCGTTATACATAATATCAAATTCTGCTTGTTTAAATGGAGGTGCAACTTTATTCTTCATTACCTTGACTCTTGTTCTATTACCAATGATTGCATCTGATGATTTTATAGAATCAATTCTTCTTACATCTAATCTTACTGATGCATAGAACTTTAATGCTCTACCACCTGTTGTAGTTTCAGGATTTCCAAACATTACACCAACTTTTTCTCTTAATTGGTTAATAAATATTGCTACACAATTTGTCTTTTTAATAGTACCTGTCAATTTTCTTAATGCTTGTGACATTAATCTTGCTTGTAGACCAACGTGAGAATCTCCCATTTCTCCTTCAATTTCAGCTCTAGGTACTAATGCTGCAACTGAATCCACTACAAGTACATCTATAGCTCCTGATCTTACTAAAGCTTCTGCTATTTCAAGACCTTGTTCTCCTGTATCTGGTTGAGATACTATTAAATCTTCAGTATCTACACCTATTTTTCTAGCATAACTAGGATCTAACGCATGTTCTGCATCTATAAATGCAACTGCTCCACCTTTTTTTTGAGCTTCTGCTGCTATATGAAGGGCAACTGTAGTTTTACCTGAACTTTCTGGCCCATATATTTCTATTATTCTTCCCTTAGGCACTCCACCAATTCCTAAAGCTATATCTAAATCAAGACATCCTGTAGATATTGCATCTACTACTAAATGACTGTCTTCTCCTAATTTCATTACTGAACCTTTACCAAATTGCTTTTCAATTTGTCCCATAGCACTTTCTATAGCTTTTAATTTATCAGCGTTAATCTTACTCATTAATTTACACCTCTCTCTTTCAACGAACCTATGTTCTATATTAATTATAATCTAAGTTACTTTTATAGTCAATAGAAACTACTTCTTTTAAAATTATGCTATATATTATTTTATCCAAATCAGAACATCTTAAACAAGTTACTACAAAAACAAACAACTAACTTCAAAACAAAGTTAGTTGTTAAAAATCAAATATTCTCTAAAATATATTAAAGTATCTTACTTATCTGTAGATATAGCATTTTTATTTTTTCTAAAGTAATCGTAGCCTGAAACTAATGTTATTATTACAGCAGCCCACAATAATATTGATGGCATAACATTAAAAAACCAAGTTAAAAAATCACTATTACTTACGAATTCAGTTAAATAGTCTGAACTTCCTATATTAACTTGTATTAATAAAACAACTATAGCAACAATCTGTATAACTGTTTTTATTTTTCCCCACCAACTAGCTGCTATTACTTTTCCATCAGCTGCTGCCACAGTTCTTAATCCTGATACTGCAAATTCACGAGCAATAATAATTACAGCCGCCCAACCTGGAACTATATGTAACTCCACTAGTGAAATTAAAGCAGATGTTACTAGTAATTTATCTGCTAGCGGATCCATGAACTTTCCAAAATTAGTTATTTGATTTCTACTTCTTGCAATATATCCATCTAATTTATCTGTTAATGATGCTAGAACAAATATAAATGTAGCAATAAATGTACCATACGGAATATTCTTTGCCGCAATAAATATCAAAAATATCGGAACTAAAAATATTCTACCTAGCGTTAATTTATTCGCAAGATTCATCCTCTACAACTCCTACTAAATCATATTCAGTACAATCTATTATCTTAACTGAAACTATAGTTCCTTTTTCTAATTCTTTATCGCTTTGAACAAATACATTACCATCTATTTCTGGAACCATTTCGTAGTTTCTTCCATAATAATACTCTCCATTGTACCCTTCCACAAGAATATCATAAATATTATTAATTTTCAATTCATTTATCTTTGCTGAAACATCTTTTTGAACTAACATAAGTTCTTGTTCTCTTAAATCTTTGATTTCTTCTGAAACTTGATCTTTCATTATAGCAGCTGGTGTACCCTCTTCTCTTGAATACTTAAACACTCCAACCTTATCAAGTTTATAGTCATTTAAGAAATCCTTAAGTTCATTAAAGTCTTCTTCTGTTTCTCCTGGGAAACCTACTATTAATGAAGTTCTTAAAGTAATTCCTTTTACCTTTTCTCTTAATGTATCTATCTTATTTATTATATCTTCTTTAGTAGTCTTTCTACCCATAAGCTTTAATATCTTACTGCTTATATGTTGTATTGGTAAGTCTAAGTATTTAACTACCTTATCATTCTTAGCTACTTCCTCTATAAGTTCATCGTATATTTCTTCTGGATAACAGTATAATACTCTAATCCATTCTATACCTTCAACTTTTGATAACTCTTGTAAAAGTACATGAAGATTCTTTTTACCATATATGTCACTACCATAAAGAGTTGTATCTTGTGCAACTAATATTATTTCTTTAACACCTTGTTTGCTTAAAGATTCAGCTTCTTTTAGAATACTTTCCATACTTCTACTTCTAAACTTACCTCTTATCTTAGGTATAATACAATAAGTACAGAAGTTATTACATCCCTCTGCTATTCTTATATAAGCAGTATGTCCATCTGTTGTTAATATTCTTTCACCTTCGTTAATATTTTCATCTGAATAGTTTACTTCTAAAGATTTCTTTTCAGTGCTTATATAGTCTCTTATATGTTCATCAATCTTTTTATAGTCATTAACGCCAAGCATTATATCTATTTCTGGCATTAACTCTGTTAATTCTTTTCCATATCTTTGAGTTAAACATCCTGTAGCAATTAATAGCTTACAATTATAGTTTTCTTTATACTTAGCCATTTCTAATATAGTATCAATTGATTCTTGCTTTGCTTTTTCAATAAATCCACAAGTGTTTACTATAATAATATCTGCTTCTTTAGGATTATTTGTTATTTCATATTCCTTACTCATCGTCCCTAATATTATTTCTGAGTCAACTCTATTTTTATCACAACCTAGGCTAACCATTCCTACTTTATATTTCTTCAAGTTAATTCCTCCTGCGTATTTACATATATTAAATTATTTCATAGAATAAATTTTATAACTCTTTTGACTTTATTACAAGTTAATTTTTTTCATTATTATCGGAATTATTCATCAATTGTTCTTTTGTTAATAAAACTTGTCTGGGTCTGCTTCCATCCTTTTCAGAAATAACTCCTCTTTCTTCCAATTGATCCATCATTCTCGATGCTCTATTAAATCCTATTCTAAGTCTTCTTTGTAAAAAGGAAGTAGATGCTTGTTCGTATTCAACAACTATTTTTATAGCTTCTGGCAATAATTCATCAGCATCATCTTCAGACTCAAAACTCTTTCCACTTGATTCACTATTAATGTGTTCTATAATTGATTCTTCATAAACAGCCTCTTCTGAATCCTTCTTTATAAAGTCTATAACACTTTCAACCTCTTCTTCTGAAATAAAACACCCTTGAACTCTTAGAGGTTTATTTTCACCAACTGGAGCATATAGCATATCTCCTCTTCCTAATAATTTTTCTGCCCCTGAACTATCTAATATAGTTCTAGAGTCTACTTGTGAGGAAACAGCAAAGGATATTCTAGATGGAATATTAGCTTTAATTACCCCTGTAATTACATCAACTGAAGGTCTTTGTGTTGCTATTACTAAATGCATTCCTGCAGCTCTTGCCATTTGTGCTAAACGTCCAATATAATCTTCCACTTCATTTGCACAAACCATCATTAAGTCTGCAAGCTCGTCAACTACAATTACTACATAAGGTAATTTCTCTTCCACTAAGCCTTTTTCATATAATCCATTATATGAATCAATATTTCTTACACCTTTTTCTGCAAATAAATTATATCTTTTTGTCATTTCATTTACAGCCCAGTTTAAAGCTGCTGCTGCCTTTTTAGGATCAGTAACAACTGGTATTAATAAATGTGGTATTCCATTATAAACACTTAATTCAACCACCTTAGGGTCAACTAATAACAGCTTAACGTCATCTGGCGAATATTTATATAATATACTTATAATTAATGAATTTATACATACACTCTTACCAGAACCTGTAGCTCCTGCAATAAGTGTATGAGGCATTTTACTTAAATCCCCAACTACAACTGCTCCCCCTATATCTTTTCCTAAAGCAAAGGCAAGCTTCTTGTTAGACTCTTTGAATTCATCTGAATCTAACACTTCCCTTAAAAATACTGGAGTCTGCTTTTTATTTGGAACCTCTATACCAACTGCTGCTTTTCCTGGAATAGGCGCTTCTATTCTTACACCTGAAGCGGCTAACCCTAAAGCTATGTCATCTGCTAGATTAACTATTTTACTTACCTTTACTCCTGGACTTGGCTGAAGTTCAAATCTTGTTACAGAAGGACCTTTACTTACTTGATTAACCTTAGCTTCTACTCCAAAGCTTCCTAGAGTTTCTTCTAATTTATTTGCATTATCTATAAGTTCCTTTTTATCTGCACTATTAAGTTGAGTTTTTCCATTTTCCTTAAGAAGTTCAGTGCTCGGGAATATATATTCTTTCTTTTCACCGGTTTTATCAACTGTATTTAAAGTATTATTAATTTCATTATTAACAACATCATTAATATTTGAATCAGCCTTTTCCTTCTTAGCAGGTTTAGTTACTTGAGTACCAGCTTCTTGAACATGAGGTTTTGAAGCCTTCTCCTCAGTATCATTCATAAAATTAGTTATAGAAAATTCTATATCTTTTTCTGCTGTCTTAGGAACTTCCACATGTCTTTTAGGTACTTCTTCTTGTTCTTTTACATTACCTAAGATATCTTCTTCATATTCTTCATCATCTATAGCTGTATTTTTCATAAAATCTAATATTTTTATTTTATGATCTACATTCTTCAAGAAATCATCTTTAGATCTATTTCCTTCAATATTAGCTCTATCAGAAACTTTAATATAATCATCATTAAAACTCTTTTTATTAGCTCTTCTTCTTCTTTCTCTTTCTCTATACTCTCTTCCTTTATTCTTAGCAGCTTCTCCTGCTCTAAGTACAGAAAAATCAAAAGTAATTATTGAAGAAATAATAATCATAGCTATATATATAATATAAGACCCTACAGCTCCTAGTAACTTATATAATGGATAACTTATAAAGTACCCCAGTATTCCTCCATGTAATTGATTTTGACCAAGGGCTACTCCATTAATTATTTCTTTAAAATTTCCACCAAAAAAATCAGGATAATTACTTTCCTGAATAAATATTGTACTACAAAATAAAATTGCTACAATTGCATAAAAAGTAATTCCATAAAATCTTCTTCCTAATGAAATGCTTCCTCTTCCCTTTATATAACTGCTTCCTAAATAGAGTAAATATATTGGAAGAATAATTGAACCTACCCCTAAAAGCAAGCGACTTACTCTTTGAGCAAATTCTGATAAAAAACCAACAAGATCTGTATATATAGCTATAGATGTTATTAAACCAATAGCAATAAATATTACACCTTTTATCTCCATATCAGTTTCTGAATTTCTTTTTGTATTCTTAGAAGACTTTTTTCTAGTATTCTTCTTAGCTTGTCTACCCACTTAAAAATCACCTCACTTATGTAGTTCTACATCCTACATTCATTTCCTTTTAGAAAAACAAAAATAGGGTAAATCCCTATTTTTCTTTTTCAGCAATTAAAGAATTTAATTTTTCTAATGCTAAACTTATTCCTCCTACCTCATCTATAAGTCCACATTCTACTGCATCTTTCCCAATAAGCATAGTTCCTACATCATTTAATAACTCATCTGTCTGCATCATATAGTTATGTAAAGTTTCATGATCTATATGTGATGTTCTAACAATAAAATCATCTATTCTTTCCTGCATTTTTCTAAAATACTCAAAAGTTTGGTTTATTCCTATAACAAATCCATTCATTCTTACAGGATGTACTATCATTGTAGCAGAAGGTGTTATAAATGAATAATTTGATGATGTTGCTAATGGTACTCCTATAGAGTGTCCTCCACCTATTACTATAGATACTGTTGGTTTAGAAAGAGAATTTATCATCTCAGCAATAGCTAAACCTGCTTCTACGTCTCCTCCAACTGTATTTAGTACTATAAGAACACCTTTAACATTCTCATTTTGTTCTATACTTATAAGTTGTGGTACAATATGCTCATATTTTGTGGTTTTAGTTTGAGGCGGTGCTACCATATGTCCTTCAATTTGTCCTATTATAGAAAGAACTTGTATTCTTTCATTTGGAGTAGACATTACAGTATTTCCAAATTCCTTTACAGATTTCATTTTATTATTTTTTTCTTTTGTATCTTCTGTTTTTTCTTTTAAATCTTCTTTATTTTCTCCCATAAAATAATTCCTCCTATATGTTTTATTTTATACAGGAGAAATTATTTTATACCAAATCATATTTTTTTAATAATATAATTTAAAAGAATTGTGAAGAGCATTTATAGCTTTTTCTAAATTCTTTGTTTCAATTAAACACCATATAGTCATATGGGAATCAGCAGTCTGTAAAACTTCTATATTATTATCGGAAAGTGCTTTATATATTTTAGCCATTACTCCTGGAATTCCTCTCATTCCACTTCCTACAAGAGCAATTGTACTACAATTTTCAGTAATTATAGCTTTAATACCTAACGAAGCGAATAACTCTTCTACTTTATCTTTTACCTGTAATGATATAGTAAATATTTGTTCATTAGGGAATATATTTATTAAGTCTAAAGAAATATTGTTTTTAGCTATTATATCTAATATATCTTTATAATTTTTATTTTCCTTATTATCTTCTAATTTAACGCAAACTTGTACTCTATCACTATGGCTTGTTATACTAGTTACTAATCTATTAGAAGTTTTATCACCAATATTATTTATTATAGTTCCTTCAGAATCACTCATAGTATTTTTAATAACTAACGGTATATTAGCTGTTCTTGCTACTTCTACAGCATTTGGATGTATTACCTTTGCACCTTGATCTGCTAATTGAAATACCTCATCATAGCTTAAAGCTTTTATTAAGGAAGCTTCTTTAACTATTCTTGGATCTGCAGTCATAATTCCATCTACATCTGTATATATTTCTATTTTTTTAGCTTCTAAAGCAACACCTATTATTGCTGCTGATGTATCACTACCACCTCTTCCAAGTGTTGTGAAAAAGCCATCTTCTGTCATTCCTTGGAATCCTGTTACAACTGGAATTATTCCTTCTGAAAGAATTTCTTTAATTTTTCTTGGCTCTGTAACTTTTAAGTTAGCATCATTAAAATTATTATCAGTTATTACTCCTGCTTGACCTCCTGATAAAGGAATAGCCTTTAGTCCTGCTTTTTCTAAGTCATTAGCCATCACAACAGAACTAATAAGTTCACCACAACACATTAGTAAGTCTGTTGCTAATTTATTTTCTTTTTTAAATTCGTTACTAATTAAAGATAGAAGTGTATCTGTTGCATATGGTTCTCCTTTTCTCCCCATAGCTGACACTACAACTACTGGAGTAAAACCACTGTTAATTGCTTCTTTTACTTTTTTTATTACTCTTTGTCTTCTTTCTTCAGTAGATACTGATGTTCCACCAAATTTTTGAACTACTATCTTCATTTTCTTCCCCCTCGGTTACTAAAGCGATGCTTTTTTTATCTTACTTTCCTCTGCATCTAAAATAATAGTATGAGTACCAACTTTCTTTACACATTCCCATGGTATTTCTAAAAATTCTCTTGAACTTCCAAAAAGATTTAATTTGCCATTACTTAAATTTACTACAAGAAATTTGATATTACCTTCATCATCAACAACTAAATCATTATTTTGTAAATAATCATATTTCTCTCCGTCATTGATATTTATTATTTCATATTTTCCAATATCACTTAATAATTTTATATTATCACTCATACTATATCCCTCCTAAAATTCTCTACATAATAATATGATTTTAGTAAGGGTTATATGCTAATTTAAATTTTTATCTTATTTATTATATCATTTTTATAAGCTTCTGTTGACTGTAATATAACATTTTCCAAAGAATTATAATTTACATTTTTACCTACATATGCTGAATTTACAATTCCACCACCAAAGCATTCCTTTAGTACAAACTCTACATCATCTGAAGATATCTTATCTATTCTTTGCAATATCTCATCTTGAGTACTTATTCTATTTCTAAATAATATTGACTTTGCGTTAGCAAACATTCTAGAACTAGTACTTTCTAAACCTAATATATAATTAGCTTTAAACTTCTCTTTATTCATATTTAAGGTTTCTTCACTTATTGATGTATTAGAGAATTTATTTATTTCTCTTATAATTACATCTAAGGCTTTTTCACCATAATTCTTTCCAAGACCAGTATATATATTAAGCATACCTACTCCTTGATATGTTTGCGGATAGCAATATATAGTATAACAAAGCCCTAACTCTTCTCTTACTTTTTGGAAAAGTATTGACGATGCTCCACCACCAAATAGATTGCTTAATAGGACCAATGCAAAATTTCTTTCATGATCATAAGGTAATCCTTTTAACCCTAAACTTATGTGTAATTGTTCTATATCTTTATTTGCAGTTGCACTTCCTGCATATATTTTAGCTTCTTCATAATTTGGAACATAGATATTATCATTTTTCCATTCACCAAAATATTTATTAACAAGTTCCTCTAATTCTTTTTCATCAAATTTTCCACAAACTGATATTACTGAATTGCTAGGAGTATATTTTTCTTTTATAAAATCCTTAATAGTTTCTCTAGTAAAACTTTTAACTTTATCTCTTGTTCCAAGTATAGGAAAAGCTAAAGGATTATTTCCATAAGAAACTTTTGCATGTAAATCATCTAGGGCATCTTCCGGGTTGTCTTCACTCATATTTATTTCTTCTACTACAACACCCTTCTCTCTTTCTATATCTTCTTTATCAAATTTGGAGTTAAAAATTATATCTGATAAAATTTCTAAAGAAAGATCTAAATGTGTATATAAATTTTTAACATAATAGCAAGTAGCCTCTTTACTTGTAAATGCATTTATTTGTCCTCCCAAGTTTTCCACTGCTGCAGCTACTTCTTTTGCATTTCTTGTTTTTGTTCCTTTAAAAAACATATGTTCAATAAAATGTGATATACCGTTTAATTCTTCAGTTTCATTTCTAGACCCATTTTTAACCATAATTCCTACGCTTACAGAATTAACTCCATCATTTCTTTCTGTTACTACACGTAATCCATTATTAAGAGTATATAAATTATACATAAAATTCCTCCTATAACAAAAGTCACGAACTTCTCTATATTAGTATAAAGATATTCGTGGCTTACTATTCCTTAAATCGTTTATAGAAAAAAAAGGCAATACATTGCCCTTTTATTGTTCTTTCTTTTCTTCTTGTTCTTTCAAAGCGTCTTTTCTAGAAAGATTTATTCTTCCTTGGTTATCAATTTCAGTTACCTTAACTAAAATCTCATCTCCAACAGAAACTACATCTTCTACTTTATTAACTCTTTCAAAATCTAGTTTAGATATATGAACTAAACCTTCTTTATTAGGAAGAATTTCAACGAAAGCTCCAAAAGCAGCAATCTTAGTTACCTTACCTAGATATACTTCTCCTGCCTTAACTTCTTTAGTTAAACCTTCAATTATCTTCATAGCTGCATTTACACCATCATGATCTGGCGAAGATACAAATACAGTACCATCTTCCTTAATATCTATTTTAACACCAGTATCAGCAATTATCTTATTAATTACCTTACCACCAGCACCAATTACATCTCTAATCTTTTCTGGATCTATTTGCATTGTGCAAGTTTTTGGAGCAAACTTAGATACTTCTCCTCTTGGTGTAGATATGCAAGCATTTATCTTATCTAATATAAATAATCTTGCTTTTCTTGCATCTCTTATAGCAGTTTCTAAAACATTAAAGCTGAATCCTTGAAGTTTTGTATCAACTTGAATTGATGTTATACCTTCTGTAGTACCTGCAACCTTAAAGTCCATATCTCCAAAGAAATCTTCTATTCCTTGAATATCAGTAAGAACTGCTTCTTGTGTTAAATCTTTAGAAGTTATTAATCCCATTGCTATACCAGCTGCTGGTCTCTTTATAGGAACACCTGCATCTAATAATGCTAATGTAGAACCACATACTGATGCTTGAGATGTAGAACCATTTGAACTTAATACTTCTGATACTAATCTAATAGTATATGGGAATTCTTCTTCTGAAGGAATTAATGGTTCAAGTGCTCTTTCTGCTAAAGCTCCATGTCCTATTTCTCTTCTACCTGGTCCTCTTAGAGGTTTTACTTCACCAACACTATATCCTGGGAAGTTATAGTGATGCATATATCTCTTAGTTGTTTCTGTTTCATCTATACCATCTAATATTTGAACTTCACTTATTGATCCTAAAGTAGCAACTGTCATAACTTGAGTTAACCCTCTAGTAAATAATCCTGTACCATGAGTTCTTGGTAATATTCCAACATCACAGCTTATAGGTCTTATTTCATCAAAAGCTCTACCATCTGGTCTTCTTCTTTCATTAAGAAGCATATTTCTAACAACTTCTTTTTGCATAACGTAAAGAATTTCTTTTATATCTGCTGATGCTTCATCATATCTTTCACCAAAATATTCTTTAACTTTTTCGTTTACAGCATCTACTGCAGCATTTCTTTCATCTTTATCCATGATATACATAGCTTCTTTAATCATGTCGCTTGCAAAAGCTCTTAATTCTTTTTCTATTTCTTCGTCTGGTTTATATAATTCTGGAACTTCTTTTTCTTTTCCAAACTTAGCCATTGCTTCTTCTTGGAAAGCAATGATAGGTTGACATTGATCAAAACCAAATTCGATAGCTTTAATCATTGTATCTTCATCGATTTCATTTCCGCCTGCTTCAATCATCATAACTTTATCTTTTGTTGCACAAACAGTTAAATGAAGTGATGATTTTTCTCTTTCTTCTGCATTTGGATTAACTATAAGGTTTCCATCTATAAGACCAATTTGAACAGCAGCTGCTGGTATTGTATATGGAATACTTGAAAGACATAAAGCCATAGAAGCTGCATTAATTGCTAATATTTCTGGTAAGTTATCTTTTTCTACTGAAACTACTGTAGCAACAACTTGAACATCATTTCTATATCCTTTTGGGAATAAAGGTCTTATAGTTCTATCTACTGCTCTACCATTTAGTATAGCTTTATTAGAAGGTCTACCTTCTCTTTTTATAAATCCTCCAGGTATTTTACCTACTGCATATAATCTTTCTTCATATTCAACACTAAGTGGGAAAAAGTCTATTCCCTCTCTAGGTTCTTCTGAAGCATTAACATTTGTTAATATTACTGTATCCCCATAACTCATGAAAATCGCCGCATTTGATAACATTCCTACTTTACCAAATTCAACCTTTAATTCTCTTCCAGCAATAGTTGTGCTTAACACATTGCTCATTATAGGACCTCCTTTCAAATTTACATATTATCTTATTAACTTAAAAAGAATAGAGCGGAATGAACCCGCTCTAAGATTATCTTCTTAAACCTAATTTTTTAACGATAGCTCTGTATCTTTCGATATCTTGTTCTTTTAAGTAGTTTAAAAGACCTCTTCTTTGTCCAACCATCATTAATAGACCTCTTCTTGAGTGGTGGTCTTTCTTATGAACCTTTAAGTGTTCAGTTAATTCAGTAATTCTTTCTGAAAGTAAAGCTACTTGAACTTCTGGAGAACCTGTATCTCCTTCGCTTCTTCCGAATTCTTTAATAATTTCTAATTTTCTTGCCTTATCCATGCTAATTAGCACCTCCATAATTTTATCCCCATAGTTCCAAGTAAGAAGATGGCGCCTTCAAACATAGGACTAGGTTCTTAATGATTATAACAAAACAAGACACGCTTGTAAATCTTTTTTAAAACTTTACATATATTTTTCTTTTTTTGAAAAACCTTTATCTAAATTTAACTGTGCCTTTAATTGATCTAAAGAATCAAATTTTTTATTATCTCTTATTTTTTTTAAGAAAAATACCTTAATAGTATCACCATATATATCTTCATTAAAATCAAGTATAAAAGTTTCTACAGTTATATTTTTCCCATTTACCGTAGGATTATTCCCAACTGACGTAATTCCTTTGAATTTTTTTTCATTCACTATTACGTTAGTATAATATACTCCTTCTTTAGGAAGTAATGCAAACTTTGAATATTCTAAGTTTGCTGTCGGGAAACCTATAGTTCTTCCTATTTGTCTACCAGACACCACTTTTCCTTCTAGAAAGTACGGTCTTGTTAACATTTTATTAGCATATTCTATATTACCCTCAAGTAATTCTTTTCTTATTCTAGTACTACTTATTACCTCATCATCTAATTTACAAGGTTCCATTATGAAAACTTCAAAATTATATTTAGTTGATAGTTTTTTTAATAAATCTGTATTTCCTAAGTTTTTATATCCAAATCTATAATTAAAACCAATTACTATTCCTTTAACCTTAAATTTTTCAACTATATAAGCTATAAAATCTTCAGGTGACTTTTTCATAAATTCTTCTGTAAACTTTTCGAAATATACTATATCTACATTTCTATTCTTTAATAACTCTTCTTTATTTTTATTATCTAATAATAAAGAAATTTTCGCATTAGAATCTATTAAAGTTTTAGGATGATTCTCAAAAGTATATACTATACTTTTTCCTTTGTTTTCTTTAGCTAAAGCAACAACTTTATCAACTAAAGAAAGATGTCCCTTATGTAATCCATCAAAATTTCCTAAAGCAATATAATTAACCTGATTTTTTGCTTCATTATTATATACTAACATTTCAATTAACCCCTAACTTAAATTAGAAGCTTTTCTATTTTAAAAGAAGATTTTTCTTGCTTACCAAGACCTATAAATCTTCCTTCTTCATCATATACTCTATAAAGTTTATTTAATTCAGGTTTAGTTTTTAGTGCTCTTTTATCGCACACTTTTACTCCATTAATGAATAATTTAGAAAACCCATTATTAACATCTATTCTTGGATACATTTTTAAAGCTTCTTCTATTGATATTATAAAGTCATTAATATTTTCTTCTGTTAAATCTTCTATATTAATACTATCTTCTTCAGAAAAAGTAGATGTTTTTGTTCTTCTAAGTTCTACCATAGTAGCACCAACATTTAGCTTTTCTCCAATATCATAGCAAAGACTTCTTATATAAGTACCCTTTGAACAAGTAACTTCCATAGAAACATATGGCATAGAAATCTCTATATTTTTAATATTATATATTGTGATTAATCTACCTTCTCTTTCAATTTCTATTCCTTGTCTTGCTAAATCATAAAGTCTTACCCCATCTTTCTTTAAAGCGGAAAACATAGGTGGAATCTGACTGTACTCTCCAACAAAACTATTAATTGCTTTTAAGGTTTCTTCTTTGGTTATATTTGAAATATCTTTTTCTTCTGTTATTTCTCCTTCTAAATCATAAGTATTAGTTTTAATACCTAATTTAAAAGTAACAAAGTAAGTTTTTTCTGCCTTCATTATATAGTCAATTATTTTTGTACCTTTACCTAAACAAACAGGTAATACTCCTGTAGCTTCTGGATCTAGTGTTCCTGTATGACCAACTTTCTTTTCCTTAGCTACTTTTCTAACTTTTCTTACAACATCAAAAGATGACATTCCTTTATTTTTAAAAATATTTATTACACCATTCATAATAATATCTCTTTTTCTATTTCTTTAAGTATTTCATTTTTTGCTTCTTCCAATGATATATTCATAATCTTTAATCCTGAAGCTTTTACATGACCTCCGCCCCCAAAAACTCCTGCTATTTTACTAACATCAATATCGTTTTTAGATCTTAAACTTCCTTTTACGCCATCTTCAACTTCTTTTATAATAACAGCTATTTCTACACCTTCTATACTTAGAATCATATTAATAATATCTGATGTATCCACACTTTCCATACCAAAAGATTCTAACATATCCATAGACACTTCAATAAATGATACTTTATTATCAACATATAATTCCAAGTCACTTAAAGCTGCTCCAGTAAATTTAACTTTATCATAAGGTTTATTACCAAATAACTCATTATGAACTTTACTGTTATCTACTCCACATTCAATAAGTTCTCCAGCTATATTATGAGTACGCTTTCTTACATTGGAATGTCTGAAAGATCCTGTATCTGTTACTAAAGATGTATAAAGGCATGTTCCTATAGTTATAAATATATCTTCTGCAGAATTAAAATCGAAATTTAACTCTTTTAATAATAAGTATATTATTTCTGCTGTAGCAGAGGCTTCTGAATCAACATAATTATATTTGCCATAATTATCATTAGAAACGTGATGATCTATATTCATTATGACACCTTCATAATCTTCTAAATCAGCACAAATTCTTTCTTCATTTCCACAATCCAAAACAATGACTAAATCTGTTCCATTTAAAGTTTTTGTAGTCTCACCATCTATTTCATTGCCTAAAGGAAGGAAAGAGAGGTTATTTGGAATAACTTCTCTTGACATTACATAAACATCTTTTCCTATTTCTCTAAGCCCATTTAGAAGTCCTAGTGTACTTCCTATAGCATCTCCATCTGGAGATGTATGAAAGGTTAAACCTATTTTATTTGACTCTAATATAATTTTTGATATTTCTTTAAGAGTCATTACTTTCTTGCCTTTGTTTGTTCAATTAAACTATCTATCTTCATTCCGTAATCAATAGAATCATCTAATTCAAATAAAATTTGTGGACTGTGTCTTAAATTAATTCTTTGTGCAATTTCACGTCTAACAAAACCTGCAGCACTTTTTAGTACTTCTAAGTTAGTTTTCTTTTCCTCTTCATCTTTAGCAAATATACTTACATATACCTTTGCATATCTTAAATCTTTTGTTACTTTAACTGCTGTTACAGAAATCATAGCAGTTAATCTAACATCCTTTATATCATTACGAATTAAGTTACTTATTTCTCTTTTAACTTCTTCGTTTATTCTTCCACCTCTATAACTAGGCATTTATATCACCTCTTTTAAAGCTCTTTTCTCTTAATTGCTTCCATTTCAAAGGATTCTATAATATCTCCTTCTTTTAAGTCATTAAACTTTTCGATGCTTAAACCACATTCATATCCAGCAGCAGCTTCTTTTACATCATCTTTAAATCTCTTTAATGAAGCAAGCTTACCTTCTAAGATTACTATACCATCTCTTATTATTCTAACGTCACAGTTTCTCTTAACTTTACCATCAAGGATATAACATCCTGCAATTGTACCTACATTAGAAATCTTGTAAGTTTCTCTAACTTCAGCTTTACCAAGAATAACTTCTTTATATTCTGGTTCTAACATACCTATCATAGCTGACTTAACATCATCAATTGCATCATAGATAACTCTATATGTCTTAATATCTACTCCATCTCTTTCAGCTGCAGCTGTAGCATTTGAATCAGGTCTTACGTTAAATCCTATAATTATAGCATTAGATGCCGCTGCAAGAGTTGTATCTGTTTCAGTAATAGCTCCAACACCACCATGAATTACTCTTACCTTAACATCATCAGTAGATAATTTTTCTAATGATTGTCTTATAGCTTCTACTGATCCTTGAACATCAGCCTTAACTATAACATCAAGTTCCTTAACAGTACCTTCTTTGATTTGGTTATATAAATCTTCAAGAGATACTCTGTTATGGAAGTTATCTTGCTTAATCTTATCTTTTCTAGCTTCTGCCATTGATCTTGCAGTCTTTTCATCTTTAACTTCGTTAAATCTATCTCCAGCAGCTGGTACTTCTGATAATCCTAAAATTTCTACTGGAATTGAAGGACCTGCTGACTTAATTTTCTTACCTTCATCATCAAACATAGCTCTTATTCTACCATAAGTTGTTCCAACTAATATTGAATCACCAACACTTAAAGTACCACTTTGAACAAGTAATGATGCAACTGAACCTCTACCTTTATCAAGCTTAGCTTCTATAACAGTTCCTTTTGCTTTTCTGTTTGGATTAGCTTTTAATTCTAACATTTCAGCTGTTAAAAGAACCATTTCTAGTAATTGTCCTATATTTTCACCCTTCTTTGCTGAAACTGGAACACATATTGTATCTCCACCCCAGTCTTCAGATACTAACCCATATTCAGTTAATTCTTGTTTAACTCTATCAATGTTAGCATTAGGTCTATCTATCTTATTTATAGCAACTACCATTGGTACGTTAGCTGCCTTACAGTGGCTAATAGCTTCCTTAGTTTGTGGCATTATACCATCATCTGCTGCAACAACTAATATAACAACATCTGTAATTTGTGCTCCTCTAGCTCTCATAGCTGTGAAAGCTTCATGTCCTGGTGTATCTAAGAATGTAATCTTTTCACCATTAACATCTACTGTATAAGCACCAATATGTTGAGTTATTCCACCTGCTTCTGAATCTGTTACTTTTGCTTTTCTAATAGCATCAAGTAAAGATGTCTTACCATGGTCAACGTGTCCCATAACTGTTATGATTGGTGGTCTCTTTTCTAAGTTTTCTTCTGCTTCTTCTTCAATATTTAATGATTCTAATTCTGAAGTTTCTTCTTTCTTTTCACAAAGAATTTCATATTTATCACAAACTTTAGCAGCTGTTTCATAGTCAATTTCTTGGTTAACTGCAGCCATAACACCTAAGAACATAAGGTTCTTAATAACATCAGCATATGGTTTTTTAAGCATATCAGCAAGTTCTTTTACAGTTATAGTTTCACCTATTTCTAATATAGTATTTTCTGCAAATTCTTGTTCTGCTTTAGCTTTTTCTTCTGCTATTTGTTTCTTAGTTTTCTTTTTCTTCTTATTTCCCTTATTAACTTCTTCAGCTAATATGTCTTCATATTCATCAACTAAGCTCTTCTTTCCTTCTCTTTCAGCTGAAATTTCAGCAGCTTTTCCGTCACTAAGTAATTCTCTTATTAACTCTGCGTCTTCATCTTCTATTACACTCATGTGATTTTTAACTTCTACATTAAATTCATCCATTAGTAATTCAATTAATTCTTTTGAACCTATGTTTAATTCTTTTGCTAATTCGTATATTCTAATTTTTGACATAAAGTCACCCCCGTATTAATTCATAGATTTTTCCTCCTCATAAAGAGTTAATAGCTTATCGGCCATATTTTTATCAGTTAAAGCTAAGATCTTAATTTCGGGTCTTCCTATAGCTTCTCCTAATTCCTCTTTTAAGAAATCTTCTATATATGGTATATTATTTATTTCACAATAATTTTTAAACTTTCTCTTTGAAGAATCTGATGCATCTGTAGAAATAATAACTAAGAAAAATCTTTTTCTTCTTTTTTCTTCATTGCACTTACTATATCCTTCAATTACATTTCTTGACCTTTTTGCTAAACCTAGAAAATTAAAAAACTTATTCATTTCCTATTTCTTCCCTTAGTTTATTATATATTTCATCATCTATTGTTACGTCAAGATTTCTGCTAAGTCTTTTTGCCTTTACTGCTTTTTCTAAACATTCAAGACTCTTGCAGATGTATGCGCCTCTTCCTGATTTTTTACCTGTTAAATCTACACATACTTCACCTTCTGGCGTTTTAACAACTCTAATGAGTTCCTTTTTAGGTTTCATTTCCATGCAGCCTGTGCACATTCTTAATGGTATCTTTCTAACCTTCATAAAAAGCACCTCACTATTCTGTAATAGTATCTATTGCTTCTTCAGTAGTTTCTTCTACGCTTTCATCAGCTTGCATTTCTGCTTGACTTTTACTCTTTATGTCTATCTTCCAGTTAGTTAATTTAGCAGCAAGTCTAACATTTTGACCTTCTTTACCTATAGCTAAAGATAATTGATTATCATCTACTACTACCTTAGCAGTTTTATCTTCTTCATTTACCTTTACATCTAAAACCTTTGCTGGGCTTAATGAATTAGCTATAAATTCTTTTGGATCTTTGCTCCATTTAATTATATCAATTTTTTCATTCTTAAGTTCGTTTACTATTTTTTGAACTCTTACACCCTTAGGACCTACACAAGCACCCATTGAGTCAACTGCTTCATCATTTGAGTAAACAGCTATCTTACTTCTTGAACCAGCTTCTCTTGATATACTCTTGATTTCAACTACACCATTGTATATTTCAGGAACTTCTAATTCAAATAATCTCTTTACTAAACCTGGATGAGTTCTTGATACATGAATTAAAGCACCCTTTGAGCCATTCTTAACTTCTACTATATATAATTTTAATTTTTCATTGAAATTATATTGTTCATTTGGCATTTGTTCATTTGGTCCTATAACACCTTCAAGCTTACCTAAGTTTACGAAAACATTTCCTTTATCTTTTCTTAAAACTGTTCCTGTAATAATATCATATTCCATTTCTTTATATTCATTATATATGATATTTCTTTCTGCTTCTTTCATTCTTTGAGTAACTACTTGTTTTGCAAGTTGAGCTGCTACTCTACCAAAGTTTCTTGGTGTTACTTCTAATTCAACGATATCGTCTACTTCATAACTTGGTCTAATTTCTTTAGCCTCTTCTAATGATATTTCTGTTACATCATCATAAACTTCATCACAAACTACTTTTTGTGCATATACATTTATTTCTCCTGATTCTCTATTTATACTAACTCTAACGTTTTGAGCAGAAGTATTTGGATTCGCATAATTTTTCTTATACGCTGCTACCATAGCATCTTCTATAGTAGTAAAGATCAAATCTTCGCTAATCCCCTTTTCTTTTACTATTTCTCTTAGAGCACCTATAAACTCTTCGTTCATTTTCTACATCCTCCTTGTTATATTTCCCCATCTAAATTTGCATTTTTTATTTTTGATTTTGGTATAGTTAATTCTGTTTCACCTTCCACAACTATGTTGTCTGCATCTACAGCCTTTAATACACCTTTAATATTTTTCATTCCACTTAATGATCCATTAAATTTAATGAAAACATCTCTACCTATATATCTTTCAAAATGAGAATCTTTATATAATCCTCTATTTAATCCTGGTGATGATACTTCTAAATAATAAGCATCCTTTATTGGATCTTCTACATCTAGCATATCGCTAACTCTTCTTGATAATGCTTCACAATCATTTAAAGAAATTCCTTCTGGTTTGTCTATGTATATTCTTAAATAGAACTCGCCATTTTCTTTAACGTATTCAACATAATATAATTCATAGCCTAATTCATCAGCTATAGGTTTTACTAAAACCTCTATTCTTTCTATTAAGGCATCCTTATTCATGATTCAACCTCCTTTTCGATATTCAATTTTTATTCAAGACTATTATTCCCTAAAAAAGCTTTATTAATTTATTTTCAAACTAATCAAAAACGCAACTAAAGGTTAGTTGCGTAACAAACATAAGGAGCGGGTTTTGCTTCCCACTCCTAACTCAAGCTATTTTATCTAATAATCTCTTATTCAAGAATAACACACTTTTCAGAATTGCACAAGTGCAAATTTGAAATTATAGAATTACTCATTTTCTATATCTTTTTGTAAAAAAGAATAATATTAGCTCTATTTTAATACAAAAAAGTATGTAATTTAAGAAATATTATTGAATTTTGAATTTGTATTTTTTATTATAATTAAGAAAACATTTACACGATAATATAAGGGGGAAATTTAAAATGATAAGAAAATCAATTCTAAAAACAAGCACATTAGTTGCCACTTTATCAGTACTACTTTCATGTGCAGCCATTTCATCTAACAGTATAACTGTACAAGCTGCTTCAATGATGTCTTCACAAGATGTAGTACAAAACATGGGAGTAGGCTGGAATCTAGGTAATACATTAGATAGTATAGGAAGTAGTTACTCAATGTATTCTGATAGCAGCTTATTTGAAACATACTGGAAAAATCCAGTTACAACAAAAGCCATGATTGATAAAATCAAAGCTGCTGGATTCAAAACTATTAGAGTTCCTGTAAGTTGGGGAGAACATATGGAAGGTGCACCAAATTATAAAGTTGCTGCTTCTTGGCTAAAAAGAGTTAAAGAAGTAGTTGATTATTGTATAGATGATGGACTTTTTGTAATATTAAATGTTCACCACGATAGTTCTTGGTGTATTCCAAACACTCAAAACGAAAATAACGTAAAGCCAAAACTTGAAAAATTATGGACTCAAATAGCTAATTATTTCAAAAATTATGATTCACATTTGATTTTTGAAACATTAAATGAACCAAGAGTTATTGGATCTTCTACTGAATGGTCTGGAGGTCTTCCATCAGAACGTGCTGTTGTTAATAGATATAATCAAACAGCCTTAAAAGCAATTAGAGCTACTGGTGGTAATAATAAAGACAGATCTGTTATGATGCCAACTTATGGTGCTGCTGCTACACAAGAAGCTATAAATGACTACGTTGTTCCAAATGATAGTCATGTTATAGTATCTCTACACGCATACTCACCATATTACTTTGCAATGGATACAAAATCTCAATATGCTACAAGATACTGGGGAAGCGACAATGATAAGAGAAGCTTAAGCAATGAACTTGATGTTTGGTATAACAAATTTGTTGCAAGAGGAATTCCTGTTGTAATTGGTGAATTTGGTTCTACTAATAAAGATAATCTTGATTCAAGAGAAAGACATGCTAAATATTATGTTTCTGAAGCTAAAAAGAGAAAAATAGCTTGTGTTTGGTGGGATAATAACTCAGCTAATGTAGGTGAAGAAAACTTCGG
Source organism: Clostridium sp. (assembly GCA_015058405.1). Taxonomy (GTDB): domain Bacteria; phylum Bacillota; class Clostridia; order Clostridiales; family Clostridiaceae; genus Clostridium. The sequence goes on from SVCL01000024.1 coordinate 29,605, forward strand.
TATATTCAATAGATCAGCATTATCTTGGTATTTCCCAACTGTAAAAGATGCTTTAATAAACGGCTACAACAGCGTATATTGGGGAAATCAAAAACCTGATCCAAAGCCAGAACCTACTCCTGAGCCAACTCCATCAGAAGAACAAGTTCCAGGAACTACTGTTACTTTAAAAGATGGATGGTATTACATCAAAAATGTAAATGCACAAAAATATCTACAAGTTACTGATAACCTAGGAAAAGCTAATCAAAATGTTGAATTAAGAAGCGGCACAGGTTCACAAGGTCAAAAATGGTACTTAAAGAATGTAGGAAACGGTTATGTAACATTAAAATCAGCTCTTGGTAACTTTATGCTTGATGTTGCAAGTGCTAAAAATGAAAATGGTACAAATATAGGAATATATAATTCTCATTCAGGAAATGCTCAACAATTTATGTTAAAAACTTCTTCAACTAATGGAGCTTATGTTATAGCTACTAAAGCTAGTAATATTACAAAAGTATTAGATGATTATAACTTCAGTAAAGCTGATGGAACTAATGTATGTCAATGGGCTTATGGCGGAAAAGCTAATCAACAATGGTTATTTGAAGTAGCAAACTCTTCTGATCCAAAACCCGAACCAACTCCTACTCCAACTCCATCTAGCAAGTTAAAACTTGACTATAACATAAATAACTGGGGTTCAGGATATCAAGTTAATTTTAAAATCTCAAATAATACAAGTTCAACTGTTTCAAACTGGACTTTAAAATTAAAGAAAAGTGAAATTAAAATTACTTCAAGTTGGAATGTTACACTAAAAGAATCTGGGGATTATTATATAATCACACCAATTAGCTGGAATTCTACAATTACTAAAGGAAATAGTATTGAATTTGGAGTTCAAGGTGCTGGAAAAATAGGTGATACATTATCATACACTCTAAACTAACAACAAAAAGATAAGACATGTATAGAAGTCTTAAAGTAAAGATATTATAAAAAAAAGATAAAATAATTAGTGAAGTATAGTGTTTTGATAAAGGATAGAAATTCTTTCAAATCAAACAATCTATATGCAGCTAATTATTTTATCTTTTTCAATACAGTTTCTATTTTTTATTAATATTTATAATCCATAGTATGACTACTTGTTATTTCATCAAAATTCTTTTGTCTAACTATCCATTCTACTGCACAAAGAGAATCTAATGTTTCTCCATAATCTTTATTTATACTTTTAGGTATATTAGAATATTTTCCATGAGAGATATCCACACGTACATATTTCCCAACTGGATAATAATCAGATAGCTCCTTAAATCCTACTATAACCTTAATTGCATCACTATCTACAGCATCTAAAGCTTTTTCATAAACTGGAGATAGCCTTGATATAAGTATTTTTTCATCTCTTGTAAAAGGTAAATGTGGCACTGCGTCTGTGAAGGATTCATACCTATAAGTTTCTATATTATATTTAGTTGCAAATTCATAATCTCCAACTCTAGGTGCTCCAAATGTAACTACTAAAGGTTTAGGCAAACCTTCCATAACAACTTTGCACGCCATTAAAAATGCCATTGCCCCACCTTTGCTATGACCTGTAATATATATTTTTTTATTTTTATTTGATCCAATTAACTCTTTTATCTTATATATCATATCTATATATATTCTTTACAGCTTTATAGAATCCCTCATGCACCTTTCCATAAGGAGCAAAGTCTACATGATTAACCTTTATATTATTCATCCAATCTTTTAAATCTTTAATATTTTTACTCTTAGTGCCTCTAAAAGAAACAACTATACCAGTATCATTAACTCCTATATATCCAGCATTATATTCATTTTCTCTATCTACAAAGGTATATAAATCTCCTTGAAACTTAGCATTTATATATCTAGCATCGCTTTTATAATTAACAGGAAATCTACCATCTAGAGCTATATCCATTGCTAAAGAACTAGCTGACCATAATTGTTTTCTTAATTCATTATTAACACCTGACATAATCTACTCCCCCTCCTTATAAAATCCTATTAACTTTACTTCTAATCCTCCACTAAAGAAAACATCTTTATTTGTTATATATCCTGCGACTATAATAGGAACTCTATTATTTATTTCAACATCAAAGGACGCTGTATCTGTTCCTTTTATATCTTTCCAAGGTAACATACTTACTATTTCACCATTGGCAAGTACAGTAATCATAGCTCCTGTAGATGCATCCTTTTTACCAGATAAAACAACCTGTACTTTCCTCCAATAATGCTCTGAACCCAAGTTTAAGTTTTCAATACAACTAATATCGCCTGTCTCATCTCTCCAAGTTCTACTTACAGTTAATAAGTTTTCTTTAGTGTTATCATAATATAGTGCAACATCTACTCTAGCACCTGCACCATGGAAAAGGGCTGCCCTCTCAACATACCCACTTACATTAACACCTACATTACCATTAACATAGAAGTTATATCTTTTAACTTCTCCCTCTTCTAAATTAAAATCATCTTCTAATATAGTCCTAGAACCTGCGGTTACTTTGAAACTAATTTTTTGTTTTTTTCTTGTTCCTACAAAAGTTATAATTCCACTTGTCCATTTTCTATTAGCTTGAAAAGTTAAACCTTCAAAATAACTTTTAGTACCAGTTGCATCTTCCCAATGTCTTTCTTCCATAATGTATCCTCCTTTTTCAAAATTATAAAAAATAAAAAGGAATTCAGAAGCTTTTTGTAAACTTTAGAAATCAAAAAGTGCCGTACCATTTTTTTGTACGACACTTTTATTATTTAAATTATTAACATTAAATTCCTATATTACTTAGAGAACATTTCACTATATCCACATCTTTTGCAAAGCTCTTCCACTCTTTTACGCCCAGAAAAACCATTGTAAATATTTCTTGCTCTCTCTCCTTCTAATATATCTTTTAATTTCTCTGAATATATATTACCTAGAGGTATATTACCTTCACCATCTAAACAGCAAGGAACTACTGTACCATCTACTAAAATACCAAAGTGATCTCTAAGACCATGGCAAAAACCTCTATCCCCTAAAGGTTCTATAGATAAGGTAGGCCAAGCAAACTTCTCTGCACCATTTAAATATATTCTATCTTTTATTTTAACTTTATTCTTTTCATTTAAAATCTTATGTAAATCCTCTTCATATCCAAATTCATCTTTAATAATCTGAATTATATCCTTATTTAGATCATTTTCTCCCTTAAGGTTATATGCATCAAGATTCCAAAGCCTCATAGCACAAATTATTTCGCTTTTTTCATTAGCTTCTTTAATGAAAGACATTACATCATAAAAATACTTTTCAAATTCTATTTCATTATCATTAGCCTCAAAACTATGAAGTGAAATATTAACCTGTTGTATTTTATACATCAACTTGGAACCAAAAAAGCATTAAAAAGTCAGCCATCAGCATATGGTAAAAATGGAATTTAGCAAGTTTGCTTTTCACTCTCTTTTAACCATTGTTTTGTTTCTTTCATTCTATAAGATTCACCA
>SVCL01000180.1 GCA_015058405.1 Clostridium sp.
AAAGAAAGAGCTTAACATTATTATATATATTTATTGATAAATATAAAGAAGCTAATATTCCGGAAATAGCTTCCTTTATAAATGGATTATTAAAAGATTTAGAAGCGATTGAAAATGCTGTTTCAAGTAATCTAAGTAACGTATTTGTAGAAGGGACTAATAGCAAATTAAAAATGATAAAAAGGACTATGTATGGAAGGTGCAGCAAAAAACTACTTGCAGCAAAATTAATGCTGCGCTTAAACGGATAAATACGGAAGAACCATTCTTATCTTAGCATTTATAAATGTTTTTATTACTGTTCTTTGTTCCTTCTGCCATTCAACCTTTAAAGCTATATTTCTATTTATATATTCTTCCTTGTAACAATACTTAAAGAAACTTCTTATGTTCTTCAAAATATTATTTACATAAACTGAACTTCTCCCCTTTGCTAACAAGTATTGAAAATATTTTTTTATATGAACTTGATTAACCTCTTCTCAATCATATAAATTAAATTCTTGTTTGCAATATTCAGCAAATCTAAAAATATTATTTTTGTAACCTTTAATAGTTCTTGGTGTATAATTCTTCACCTGTAATTCAAAAAGAAATTCTTTTACAACATCATCTAATAGCATAATAAAAAAGCCACCTTGCAAAAACAAATTATCTGTTAATCTGCTTTGAAAAGTAGCTTCTAAATGAACATCATAGTCAAAACTATGCTTTTTGTTGACATTTATCATAATGAAGAGGCTTTTTACCTACTTCATATTACTTTTACCTTCTGTAAAACATATTGTAAAAACACTGCTAACACTGATTATAACTGCATTAAACAGTATTATTCATCCCATCCTTCAGGGAATTCTGCATTATGGTAAACTTCTTGAACATCATCATCTTCTTCAAGTAAGTCTAACATCTTTTGGAACTTCTTAGCATCCTCTTCGCCAATTGCAGTATATGTATCTGGTATCATCTTAACTGCTGCTTCTAAGAATTCTATTCCTTGTGCTTCAAGATTTTCTCTAACTGTTCCGAAATCTTCTGGAGCTGTAGTTACTACGAAAACTTCATCTTCGTCTGCATTGAAATCTTCTGCACCTGCATCTAGAGCCATCATCATCATTTCGTCTTCGTCTCTATCTTCTTTTTCTATAACTATTTCACCTTTTTCTTGGAACATGAAACCTACGCAACCTGAGTTACCCATGTTTCCCCCACCTTTAGTAAAGGCACTTCTTACATTACCAGCTGATCTATTCTTATTATCAGTAAGAGTTTCAACAATTACAGCTACTCCACTTGGGCCATAACCTTCGTATACAATTGTTTCATAGTTTACTGAATTCATTTCTCCTTCAGCTTTCTTTATAGCTCTTGCGATGTTGTCATTAGGCATATTAGCTGCTTTAGCTTTTGCAATTACATCTCTAAGTTTTGCATTATTTTCCGGTTTAGGTCCACCTTCTTTTATAGCTATTGCTAATTCTTTACCTATCTTAGTAAATATCTTTCCTCTTTTAGCATCAGCTTTACCTTTTTTAGCTTGAATGTTATGCCATTTTGAGTGTCCTGACATGTCTTTTCCTCCTATCTTATTTATCTTCTCTTTTTATAATTATTTTAAATATCATAATCTATAAAATTATACCACATTAAGATAGGAAATTAAAGACATGTTACCTTTTATTACGACTTAATTCTTTAACTATTATATATAAAGCTACTCCCATAGCTGAAATTGTTATTATAATAGCCATTAAATTTTGTGAATCTGATGTCTTAACTAAGCTATCTTTAGTATTATTTGATTTAGTTGAAAGTACATCAAATCTTAAAGTAAAATCTTTTGGAATATATTGTGTAGAAATAACATCTTGCACTGAATCATCTAAAGAATTAAATAAATCCAATTCTAATACATTCATATCTCCTGTAATATCTATTGTATCTGTGTGATCTTCTCCATAGTTTCTGACTTTAAAACTTTCACCAATTCTATAAGTATATCTTTCTCTATTATTACTATCTAAAACTACAGCATTATTAGTAGTTTTGATTGTAAAATTACCTTCAAAACCTTCTGTACCTATTAATTCTGTTTCATAGTAATTTCCAATTTTCTTATACTTTAATTTGTTTTCTTCTAATTTTAATTCCTTTGAAGGGATTTCCTTTTTTAATCCTTTATCTATAAGCTCTTGCATATAAGGGTGAACCACCTTTTCTTGACCCCACCCCTCTCTAATATACCAAATAGCAGCTTGAGTAAGAGCAATAGCTTCATCCTCTGTTAAATTATATTTTTCTCTTAAACTTTCTGAATTCTCTGTATAGCCATGATATAAAATTGCAAGAATCCTATCATCATTATGTTCTACTCTAACAAATTGATCATACTCTGGCACATCCTTAGTATAGTCATAACAATAGCCATGCTTATCTTCTATCTCTATATAAGGTGCATCTACTTTATCGTTAAAAATTGATATTGTTCTTATAGTATGCCCATCATATATAGTTTCAGCTTTAACTATCACATTTGAACATAGAAAAATTCCTTGTAGCAAAATCAAAATTATGCCTTTAATAGCCCTTTTCACAAAAATTACCTCCTAAAATATATATAACTCTCGAAATTAGTTTTTACATACTTTAGGAATATATACCTACTAAAATATAACTCTTATTTTTTATCCAAATAAAGTCCTGTCACTTAAATCATCTTTCATATTAACTTTTTCAAATAATCCTAAAATAGAATTTTCATCTTTTTCAGTTTATTCTAAACTTCAGCATAAAGCCTATTTTCTTCTTTAAAGTATATCCCTTCTGAAGTTTTCTTAATCTCTACTTTACCACTTGTTTCTTCAATAAAACTTTTTTCTATAATCTCTGCTGTATCTTTTTCAGCTAAAATATGAATTTCCACCTTATCTGTATAAACAGTATCTTCAATATGCCATAAATTTTGAGCACAAATATATTGTATTTTTCCTAAAAGATCATAATCTATTGAAACTATTAATTCTATCCCCTCAACCTTAGATACAACTCCAGCCGCTTTTATTGCTATAGCTGCTCCTTTTGTATAAGCTCTAGTTAATCCCCCTGCACCAAGAAGTATTCCTCCAAAATATCTTGTGACTACAACTGCACAGTCTTTAACTTCATTTTTCTTAATAACTTCTAATATAGGAATTCCTGCTGTACCTTGTGGTTCTCCATCATCTGAGTATCTTTGAATCCCCATGTTTTCTCCTATAATATAAGCATAGCAATTATGTCTTGCTTGTTTATGTTTTGCCTTTATTTCATTAATAAACTCTTTTGCTTCCTCTTCTGTTTCTACCCTTTTAGCATATCCTATAAACTCAGATTTCTTTTCTTCAAAAGAATCTTCACCATAATTTCTAACTGTTATATATGACATCTTGTATCTCCTCTCTAATTATTTGTATACCTTTCTTTATCTTCTCTTCATTTGTCTGAGAAAAATTCAATCTAAAACTACTATTTCCATCCTTCATTTTAGAAAAGAATAATACTGCTGGAGTTATGTATACTCCTTTTTTTACAAGATTTAAAAATAGCATTTTTGAAGAGACCCTCTTGTCCCTTATCTCTAAATAAAAATTTAATCCTCCACCTGGATTATAAAAGTTAACTAAATGGCCTAATTCACCTTCTATAGCACTCTCCATTATTTTATATCTTTTTTCATATTCTCTACTTAAAGATTCTATACTTTTTTTCCATGTTCCATCCTTTATGTACATCTCTAAAGCTCTTTGCATTAGACTTGATGTAGTAATATCTGTACTCACCTTAGAAAATTGCATACTTTCCTTGAACTTGGATGGCATTATTATATATCCTATTCTAATTCCAGGTAAGAATATCTTCGAAAAGCTTTTTATATATATTACCCTATCATTGTTATCTAGCCATTTAAAAGGTATATATTCAACTGTTTTATCATAGATCAATTCCGAAAGATAATCATCTTCAATTATATAAAAATTATACTTTTCCGCTAATTCTAGTAGTTTCTTCTTTTTCTCTAAAGAATAACTTATACCAGTTGGATTTTGAAAATAGCTCATAGTATAAAAGCATCTTATTTTATTTTTCTTTAAAATTTCTTCAAACTTTTCTAAGTTAACTCCATCTTTTTCTACTTCTACTTCAAATATGTTTGCTCTTCTCCATTTAAATACTGATAATGCGCCTCCATATGTTGGTTTTTCTACTATAACACTATCATTTATATTTAAAATAGACTTCGCAACAATATCTATACCTTGTTGAGCTCCTGAAACTATAAGCATATTCTCTTCCTTAATAGTGTTATTCCAAAACACCTCATTTATAGTTCCCCTTAACTTTTCATAGCCTAATGAATCATTAGATACTAATGCCTTAGCCCCATCTCTTTCTAAAACAAAATTAATTATTCTTTTAAAATCCTCTATAGGAAATAAACATTCTCCTGTGGTTTCTCCTGTAAAGTCAATGGCCTCTTCTAGATTTTTACTAGTAGATAATAACTTTAATGTTTTTGAATATTCTTTTCTAAATAAAGATACTATTTCTTTCTTTTTTGCATAAGTACCACTACCTATTTTTTGATAAGAAAAACCGTCGTGAGTGAGTTTTTTATATGCATTAACTATAGTTACCTTATTAACTTTTAAAAACTTAGTATAATCTCTTATAGTAGGTAATTTCTCACCATCTTCTATTAAGTTATTTTCAATTAACTTTTTTATATGCTGAGATATTTGTATATATTTAGGTATTTCATCTTGAAATTCTATATTAAAACATTCTTTCATAACTATTAACCCTATCTTTTAATAATTTTGGACGCATAGACATTCTCTTTTATTATGCTAATACCATCAAAATCTTTTAAAATCCTCTTATCTTTCAATATTAAGCCTCTTGAATTTAATTCTTTTAATATATTTTCTATCTTAATATTAAATCCTTCAAAATCTTTTTCTAACTTTATTTCGTAGGAACTCACAAATTCATTTTTATTTTTAAGATAATCTGTTAACGACTTAGCTGCAATATCTATATTTTCATCTAGAAACTTATTTATATAATTTACTGTAATTATTATTTCATTAATGTTAACTTTATCTTGAAATAAATTATTTACAATTAATTTAAATTCGTTATTAAGATTACACGCCATTGCAAAAGAATCTTTAGTTACTAAATATCCATTTAAATTCATTAATAACTTTGAAAAACTATCTAAGGTTTTTATCAAAAGCTCATATGCTGTTTCTACTTTTCCGTTAGCAATATACTTTTTACATACTCCTACATCTTTTAGAACTCTTCCTAAATAGACCAAGTTCCACTTTTCAATATTATTGTTTAATGAATATCTAGCTGTATTATAAATATTTGATATTTCTTCATCCCTTGAGAATACTAACTTTGATTTTATTAATAACTCTCTTATGTATCCCTTTTCTCTTTCAGCCTCATATATTTTTATAAAATGTTCTTTATCTAATAATTTTGTATGTACCGGAACCTTCTTTGACTCTGAATATATATCTCTGATTTTAGGATAGTTACTATTATATACTACAAATAAATCAATATCAGACCCCTCCCAAATATCACCAGATACAATACTTCCAAAAGTAAATATAGCTAATACTTTCTTATTTTTTATCAAATAGTTAACTATAGACTGAAAAGCATCTTGTAATTCAACGACCGTTTTAGCCATAACTTTCTCCCCATTTCCTGCTACGAATTATTTTTAATTATAACATATATTCTTGTATTCTTATATTTTAATATTTTTCAGATTATAAATTCTTTTATTTTTTAGCTTTCAATCTTATAAATACCTTTATATTAGTTTATAATTTTATTCTTTAACTTCCTTTCTTAAAATAATGTTGTTACATATTTATTATATTCCTATCTCTTTAATTTTTATAAAAAATTCACCATCAACTAAATTCTTAAAAAAATTAATATTTATAAACTTTTTTCTTAGATTATAAATTATAAACCAGCAATAATATTCTTTTAAATATTTTGTAGCAACCCCACAAAACGGCTTAAACCAAATCTTGGATATAAGATTGAAACTACCTATAAATTTATCAAACTTATCTTTATTCATAATATTAATTCCAAGCTTTTTATTATGCTTCTTAGCTATAATATCAATATATCTATCTCTATATGGTAAAATTAACGATTTAGGATCTATTCTTTTATAAATCTTCTCATTAAACTTATCTAATTGCCATCTTTTCTTGCATACTGGAAGACATAAAATAGAATCTTCCCTTCCCCTAGCTGTTACTACGAATACTTTCTCTCTTATATCAGTATCTATGTGTTTATTCCCTTTAAAATTTTCCTTTACAGAAGTCTTTATCATATGTATATTCCCAACTAGCCTTTTAGGAATCTCACTAATAGTCATTGCACTAAGAACCTTATGACGCCAATAAAATGCTGTATTTATATTTATTTCTAATTCCTTTGCACAATATTTTAATGTTCTTTTTTCTAACATCAATTCTATAAATTCAATCCATTTACTAGGTTGTTTTTTAGAATAACTCCATATAGAATTAGTTACTAGCGAAAAAGTTTTCCCGCATCTTTTACAACAATACCTCTGTATACCTTTAAAAAATCCATATTTTATATAATGAGCATGCCCGCACCTAGGGCAAGCACTTACTTTTCTATCTTTATATATACTAGGTTTTAACATTTCATTTAAATATTTATTCAAATTTTCTAAGTTTATATCCAATTCTATCATTATTGTCACCTCATCCTAGATTATTGACAAAACAATATACTTATAAACATTACCAACATTTTTTTAATAAAGGGCCGTATGTCTAATTTTTTATAATTCTACACAAACCTTTCAACCCTTCTCCACCATAAAACTATCTCTTCTTCAAAAAATAATTAACATAACTTTACTCATTAATTTATTTAAAATAAAATTTCGCTATACATAATAAAAAAAACGCAATGATATTTAGCTTCCACTCTAAACATCATCACATTTTTCCTTAATTTAGTACTTGTGTTGAATATTCTTTACTTTTATTATAAGTTTCTTCATCGATTTCTACAACCATAAATGTTCCATTTTCTTTATATTCTTCTTCGAACACTCTACCATTTCTATGTAAGAAAGAAGCTACATCCCCCTTATCATAAGGAATAAGGTACTCAGCTTTAATTAAACTATATGGTAATTTCTCTTCTATTAAATTTAATAAAGAATCTAAGTTTATCTCTTCCTTAGCAGACACTTCTATTATTTCTTCGTATTGAACATGTTCTTTTATATTAGCTATAGCTTCTTCTGAAGCCTTATCAATCTTATTTAAAACTAATATAGTTTCCTTACCACGAGCTCCAAGTTCTCCAAGTACCTCTTCTACTGCCACTATTTGTTCTAATGCAGTATCTGAAGATGCATCTACTACATGACAAAGTAAATCTGAATAGATTACTTCTTCTAAAGTTGACTTAAATGCTTCTACTAAATCATGAGGTAACTTTCTTACAAAACCTACCGTATCAGTTAAAGTAATAAGTCCCTTATTTTCTAAGGTAACAGCTCTTGTAGTAATATCTAAAGTTGCAAATAACATATCAGCTTCAAAAACCTTTTCCTTATTCTTTCCTTCCTTAGCAGCAGCTTTATCACAAATAGCATTTCTTAATGTAGACTTACCAGCATTTGTGTATCCTACCAATGAAACCTTAGGAATGCTCTCCTTATTTCTCTTTTCTCTTTGTATTTCTCTGTTCTTTTTAATTTTCTTAAGTTCACTATTTAAATCATAAATAGTTTCATTTATATGCCTTCTATCAGTTTCAAGTTTCTTTTCCCCTGGCCCTCTAGTACCTATTCCACCACCTGTTCTTGATAAAACTGTACCTAAACCTTGAAGTCTACTCTTTCTATACTTAAGTTGTGCAAGTTCTACTTGAATTTTTGCTTCCTTACTCTTTGCCCTTCTAGCAAATATTTCTAAGATAAGAGTAGTTCTATCTATAACTTTCGCACCTAAAGCATTTTCTAAGTTTCTAACTTGAGAACCTGATAATTCATCATCAAAAATGATTACATTAGCTCTTTCAGTTTGTCTTAACGTTGCAATTTCAAGAACCTTTCCTCTTCCTATAAAGAAAGCTGGATCAATTTTATTTCTGCCTTGATAAATAGTTTGAAGCACTGGAATATTACATGCATCTGCAAGTTCAGCAAGCTCTTGTAAACTTTCTCTAGTATCAGAGCCAACTAATATTGCCTTTTCTTGATCATCTTCTACTACTTCATTATCTTTAATTAAACTTTCTACATGTCTAATTCTATCTAATATGTTAATAGCAAGCAGCTCATCTAAAGAAAGATTCTTATTTTCTTCATATATTAATGTATTATTAAATACTGAAAGCATACCTATTGAAAAATCTATAATTTTTCCTTCATATATTCCTATAGCAACTATAGAATCAAGTTTTAATTTTAAAAGTGCTGATAAATCTAGGGCTGATAAATTACAGATTCCATTTGGATGAGTATGAATTACTCTAACTCCTGAAAGTCTTCCTTCTCTAATATCTAATAAAGGAAGTTCTACAGAAGAAGAATCACCTATAGCAACTGATTGAACCTTACCTCTTCTATCTATTGCTACGCTTACCTCTCTATCTAAAGCTGTAGAAACCCTAACCATTATATCTACAATTTCTAAACTAACAGCTTCATCTTTTAAATTTTTAATTTTATATATTTCTTCAAGTTGATCTAAAAAACTCTTCTTTACCCCATCTATATTTCCATTAATCATTTTATCACCTCGTATATACCTATCTTTGCAACTTTCCTTTAATTTTATACTATCTCTTTTCAATTGTAAACTTTTCAGTGCCTTTCAAAATCTTATTCGAATTATTTGTAAAAAATAAAATAAAGTTGCAACTTTCAAAAAAAATCTGTAATATAAAAAGCAGAATTAAGTTATTATTAAATACATATTCTTTTAATTAGAATGGAGGATTCTCATGGAAAACAAAAAACGTAATATACTTTTATCTACTGAAACTATAGAAAAGAGAATTGTAGAACTTGGAGCTGAAATTTCAAAAGATTATTCTAACAAAAATCTTTACATTCTTTCTTTATTAAGAGGAAGCTTTATGTTTACTTCCGATTTAGTAAAATCTATAGATACAAAAATGAAGATTGGTTTTATGACTACTTCAAGTTATGGACATAGTGAAGTAAGTTCAGGGGAAGTTAAAATAGTAAATGATATTCCTGATAATATAGAAGGTTTCGATGTATTAATAGTTGACGATATAGTTGATACTGGATATACTATGGATTTCATAGTAAACCATGTTAAATCTTTAGGTGCAGCATCTGTTAAAACTTGTGTACTTTTAGATAAACCATCAAGAAGAAAGGCTGACTTAACTCCAGATTATAGATGTTTTGAAGTCGATGATGTTTTTGTTGTAGGCTATGGACTAGACTATAATAGTTATTATAGAAATGTTCCTTATGTATTTAATTGGGAAGATAAATAATAATCAAAAAAGATGACGCAAATTTTTGCATCATCTTTTTTTATAATTTCAAAACTACCAAGTAATAGTTCCGTTAAATAATCCAGCACTTAAACTAGCAACTTTAGAGAATGATTCCTTAGACATATCTAAGATTCTTCCAGTAACAAATGGTCCCCTATCTAATATTACAACCTTTGTTGTTTTACCATTACTATTATTTTTAACACTAACTTTTGTATTAAAAGCTATAGTTTTATGTGCTGCTGTAGTAGCTGTTCCTTTTTTACCAGAAGCTGTTGTCTTACCAGTTACATTGTACCATGAAACTTTTCCTGATTGGCTACTTGCTGATGCATTAACTGTTCCTATTTCCATTGCAGCTCCGCCTGCCATAACTAATACTGCTAATGCAGCTGCCATTTTTCTCATTTTCTTCATTATATACTCCCCCTTGTTTCTATTTAAATTATATTTACAACACCATTTTACCATAAATTTACTTTTAAGTCAATTTATATTTTATTTACACATTTTTATTTTTAATATAAAATTATTCTATAAAGTTTTTGATGATTATTTCATCTTTAACCAAATTCATACTAGGAGGTATTCTCTTGAGCAAAAAAATATGTATAATTTTAAACTTTATTCTTATTTCTTGTTTGCTAATAGGTTGCTATAACGATTCAACTATTCAAGATGGAAATAATATTATCGTTTCATCTTTTACAAAAGATAAAAAAGGTAAAATAAGTTCCATTGACTCTACTACTAAAGAGGAAATAGTAAATATTAAAGATAAAAATGTAGCTATAACAGGTGATATATCATATGATTCAAAAAAAGTTGCATATATTGATGCTTTAACTGATAATGACCCTTGGCAATTATTTCTTTCTGATATAAAAGGTAAAAATCCAAAACAATTAACGGATGATGAAAATGGTAAAGCTAACGCAAGATTCACTAAAGATGGGTCTATATACTATATTTCAACTAATTCTGAAGGTTTAATAAAATTATATAAAAATGATCCAGATAATAACAAAACCTCTATAATAGATGAGAACAATACAGATAAAGAAGTGGAATGTTTTAATGTTGTTGAAAACACTGTTATCTTATCCTCCATTTCCTTTTCAGAAAAAACAAAACTTTGGGATAAAAGTGAAGATGGTAATCCATTAATTTCTCATACAATTTCTATATTAAATTCTGATGATTCTTCAAGTGACATAATGAATATTACAGCATCAAATATATACTCAATAGATTTAACAGAAGACAATACTAAAGCATTGATATTAGGTGATAATATAAACTCTGATACTGGCTTTGGAATTTACGAACTAAACCTAAAAGAGAAAACAATAAATAAATTATTACTAGATAACGATATTGCCAAACAATCTAACTCAACACTTAAAAACTTTACTAATCCATATCTAGTAAGATACTCTAAAAATAACGATGTTATATACTTTACAGGAACCTTAAAAGATTCTGAAGAATTCTCTTTAGATGAAATAGAATGTGAACCTTGTAGTATTTTTTCATACGATATTAGCAATAACGAAATCAAAGAATTTTACACACCTGAAATCTCTAGTTTAGTATTTGATTTAAATATTCATTAATTAATTAATTAAAGGAAAGTAGAAATATATTTCAAAAAACCTATTTCTACTTTCCTTTTAATTTATTAACTATTATTTTTCCCAAAATCCACTGCAGTTTGTGGTATTTTTCCTACTATAATTGTTTCAGCCACAGGAACTTCACATTTCACTTCAATTTCTTGACTATGCAAAGGTACTATAGATCTTACTACTGCTGAAATATTCAAATAAATTTTATGTCTAGTTTGATTTATTCCAGCACTTTCAAACTTTGATTCATAGCTTATATTTATATTACCAATAGGTTCAATTTTAACATTAATTTTAGGTCCTAAATTATAAAATATACTTTTCTCAGTCACCCAGCCAGCTGGAACCTCAACCCCTACCTTTCCCATTTTTTGCAGTTCTTCATTACATGTCAAAGATATTCTTGAACTCAGTTCATTAAGTTTAACTGTATTAGCTTGTATTAAATTAATATTTCCTTCTGTATCTTTATTAATAATTATCATTTCTCCATAATTAAATTCTTCATTAAAAATAGACATGCTTGTTGTATTTATAATATCTTCTGCCTTTGCCTTAACCATACTTTCTGACTTTATTAACACATTAGGTAATACTCTCGAATCAAAAATATATAAAAAAATATTAAAAACAATTATAATGGTAATTATTACCAATATATATGGATTTATTCTACGCTTTCTTGGTTTTACATAATATTTCATTAGACACCTTTATATTGAGTTATTTATTTAATCATATTATAATTATGCTATAGCGATTTTTTTATAACTCAATATTGTTTATTAGGAGGAAAATATGTCTATAGATAAAAGAACAAGTGGGAGAAGTAGTACCACTAAATCTACAGTACCCAGACACCAAGCCCCTACTAAAGGACATAGCAAAGTAAAGAGAAAACAAAAAAAGAAAAAGAGAACTGCTCTTGGTACTTTTAAAAAGATTTTTTTAACATTTCTTTTTATTATGCTAACTTTAATAGTTATTGGTGCTGGATACGTATTTGCAGTTTTAAAAAGTACTCCACCATTAGATGTAGAAGCTGTAAAAAATTTAAGTCAGCCTTCATCTTTATATGATAAAAATGGAGTGTATATGGATACTGTACATTCTCAAATAGATAGGACGGTAGTAGGTTACGATGAAATCCCTGCCAACTTAAAAAATGCCTTTATATCTATTGAGGATCAAAGATTCGAATCTCATATAGGAATTGATCCTATAAGAATTGCAGGTTCATTTATCACAGATATCACCAAGATATTCAGAGGTCAAACTGGAATGCATGGAGGTTCTACTATCACTCAACAATTATTAAAAAATACAATATTAACAGATGTAGATTTTGTAGTTGAAAGAAAAATTAAAGAATTATATCTAGCTATAGAACTAGAAAATGAATTATCAAAGGATGAAATTTTAAATCAATATTTAAATACAATTCCTGTAGGAGGAACTTCTTATGGTGTTGAAGCTGGTGCAAATCTTTACTTTGGAAAACCAGTAAAGGACTTAAATCTTATAGAATGTGCTTATATTGCTGGAATAACCCAAGCACCAACTTACTATAGTGCTTATAATGAAAATAACAAAAAAAATCCTGCTCCATATATTAATAGAACTAAAACTGTTCTAAGTAAAATGAAAGAGTTAGATAAAATTACAGATGAAGAATATGTTAAAGCTATCTCTGATATAGATGCTGGAAAATTAACATTCCACTCTGCACAAAAAAGCTATACCCTCAATTATGAATGGTATATTAATCCTGCGATAGCTCAAGTAAAAGAAGATCTTCAAAAGAAATATAAATATTCAGATGAAGAAGTTACAAAGTTATTAGCTAATGGAGGCTTAAAGATTAATACCAATATGGATAGAGATCTTCAAGACTACACTCAACAAATTTTAAATAATTACAAGGCTAATAATGTTGGATATAAAGAAGAATATTTAGAAGGAACTAAAACTCCTGCTTTTCAAGCATCTGCAACAATTGTAGATTATAAAACTGGTAAAGTATTAGCCATGATAGGTGGTAGAGGCGAACATGGTGCTCAATCTATGAATAGAGCATATAATACCTTAAGACCTATAGGTTCAACTATAAAACCATTAGCTGTCTATGGTCCTGCTATAAATGAAAAAGTATTAACAGCTGCTTCTATCATTAAAGATGCACCTATAGAAAATACTATAGGAAAAACTATGAATCAAGGAAAGCCATGGGCCTTACAAAATGATGATCATAGTTTTTCTGGTGATATAACTCTTAGAGAAGGACTAAATAGATCTAAGAATGTTGTTTCTGCAATTGTAACCAATACTATAGGTTTAAAAACATCAATAGCATATGGTGAAAAGTTCGGGCTAGTATATAATGACGTTTCTAGATCAAGTTATGCAGCAGCGGCCTTAGGTCAATTTGATAATAACGGAGATGGAGGTAACACCTTTATAACTTCATCGGCATTTGGTGTCTTTGCCAATAATGGTAACTATACTACACCAAAGTTATATTCAAAGGTTTATGATGCCTCTGGCAATGTACTACTTGATTCAGAATCTAATATAGAAACAAAACAAATATTCAGTAAAGAAGCTGCTTATATTATGTATGACATTTTAAAAGGATGTGTTGAAAATACAGGTCCTTCAGCAAAATGGGGTTCTATGCCTGTAGCTGGTAAAACTGGTACTACTAGCAGTAGTAACGACCTTTGGTTTACTGGTGTCACTCCTTACCTTTCAGGTTCAATCTGGTTAGGATTTGATACACCTAAGAAGTTACACGCAATATCAGATAGTGCCGCTGATTTATGGGGTAAAATCATGAAAAAAGCTCATGAAGGATTAGAAGTTACTGACATAAATATGCCTGAAGATATAGTCACTGAAACAGTATGTAAAAGTTCTGGAAAATTAGCAACTAGTTCTTGCCACTCTAGTGGAACTGCTTATGAAGAAATGTTTGTTCCTGGTACTGAACCTTCAAGTTATTGTACTGAACATGCTTTTTCAAGTAAGAATACTCAAAAGACTACTGATAATTCATTAAATGAAAATAGTAATCAAAATAATGAAAAACCAAAAGAAAATACTGTGCCAGATCCATCAATTCCGGCACCGGTTAATCCTACTGATACACCATCATCTTCTGGAACTACTACTACGCCTGATAACAATACTATTAATAATGCTACTACTCCGCCTACTAATGGTGGCAGCAGCCCTCATACAGATAATAATGGTGGTAATGATCATAATACTGGAAATACACCTAAAAAACCATAATAAAATATATTTTAATTAATTTATCCTCCTAAAGTAGTAAAAACTATTTTAGGAGGATTTTTCTTTTTTATACTTAATATTTTTATTACCTCATCCTTTAAAAATGATGGGCACTCTTTTATTTCTTGCATTTTTATCTTCACTTAAATATTTTTTACATTATTATCCTCGTAAAAACAGCTTGTTTACTGTTTTTATTTTTAAAACCTCAATCCCAGCCTTTTTTTATGAAATTCATTTTTATTCTTCTTGCATTTTTTGAAATTTTATTATAAAATTTATTTAATTAAGTTGTAAATAGCTAGAATGGGGGACTAAATAAATGGAAATTTTCAATAACGCATTAGATTGGTTTAATAATTTTCTTTGGACATATGTATTAGTAATTTCTTTAATTGCTATTGGCATATACTTTTCTTTTAAAACAAAATTTGTACAATTTAGATACTTAAAAGAAATGTTTAGACTACTTGGGGATGGAGTGTCAGATAAAGATCACGGTGGAGTTTCTTCCTTCCAAGCCTTTTGTATAAGTACAGCGTCAAGAGTTGGTACTGGTAACTTAGCTGGTATTGCAATGGCAATTTCAATAGGTGGAGCTGGCGCAATTTTTTGGATGTGGCTAATAGCATTAATAGGAGCTGCTTCAAGTTTTGTAGAATCTACCTTAGCTCAAATTTATAAAGTAAAAGATAAATCAGGTACCTTTAGAGGTGGTCCTGCTTACTATATGGAAAAAGGGTTAAATAAAAAATGGATGGGTTTTATATTCTCTATCCTTATTACAATAACTTTTGGTTTAATATTTAACTCAGTTCAATCAAACACTATAGCTTCTGCTTTTAATGAAGCTTTTAATGTTAACCAATTAGTAATCGGTATAGTTATAACAGCATTAACCGCACTAATAATATTCGGTGGAATACATAGAATAGCCAAGGTTACTGAAGTAATAGTGCCAATAATGGCAGTTGCATATATAGGAATAGCTTTATTAGTAGTAATATTAAATATAAAAGAAATACCATCTTTATTATTAACTATTATAGAAAATGCCTTTGGTTTTAAAGAAGTTGTGGGCGGATCTTTAGGTGGAATTCTAATGGTTGGTATAAAGAGAGGTTTATTCTCTAACGAAGCTGGTATGGGTAGTGCACCAAATGCAGCAGCCACTGCAACAGTATCACATCCAGTTAAACAAGGTCTTATTCAAACTTTAGGGGTATTTACTGATACTATAATAATATGTTCTTGTACAGCATTTATAATACTTCTATCACCAGTTGATTTTACCGCTGAAGGTATTAGTGGAATAAAACTTACACAAGTTGCTTTAAGTTCACATGTAGGTTCTTGGGGAAGTTACTTTATAGCAATATGTATTTTATTATTTGCTTTCAGTTCAATAGTAGGTAACTATTATTATGGTGAATCAAACTTAGAATTCCTATCTAATAGCAAATATGCTTTAATATTTTATAGAGTATTTGTTATAGGAATGGTATTTATGGGATCAATAGCTAGTATGGATTTAGTTTGGGCTTTAGCAGATGTATTTATGGGGCTTATGGCTATTACTAACCTTATAGCCATAGTACTTCTTGGTAAATTTGCTTTCAAGGCATTAGAAGACTATTCTAAACAAAAGAATGCTGGTATAGTAGATCCAGTATTTAAAGCAAGTTCAATTCCAGGATTAGAAAATGTTGATGAATGGAAATAAATTATATTAAAAATAAGTGTAGTATTAACATCTAGTTTATTGTTAATACTACACTTATTTTTTAATTATTAAATAGATTATTTTATTTCAAATAGATATTCAAACTCTAAATCTGTTATATTTACTTTTAAAAAATTTTATTCAGCTATAAACTTAATATTATTATCCTTTGCATATTTTTCTGCATATGATCCAGCTTGTCCATAAATGACAACCTTAGGAGAATCTTTAAATACATCCTTACCTATATAAGTAACTGATGAAGGAACTTCTATATACTCTAAATTACTACATGAACTAAAACACTTTGTTCCTATAATACTAACTGTACTAGGAATAATAACACGTTTTATTTGAAAAAACATCATCATCTATAAATGTTACACTACTTGGAACTTTAATAACATTAAGATTTTTACATCTACTAAAGGCACCTGATTTAATACTTTCTATTCCCTCTGCTATCTCTACCCTATTTACATTTACATTATGACTAATACTATCTGCTGTAACTTTATATTTCAAATTGTTTTTACTTGAATACCTTTTACCATAACATTCTTCTGAACCTGATAACATTAAGTTAGGACATTTTTCAAAAGTTCCTTCCCCAATTTCTATTATACTTTTTGGCATACTAACATTACTTAGATTTTGACAATTTATAAAATTATCTTTTCCTATACTCTCAAGTCCATCTGAAAGATCAATGGAAATCAAATTATTACAACTATTAAAATTATTATTTCCTAATTCCTTTAATTCCTTAGATAAATGTAAACTTTTTATTCCTTTACAATTTAAAAATGCTGAATTATATATATATTGTACAGAGTTTGGTATAAACAATTCTGTAATACTATTACAATTTTTAAATGTATTATCCTCTATCTCATACATTGCATTAGAAAGCTTCAACTTTTCCAAACCAAAACAATTTTCAAAAGCTGATTGTCCTAAATCTTTTAACTTATCTGCTAAATATACTTCACTAAGTTTATTACAATTTGCAAAAGCATATTTTCCTACTCTGTATAATCCCATAGCATCAACAAATCTTTCTAATGAATCACAATTATAAAAAGCATAATCTTCTACACTATCTAAATAAGTCTTATCATATGTTCTACGTCCATCATCATTCAAATGAATATCGCTAAATTCTTCAAGGCTAGTACATCCATTAAATGCATACTCTCCTATACTCTGACTTACGGACAGTTTATAAGAATATTATTGAATAAATTCCATAATAATTATTTTTCTGAATTATTGTAGAAATTAATTTGCAGACTGTTTCCTTTCTATTCAATTTAAGTATAAATAAGTAAATATAAATTTATATTTTTACTATACTTACTTTGTCAATACCTTTACTTATAACTAGCCTTGATATATGGTAAAACAGGTTTTTGAATAATATTTATTCCGACATGAATAATAAGCTCTTTTAAACCACTTGATTCCAGTAGTAAATAAGCTATAAATTCTAACTTTTTTCTTATTAATACTCTTAACTGCACCTAATAATTTATTCTTTTTATCTTTGCTACAAG
>SVCL01000181.1 GCA_015058405.1 Clostridium sp.
TATAGATCTTTTAGATTTTTGATCTCTAATATACATTAAAATAATATCTTGTTTATCCATTATACTTATCACCTTCTACACTTCCTCTTACACCCATTTTAATTTCCAATTTATTATGGGTATAAGAGTTAATTTTTATTAGGTGTGGCTTACTTTTTAATGATTATAATGGATTACTAATAGTTTGTACCAAACAACAATTGACATAAAAGTTAAAATAAACTAACATATTTTATAATGTTTATTTCAAAATTATACAAATTTGAGGTGATATGGATGTATCATATAGTAATATGTGATAGTGATAAATCATTTATAGAATTTATAAAACAGGTTATTCTTAAAAGTGGTTTAAGAGAAGAAGAAGTTCAATTTTCAGAATATTATTTAGGAAAGGATATACTTGATGAGCTAAATGAAATTGAATTTTGTGATTTATTGATATTAGATATGAGAATAAAAGATTTAGATAGTTATGAAATAGCTAGGTCATTTAGAAAGGTATTTAAAAGTTCAATATTAGTTTTTTCTTCAGCTACATGTGCACCTACTGATAAGTGTTTTAAAGTAACAACATATAGGTATTTATATAAGAATTATTCAAATGTAAAAATGTTATCTGAAATGAAAGAAATTATTAAAAAGGTGAAAAATAATAAAAATAATAATGATGATTTTTGTATTATCGGTAATTATTATTGTAATATTGTAAAGCTAAATCCTAAAGATATTTTATATATTGAAAATTCAAAACGTGGAAGTATGATACATATTTGTGATGAAAAAATAGAGTATGAGTTTGAAAAAAAATTGACTACTAGATATAAGTTAGCTGAATTATATGAAAAACTTAATAAATATGGGTTTGAATATGGACATAATAGTTATTTAATTAATTTGAAATATGTATCTAAATTGTTATCTAAAGGTGAAGTTAAGTTGTTAGATGGTACTATATTATCTATTTCACGTTCTAAGTTAAAAAAGTTTCGTACTGCGTTATTAAATGAAATAGATTGTTTTAAAAATTAACTTATATATTGCAAAAATGGCACATTATATTGCAAAAAAAGCATAAATATTGATAAAGGAAAAAAATAGATATAATATGAAGCGTGTATAAAAATATATCTTATTAGAAAAAATTGAATTATTATAGAAGGTTGTGTGTAATTTAGAATATTTTTAAACTGACTTTGTCATGTTCATATTCTGTTAGAATATTATTTTTTTTGAAATATGAAGAAAAATAATACAAAAAGGGAAATTACAGAGTTTTTTCTTTGAGAATATTTTTGTATAACTTAAAAATAAAAATGTATTAGGAGGGAAATATGAAAGCATTAGTTTGGAAAAATGAAGAAGGATTAAAGTTAATAGAAAGGCCTGAACCTCAAATAGTAAATTCATCTGATATAAAAATTAAGATTATTTACTCTGGTATATGTGGAAGTGATTTGCAGGTAATAAAGAAGAATCAACAAATAGTTTCAGATATTATCATAGGACATGAAGCAGTAGGAGAAATAATTGAGGTTGGAGAAAAGGTGACAGATTATAAGATAGGTGAAAAAGTAATTATTGATCCAAATCAATATTGTTGTGATTGTTATTATTGTAGAAAGGGTTTAACTAATTTTTGCGAGTCTGGAAATGGTTTGCAAATAGCAGGAATTAATATTGATGGAACTTTTGCAGAATATTTTGTATGTAATCAAAGATATGTTTATAAGATTCCAGAATCAATGAGTTTAAAGGAAGCAGTTTTAATAGAACCATTAGCATGTGTTATTAATAATATAAGAGCTGCTAAAATAAAGGAAGATGATAATGTTTTAGTCCTTGGATCAGGGCCTATGGGAGCTTTATGTCAAATGGTTGCTAAAAGAAAAGCAAGACTTGTAGTTGCAACTGAGAATTCTAAATATCGTAGAGATGTTTGTAAGGGATTTAATGATATGATATTAGATTCAAGTGAATTAACTATGGAAAAGGTAAATGATTTAACTAATAATAGAAAGTTTGATGTAATTATCGATACTGTTGGAAATCAGATGGAATATGCTTTAACTATTGCAGGAAAAAATGCAAGAATAGTTCCAATGGGGATGAATAGAAAATAT
Source organism: Clostridium sp. (assembly GCA_015058405.1). Taxonomy (GTDB): domain Bacteria; phylum Bacillota; class Clostridia; order Clostridiales; family Clostridiaceae; genus Clostridium. Next base: position 2,124 of record SVCL01000181.1, read on the forward strand.
AATTTTGCATTAAGTCCATATATATTAATTGATAAGGGAATTCAATTGATAGGAGCTAGTGAATATAATATGTTATTTATTGATACTATAGCTGCAGCAAGAAGATATAATGAATTAAGTAAATTAATTACTGCAGAATATAGCGTTGATGATTATGTTTCTGCATTTGAAAGTATTTTAGGATCTACTTTAGATTTATCAGAGAAAAAAGATATTATAAATCAAAAAGTAGTATTTAGTTTTTAATATAGGGGATAATGATAGTGGAAAATAGAGAGTTTAATATATTTAAGGATTATTTAAAAAATAAACTAGATGAAGAAGAAATATATATTCCAGCAGTTTGGAATAAGTATATAGGATTTGATAAGTTTACTTCAGTTGAAGAAGAAATAATTTGTGTTGAAAAATACAGTTTTTATAGAAAAGTAGTAGACAAGATTGAACAAATGAAAAGTGAAATGGATTTTGATTTGAAGCATTCAGGAATTTATTGTGCATTGCCAAGATATTCCACTGGCTGGGATATAAAAAATGATGGGGTATTTAGTAATGGTACTTTTATTAGGATGTTAATTTTGCTTCCAATGATAAAGTTATTAGGGAATAATGTTTTATATCTCCTCCCTATAACTGAATATAGCAATAAAAATAAGAAAGGAGATATGGGATCGCCATTTGCAATAAAAGATTTTTATAAGTTAGATGAAAATCTTCATGATTCTATGGCGGATGAAATATCAGAATTTTCAATTAATGAAGAATTAAAAGTATTAATTCAGGCTTGTCATATAATGGGTATACGTGTGGTTATTGACTTTATTCCAAGAGTTACAGCAAGAGATAGTAACATAATCAAAGAACATCCAGATTGGGTTTATTGGATAAAAAAAGATTATGATAAAGATTTTAAGACTCCAGAAATCCCTGGTCTAGAATTCTTTACAGAATGTACAAAGGAAAACTTGGCTAAAGTATATAATGCTGAAAGCACTAAAAAACATATACAACAATTTGTATATCCACCTAATGAATTAAATCCAGAGTTATGGGAAGAAATAAAAAAAGAATCAGAAGAAAACCATAAAGATTTATTTGATTTGATTGAAGAAAAGATGAATATAACTACAATGTCTGCACATTCAGATTGGATTAATGATGTTCAACCAATTTGGACTGATATTACTTTTTGGAAGTTATATATGGATAATCAACCTTTAGCAGCAGAAATGGTATCTGAAGATCAAGCACCATATGTTATGTTTGATACTATTAAAGCAAATAAATTTCCGGGAAGGATTCCAAACCAGGAATTATGGGATTTATTCAATGATGTATTAAAATATTATACTGTAGAATTCAGTTTAGATGGTTTTAGATTTGATATTGGACATACTTTACCAAAAGAATTATTAAGTAGTTTGTTTGATACTGTTAAAAAATATAAACCAAATGCTATTTTTATTAGTGAAGATTTATTTAATAGAAATCACGAAAATGCTTGTAAAACTGGATACAATATTATGTTAGGTAGTAGTTGGCGTGAAGTTGCGGATATGAAGAAAGATACATATAACCAATTTGTTAAAGAATTAAAAGATTTAAAGTTATATGCATATGCTTGTGCCGAGACACATGATACACCAAGAATTGTATCTCGTAAGGGTGGAATGAAATTATCAAGAGCTCTTGCAATAATTAATTGTTTTTTACCTCATGGAGTCCCATTTATATTAACAGGATATGAGGTTGGTGAAGAACAGCCAATGAATTGTGGATTAGCTGATAATACTAATGGAGCACCAATAAAAAAAGCATTTTTTAATAATATAAAAATTGATTGGACTAATAAGGAAAAATTAAATATGATTAATTTCTTAGAAGAGTTAGGATATTTAAGAAGAGAATTAGACGATATAACAGTACCAGAAAGATTTAATGTTATTGATACATCATCTAATACTTTAGCATTTGAATATAGCGATAAGAAATTAGTTCTTATATTTAATTATGATACAGAAAATACTATTTCGTTTAATGGATTAGAAATAGGTGAGAACCTTAAAAACTATAATATTAGAATTTCAAGTAATGAGGAAATAGTAATTGATAAAGAAAGAAATACCATTAAGTTACCAGAGCTTGGAGCTGTATTATTATTTAAATAAATAATATTTATAATAATTGGGGGGAGAGATTTTGAATAAAGAAATTATTATTTGGCATGAATTAGATGGCTTTGGAGATAGCAGTTTAAAAATGATTGAAAGTATATGTAAGGAAATGTACGATCAATATAATATATCAATAAGGTTAGTAAAAATGAACATTTCGGAATTTCTAGATAAGTTAAGTAATTTAGATAGAATAGAAGAAAAGCCAGATGTAGCATTAATTGCACAAGATATGGTTGGCATTGGAATTAAGGATTTGTCTACTGTACCAGATGAATATGCTAAATACATGGATAAGGCAGTTTGGGATTCTATGAAATTAGATGGAGTACAAAAAGGACTTCCATATCTACAAGGAAATCATGCTATTATCTATTACAATAAAGAATATTACAATAATAAACCAAAGGTATGGGATGATTTGTTTAAAGTAACTGATAAAAAAGTAATTCCTTTTTCTGTAGATTTAGATGTTGGATATTGGGCTTTACCATTTTTGTATACATTCTCTAAGGGTAATAATGAAGAGAAGTTAATAACTGAAGAAGGTGAGGAGAAAACAATAAAATTTATATCTAATATGTGTAAGAGTAAAAAGATGATTTCTACTACTGCTATTTCAGATATGTTAACTAAGTTTAAAAATGGTGAGATTGCTTCAATTTTAAATGGAGAATGGTACTATAAGTATTTAGTAGAAATAATGGGAGATAAATTAGGAATATGTGTAATACCTGAAATTGATGGAGAAAAGGTGATTGGAGCATCTTCAAGTATAGGAATGGCTTTTCCTAATAACTCTTTATATGGAGAAAAGAAAGAGGAAATGAGCAAGTTCTTAAATTATATGTTAAGTAAAGATGTTCAATACAGGTGGTATAAGAATTATTATAGATTACCGGTAAATAAAGAAGTTTTATCAGAACTAAGAGTTCAGAAAGATGAAGTAAGTGACATTTATAAACAAATGACACAGAACACAAGAATTATAAATGAAGAATGTACAGTAGAGTTTTGGGACTACTGTCAAGGGATATTTGATAAATGTAAAGAAAAATAGGAGGATTATATGAAGATAACATTAGTAAGTCAAGTTTCTATAGATGGAAAAATAACTTTAGGTGAAGGGGCAAGTAGTAAAGAATTATTCTCTTTATTAACAGAAGAGGATATGAAATTTATTCATGGAATTCGTGGAGAGGTAGATGGAATATTAGTAGGAATGAATACAATAAGATATGATAATCCTTCTCTTACATGCAGATATAATGGGGGGAAAAATCCAATAAGAATAATTCCTACTAATAGCATGAATGTGCCAAAGGATGTTACAATAGTAAAGGATAATGAAAAGACAATATTTATAACAAATGAAAGAAATAGGGAAAAAGTTGAGCTTTATAATGAATGTGACAATATTTCATGTATTCTTTCTGGTAAGGACAAGTTAGATATTGTACAAGCTTTTGAGATTTTAGAAAAAGAATATCATATTAATCATATTATGCTAGAGGGTGGTGGAGAATTAAACTGGAGCCTTTTAGAATTAGGATTAATAGATGAAGTAATTGTTATGCAACTTCCAATATTAATTGGTGGAAGAAGTAATATATCTTTAGTAGATGGTGAGGGTTTTCATTTAATGGAAAAGATTCCGAAATTCAAGTTAAAAAGTGTAGAAGTTAGAGAAAATATATCTATTAACAAATATGAAAAAATTAAATAATTGAAGGAGGGAATAATCATTTAATGAGAAAAGGAATTATTTTTGATTTAGATGGAACCTTGTGGGATGCTACTTCACAAATAGTTAATGCATGGAATAATGTAATGATTAAAAGAAATATTAAAGCTAATATTTCAGTAGAGCAAATGAAAAGTTGTATGGGAAAGAACATAGAAGATATTGTCGAAATAATACTTAAGATAAAGGATGAAAAATTAAAAAAAGAAGTAATTCGCGATTGTTCATTAGAAGAATGTAAGGTTTTAAAGAAAAATGGTGGAATTTTATTTCAAGGAGTTAAGGATGCATTACTTAGGCTGAATGAAGAATATGATTTATATATTGTTAGTAATTGTCAAGAAGGATATATAGAAGCATTTTTAGAATATTATAAATTCGAAAGTTTATTTAAGGACTATGAATCTTCTGGAAGAACAAAGGAATCAAAGGCAAAAAACATACAACGAATAATTCAAAGAAATAACTTGAAGCAGGCTTGTTATGTCGGTGACACTATAGGGGACTTTGAAGCTACAAATGAAGTAGGGATTAGATTTATTTATGCTCAATATGGTTTTGGAGAAGTTAAGGAAGCAAAGTATTTCATAAGTAAATTTAATGACATATTTAATGTATTAGAATAGTAAAATTGTTGAATTTTCTATAATATAAAGTGTAAACTATTAAACTTTTATGAGGGGGAGTATTATGACAAATGAGAGCAGAAAATTAGTATTAAAGCAAGATATACTAGATGGTTTAAAGACATTAGGTGTTACCAAAGGAAGTATAGTTATGGTTCATACTTCGCTTAAGAATATGGGATTTGTATGTGGTGGTGCTCAAATAGTGATAGAATCATTACTTGAAACAGTTGGACCTGAAGGTACAATAGTTATGCCAACTCAAACATGGAAAAACCTTGATCCTGAGACAGGTGTTCATTGGGAAGAGCCTAAGGAATGGTGGCCTATAATAAGGGAGAATTGGCCAGCTTATGATAAAAGAATTACACCTACTAATACTATGGGTAAGGTTGCAGAAATGTTTCGTAGTTGGCCTGGTGCATATAGAAGTGATCATCCAGCTCGTTCAGTAGCTGCAGTTGGTAAGTATGCAAACTATATTACAGAAAATCATGACTTATCAAATATTTTTGGGGAAGGTTCTCCTTTAGATAAAATTTATAAGTTGAATGGTAAGGTATTACTTATAGGTGTAGGTTACGATAAAAATACTTCTATTCATTTAGCAGATGCAAAAGCTGAATATGAATCTAAACATAATGTAAAAGAAAGTAGTGCTATTATGATTAACGGAAAAAGAGAATGGGTTACTTATGAAACATTATTTGTAGATGGAGAAGATTTTAATGAAATAGGGGCAGACTTTGAAAAAGAATGTAAGGTTAATAGTACTAATATAGGTAATGCCTTAGTAAGATATATGAGCCAAAGAGAGTTAGTAGATTATTCTGTTAAGTGGATTGAGAAAAACAGAAAATGATTCTGTTAAGTAGTTATGAAAGAATAGCTTAATAAATCATAGAATTACTCGTTCTTTGAAAATTATATAAGTTTGAATAATTTATTGCATGACAAATAAACCTGCAATGAATGGGATTTTTGCAGGTTAATCAA
>SVCL01000182.1 GCA_015058405.1 Clostridium sp.
AAATATATTTTTACGAACCTTTATTAAAGTGCGTCAAATTTTAGATTAAAGTTTTTTAGTAACCTAAAATAGATATATTCATCAAAAAAAGGAAGTGCCATTAGCAATTTTTTAAATTGCTAATGCGACACTCCCTTTTTCTTATTTTATATGTTATAATATTCTAAAGTACTAACAATAAGGAGAGAAAAGAATGAAGGCATACGAACGTTTACTTAAATATGTAAAAGTACACACAACATCAGATGAGAATTCAAAATCTCATCCTACAACAGAAAGACAATTTGATTTAGCTAAATTATTAGTTGAAGAAATGAAGGCTCTAGGTCTTAAAGATGTTAGAGTTGATGATAAATGTTATGTATATGGATTTATACCAGCAACAGAAGGATATGAGTCAAAACCTAGTATAGGTCTTATAGCTCATATGGACACAGCTCCAAGTGCAAGTGGAGAAAACGTTAATCCACAAATAATAGAAAATTATGACGGAGAAGATGTGATTTTAAAAGGTAATAATAGCATATTATCTGTGGACACATTCCCTCATTTAAAAACATTAAAGGGTAGAACATTAATTACTACTGATGGAACTACACTTTTAGGAGCAGATGATAAGGCTGGAATAGCAGAAATATTAACTGCTTGTGAACGTATAATTAATGAAAATATTCCTCATGGTAAAATATGTGTAGCATTTACACCTGATGAAGAAGTTGGTCTTGGAGCAATGTTCTTTGATGTTAAAGGTTTTGGAGCAGATTTTGCTTACACAATTGATGGTGGTCAAGAAGGAGAAATATCTTATGAAAATTTCAATGCTGCAGCAGCAAACGTTGAAATAAAAGGGGTACTTGTGCATCCAGGATCAGCTAAAAATACTATGGTAAATGCAGTTAATGTTGCTTGTGAATTTAACTCAATGTTACCAACTGCTGAAAGACCAGAACATACTGAAGATTATGAAGGATTCTATTACTTAGAAAACCTAAAAGGTGATACAGCTTCATGTTCTATGCATTATATATTAAGAGATCATAATGCAGAAAAGTTTGAAGTTAAGAAGAATACTCTATTACAAATAGAAAAGTTCTTAAATGAAAAGTATGGTGAAGGTACTGTAAAGGTTACTATTAAGGATCAATATAAAAACATGTTAGAACATGTTAAGCCATGTTTCCATCTTATAGATAATGCTATTGAGGCTATGAAAGATTTAGGTGTAGAACCTGTGGTAGAACCTATAAGAGGTGGTACAGACGGTGCTACTTTAAGCTATATGGGATTACCATGTCCAAACTTAGGAACAGGCGGATATGCTTTCCACGGATCTTCAGAACATATTACTGTAGAAGCTATGGATATATGTACAAATATAATTATTGAAATTTTAAAGAAATACGCTAAATAAAATTAGTATTAAAAAGCAACCATAGATATGCCAATAAATCTATGGTTGTTTTTTAGATTATCATATCTAGTTTTTGATTATTATTAATAAAAAATAAAAACATATTATAAGAATTAGGTAGAAATTTTCGGTATAATTCAATCTTAAAGTTATCTTTTCTAGTTAAGGCTTCATAAAAATGGGCAAAAGTTTCAAAAGGTAATCTCATTGCTGATCCTTTCCAATATGATCTTGTGTGTTTATATTTAAATGCAACGCTATTATTTGTTGTACCGCTTAAAATATCGCTTAATCCATTAGTCCTAGCTTCTTTTGATATATAAGATGTTAATGTGTTAATATCAATTCTATCCATTAATAACTTGCATTCTTTTAAAATTATATTTTTAAAATCATTATTATTAGATATAAGTCCTAATTCCCAATCAATATGATGTCCAAGTTCGTGAAAGAAAGAAGTATATTTTCCCTTTTTATTAATACAATCTTTATTTATATCAAAAACAATGCATTTAGTTAGTCTATCATAATGAGTTATAGCATTCTTTGATGATAATACTTTTACATTATAAAAATATTTATTATTATGTGAAGCATATGCCTTTAATTCAATAAAAGAAGATGTGTTTAATTCATTTATTTTCTTTGCTGCTATTAAGGAATGTGCAGTATCTTTTAGAATTTTAATAGTTCTATTCATTTAAAATCTCCTTCATATACAAATTAATTACTTTATACAAAATGTATATGGAGATTTAATTTAAATAGAACAATAAATTAAATTAAATTGTAATGTTTTAAAGCAAATTCAATTCCATCTTCTTTAATATCTTTAGTTACAAAAGATACATAATCAAAAAGTTTAGGAGTGCTATTTCCCATAGCTATACTATGCTTAACATACTTTAGCATTGATAAATCATTAGTACTATCTCCAATAGCATAAGTATTCTCATAAGGAATATTAAGGTGATTAATAATAAATTCAATACCAGATGCTTTAGAATATCCTAATGGAATCACTTCATAAAAGTTTTCGCCTCTATGAATAAATTCAAAACTATCTTTGAATTCATTTATAAAAGAAGAAAAATCACTTTTTTCATCTCCGAATATAGTAAATTTATCAAAGTCTATGTCTTTATCATCCCATGTAAGGCCTGTATATAGATTTTCTTTTGTATGATGTTTCTTTATGTTTAATACTTCTTTAGAATTTATATTATCATCAACATCATAATATAAAGAATCTTTACCTTCTAAAATAGCATCTATTTTACATTGACGTAACTTGTTAACAATGTCTTTGCTTAATGTATGTCCTAAATTTTTAGATAATAAAATATCGTTATTTAATTCAATATATGTACCACATCCGCAGATATATCCATCAAAATTTAAGTCAGTAATAAAAGGGTCTAAACTTTTTTTAGGTCTACCTGTATTTATAAAAATTAAATTTCCTTTCTTTTGAGCAAGTTTTAATGCTTCTCTGGTGCTTTTCGGAATTATACGTGTTTCCTCAATTAATAAAGTACCATCAATATCAAAAAATATTATTTTGGGTTTCATATTTTACTCCTTTTAATAAATTATTATTCAAATTATATAATATTAGTAATTTTTTATCAATATAGAGGTATTTCAAATCTATAATTTTTGTGAAAAATACATGTTTTTTTAAAATGTTAATTAAGATTAAATATACATTCTTGGAAAATGACACAAGTTATATTTATCGAAACTGCGAAAGCAGAAGATCTAGCAGTTAAAGATAAGAAACGCCGACTTAATGTCAGCGGAGTGCTTAGAATATTAGGCGTTTCAAGAAATGGATATTATTCTTTTAAGAATAGGAAACCATCCTTAAGGGAAAAGCGTAAAGAAGCTATTGAAGATAAAATTATA
>SVCL01000025.1 GCA_015058405.1 Clostridium sp.
CCTTAGTGATTTTTTCAATTACTTGTTGTATAATGTTCATGAGGTTAGCTCCTTTGTATGTTTTTTTTGGTTGTAATTTAATAATAACATACGGAGCTAGTCTCTTTTATTTTTTTCCTACAGTAATTTTACACTAAGACTTTTTTCTAAAAAAGATAATAATTAATGTCCTCATATATAACTTTAACAATTACACCTATTGGAATAGCCATTATCATTCCTATAAATCCACCAAAATTTTCACCTATCATTAATAAAATAATTATTAAAAGTGGATGCATATCTATACTATCTCCAGTAATTTTAGGCGATAATATATTTCCTTCTACTTGTTGTACTATAAATATAAGAATAGTTACCCATATTCCTTTTCTAGATGAATCAATAAAAGATATTAGAACTATAGGTATAGCCCCTAAAACAGGCCCAAAATACGGAACAATATTCAAAATACCATTAAATATAGCTAGTATAGCAAAAAATCTTATTTTGAATATCATTAATATTACAAAAGTACATGCAAAAACTATACCTGATAAAAATATTTGACTTAAAATATATCTTCCTAACATTTTATCAATATCATCACATATCTTTTTCACAATATTTCTTTTATTCAAAGGCACAAAAGAATATAGCTTTCTAGATATTTTTTTACTATCTGCCAGAAAATAATATACTACAATAGGAATAATAGCAAAAGATATGGCATCTTCCCCTATTGATATTAAATAATCAACACCTTTTGTTGAAACAGATTCTGTCATTTGAGATACTTTTAAATTTATTTGAGAAAAAATCAACTGTATATAAGATTCGTTTATTATATGTAGTTTATCTATTTTATCTCTAATAACTTCAATTATGTTTTTTACATCTTCTTCAAAATTATTTATTTCTCTTACAACAAAAGGTACTAATAATATTATAATTATACTAATCAAAAGTATAATTCCACCTATTATCAGTATAGCTATAGTACTGTCTTTCATCTTTTTAGTCTTGATTAATCTTTTTAAAGGCGTCAAAATATATGCTATTATATAAGAAATAAAAACTACTAATACAGTTTTTCTAAATGCATAACTACAAAAGTATAATAGTGAAAATAGAATTATAACTAATATAATTAAAATATATAGCTTTTGCTTAATAAGCTTTTTTAAGATTCTCATTATTCTCAAGCTCGTGAGGAATATTTTTAAATACTATATTAGGTTCACCCAAATATAATATATATTCTTCACCCAAAATCGAATTATTTATTAAAATAACTTCTTTTCCTTTAATTAAGGTATCAAAAATACCAGAATTAACAATTAATCCTTTTATATTATAGTTATCATCATCTATAAGTAAATCTTCTATTACACCTTTACTATTTCCGCACTTATCTTTTACCTCCATATTTTTTATTTCTGTAAACCTTAATCCTCTTACTTCTGAAACCTTTCTTATTAATATATCTTTATCTATTTGAATTATATCGTTAATATCAACGTAGTTATTTTTAAATCCCAAGGTATTAATCTCCAATCCTAATACCATCCCCTTATTAAAATCTATAAAAATTTCTTTAGAAGTGCCTATTTTTTTACCATTAAGATCATAAATACTTTTCATATATAAGTCTTTACTTTTAATCATGAAAACCTCCTTGCAAAACATTAATTTTTAGCAAGGATGTTCACCTCCTTACAATTTTTATTTTCATAAAAAATAACTTAAATTTAATTTCCCCTCTTTTGTTGAGATTATTCTTATATAATCAATTTAAAATAATTATTCAATAATTACACAAAGAACAATATCTATTTTTTTCTTATTGACTACATAGGGGTTATCTATACACCAACCTTATTTATGATTTAAGTAACCAAAAACGCGCCACACAAAAACATATATTTCTAAAAATAAATATACTTAGAAATATATGTTTTTTTTAAAGCCACACATTTTCAAAAGTGTTTTTCTTGTTTTTGTAAATTTTCAGACATTTTCGAAAACGATTTTTTTCGACTTTTCTATTGCTTTTTATTTGGATTGGTGTTACATTATGTGTGTAGACTAACTAATAATAATTATTAGTTAACTATTTTGTTAAATTAAACTAAATTTACGAATTAAATTAATAATAATTTTAAAGCTTTTACGAAAGAAGGAATTGTTGTGAGACAAGAATGGAACAATTTTAAAGCTGGTAAATGGACAAAAGAAATTAATGTTAGAGACTTTATACAATCTAACTACACTGCTTACGAAGGAGATGCTAGTTTCTTAGCTGGAGCTACTGAAGCTACTACTAAACTTTGGGATGAAGTAAGTGCTTAATTTAAACAAGAAAGAGATAACGGTGGAGTTTTAGATGTAGATACTAAAACTGTATCTAGAATAAATGAATATGCTCCAGGTTATATTGACCAAGCTCTAGAAAAAATAGTTGGTGTACAAACTGACGCACCTTTAAAGAGAGCTGTTATGCCTCAAGGTGGTATAAGAATGGCAGAAAATGCTGCTAAAGCTTATGGATACGAAGTAGATCCAATGATCTCTGAAATATTCACTAAACATAGAAAGACTCATAACCAAGGTGTTTTCAATGCATATACAGACGAAATGAGATTAGCTAGAAAATCTGGTATAGTTACTGGTCTTCCAGATGCATATGGTAGAGGAAGAATCATAGGTGACTACAGAAGAGTTGCTCTTAAAGAATTAAAAGCTATGGCTCAAAGCTATGGTCTTGATATATCAGCTCCAGCTATTAATGCTAAAGAAGCTGTTCAATGGTTATACTTTGGATACTTAGCTGCTATAAAACAACAAAACGGTGCTGCTATGTCACTTGGTAGAACTTCTACATTCTTAGATATCTACATAGAAAGAGATTTAAGAAACGGTGTTATAACTGAAGAAGAAGCTCAAGAAATCATGGACCACTTCGTTATGAAGTTAAGATTAGTTAAGTTCTTAAGAACTCCAGAATACAACGACCTATTCTCAGGAGATCCAACTTGGGTTACTGAATCAATCGGTGGTATGGGATTAGATGGTAGAACTTTAGTTACTAAGAACTCATTCAGAATTCTTAATACACTTTACACTTTAGGACCATCACCAGAACCAAACTTAACTGTACTTTGGTCAACAAGACTTCCTCAAGGATTCAAGGACTACTGTTCTAAAGTTTCTATTGATACAAGCTCTGTTCAATATGAAAATGATGACTTAATGGCTCCTTACTGGGGAGACGACTATGCTATAGCTTGTGGTATAGCTGGTCTTTCAGTATGTGCTGACTCACTTTCAGCTATTAAATACGCTAAAGTTAAGCCAATAAGAAATGAAGAAGGAATCGCTGTTGACTTCGAAGTTGAAGGTGACTTCCCTAAATACGGAAACGATGATGACAGAGAGAACCATTTGCTCCTGGTGCTAACCCAATGCACGGAAGAGATGCTTCAGGTTCATTAGCTTCATTAAACTCAGTTGCTAAGCTTCCAGCAAATATCTTTTCAAATAAATCTGTATCTTTAAACCTTCTTGCATAATTTTTACTAAAGGTTGAGAAATGCGGTAATTGTTCATGCATGTTATATCCAATATACCAGCGATATGCGAAGTTGACTTCAATTTCTTTTAAG
>SVCL01000183.1 GCA_015058405.1 Clostridium sp.
AATTGTATAATTCTTATGTAAAATATTTGTTTTTTTCATGTAAATATTTTACTACAAATCCTAACTTCTTTGAGGTTAGGATTTAATTTTTTTCATAGAAAAAGGGCTTCACACTATTTTTTAGTGCGACAGCCCCTTTTTTTGTTTGCAAGTATATTACAAGTGAAAAGTGGAAAGAGTTACAAATAAGGAGGTGCTATGAATAGTAATTTACTTGAAAGTATAGATTTGTTAGTATCAAGAAAAATTTCAATAAATCAATCTATTAAATATGAAAGCTTACCTTTATATGAAAAGGAAAATAAAATATACGTAGCAACAAGTAATGAAACAGAAGAGTGTAGAGATTTTTTGAAGTTTTTATTTGAAAAGGAGGTTGTATTTTTAGGCTGTGATAAAAATTATTTATCTTATCTAATTAAAATTGTTTTATGCAATAATGGTGGAAATATAGAAGAAGATATATTAAAAGAAGCTATAGAAAAGAAAGCTAGTGATATTCATTTTGAACCAATAAAAAATTCAGTGAATATACGTTTTAGAATAAATGGTGAATTAATTCTAGTTAGAAAACTTATGATAGATGAATATTTGAAAATTAATTCTAGACTTAAGCTTAAAGCAAATATGGATATAACTGAAAAAAGAAAACCTCAAGATGGAAAGATACTTTTGAATTTAGATAATAAGAATTATAATTGTAGGCTTTCAACAATTCCTTTAATAAATGGAGAAAAATTAGTTTTAAGGATAATTTATAAAGAAAAGTATTTGACTAAATTAGAAGGATTGGACTTTTTGGATAGTCAAAGAAAAGATTTAAAAAGTATTATTAATCTAGATAATGGTTTAGTAATAGTAAATGGTCCTACTGGGTCTGGAAAGACTACAACCTTATATTCTATATTAAGAGAGATAAGTAATAGTGATATTAATATTACTACTATAGAAGATCCTGTAGAGGTAAATATGAATGGTATAAATCAGGTTAATTTAAATCCTAAGATAGGTGTTACCTTTTCTTCAGGTCTAAGGAGTATATTAAGACAAGATCCTGATGTAATTATGGTTGGAGAAATTAGAGACGAGGAAACAGCTAAAATAGCAGTAAGAGCAGCTATAACAGGTCATAAGGTATATTCTACAATTCATACTAAATCTCCAAGAGAAGTGTTTTTAAGATTAGAGGATATGGGAATAAAAGATTATCTTTTAAGAGATTCCCTTGTAGGGATTATTTCTCAAAGATTAATAAGGATATTATGTGATGATTGTAAGAAGAAAATAGGTAAATTAAAGTTAGGGTCAGAAGAAGTAAATATATATAAAAGAGTAGGCTGCAATAAATGTAATACAACTGGCTTTATAGGAAGAAGTCTAGTATCATCGGTAAACTATATAGATAAAGACAAAAGGATAGAAATTAAAAATATTCATAGTAAAGAAGAGATTTTATCAAATAACCAAATGCTAGAGGTTCTTAATGCTCTATTAAAAAAGGGCAGCATTGATTATTATGATTATTTGGACTTTATCGAAGGAGAAGCTTTAAATGAAGGAGAGGTCTAAAGAATTAGCTTTAATATCAGAAAACATGGGATTGTTATATGAAGATGGTATTGAACTAAACACTATACTTGATCTTTTGTTAGAACTACCTTTAAGTAAAAGATATAAAAGTAGTATTAAGGAAATTAAGGTGGACATATCAAGAGGACTGACTTTAGGTGATGCTTTTAATAAATATAAAGACTTATATCCTGATTTTTTTATAGGTGTTATTACCCTAGGAGAAAGTAGTGGGGAAATTACTAAATGTCTAAAAAGTTTAAGTGATTATTACAGTAATATATATAGTTTAAAAAGAAAAATAAGCTCATCTTTGGTGTACCCTATATTTGTACTATCATCTTTAGTATTTTTTATGATGTTTAGTTTCTTTTGCATTATACCCAATCTTTACGAAGCTTTTAGCAATATAAATGATGGAGGTAAAATGATAAAAAATATTTATTCACTAAATAGATGGGTAATAAGTAATCCTGTATTAACTATTATATTTATAATTTCTTGGGGAGCTTGTTTTGGATTAATAATATATTTTATAAAGGAAAGAAAGAAAACTATAAATATATTATTAAATTTTGGTATAGTAAAAAGATATTACGAATATATATTTATTTCTATTTTTTCAGTAATAATTAATAGTGGGAATGACTTGATATCAAGCATGGATATGTGTATAAAGTCAAGTAGTATAGGCATAATTAAAGATGAATTTGAAGGAATTAATAAAGAGATACTAAAAGGAAATGATATAAGCTATGGTATAAAGCAAAGTAAAATTATTTCTAAATATACTTATTCTATGATTGTGTTAGGCGAAAAGGGTGGAAGTATTTCTGAAGTTGTTTCAAAGGTAGAAGGAAGACTTAGAAAAGATGTAATGGAAAAGGTTAATAGATATGTAGGTTACATAACTCCTATTTCTATAGGAATTCTAGCTGTGTTTATACTACTATTTTTAATTATTTTTATAATTCCTATGTTAGATATGATGTATACAGGTATTATGTGATGCAAAAGAATGGATTTATGTTAATTGAAGTATTAGTAACTTTAACTATTGTATTAACTTTATTAGTTATAGGAGTAGGTGGCATAAAAACTTATAAAAGTTATATGAAGTCTGTAAAATCAAGAGATTTTGTTTATGAGATTAATGAATTTTTTGATTATGCAAAAGTATACTGCGCTAAAAGAAGAAAAAATGGAAGTATAGTTATAGCTAATAAAGGTGATAAGATTGAACTTGATTTTTATAGTGAAGATAAACTTAATAAAAAGTGCAATATTGGATGTGGTTTTAATCTAGATATATTTTTTAATAATAAGATAGTGGATAAAGTGTATGAGAAAGTTCAAGATAACGGGTATATTGAAGCAAATTCTATTTATTTTATTAAAGGAGAAAAGGTTAAATATAAGTTGGTTATAAGGCCAGCTGCAAATTTGATAAAGGTAGAGGAAAAATAATGACTTCAAATAAAAAAGGAAGTTTAATTTTAGAGGTAGCTGTATCTATTTGTATAGTATTGTTAATAATTACTATAGGAGTATCTATAGATAAATTAATAGTAGTTAATGGAAAAAACAAAAATAAATTTTATACAATGGAAGAAAGTCTTTATTCTATCATTAGTGAAATTAAATATAATGTTAATTACAAAGAATTAAAGGATCTATTAGAAGATAAGGAATTAAGTTTTAAATATAATGATGAGTTTTTAAAGAAGCTTACAAGTACAAATCTTTTAGATATGACTAAGGAAAAGGAAGATGAAGGTACTGTTAAAATAATAAAGCTTTCTGAGTCGGAAGAAGAGGAATATATGGAACTTAAAATTATTATAGAGGCAGGAAAAAATACTATAGAAGGAAAGGTAATTAAGTCGTATTGGATGGATTATGTTTAAAAAGAAAAGAGGATTTACTTTAATAGAATGTATCATATATATTTTTATAGGAACAATTATAACTTCTATAAGTTTAAAGATACTTGTTGATACATCCATAGTTTATAAAAAGATAGTTGAAAATTCAGAAGACATAAATAATGTAGAAAGTGCTTTTGTTAACATAGAGAGATTGTTTAGAAATGAAACTATAGAAAGAATAAATTCAACTGAGGATACAATTGAGATACTTGAAATAAGTAAAAATAAAGATAAAACTGGAAAAGTACATTATGAAAAAGAAGAGCTCCTTAAGGAGGGGAAAAATTTAATTGTAAAGTATTATGATTTAATTAATACTCCAGATTATAAGATGAAGAATGTGTTGCTTGAAAATATAAGTGACTTTAAGGTTTATAAAAAAGGAAAATTAAAATATTTAGTAATAATAAAGGATAATAAGGAGTATATTAAGTGTCTGTAAAAAAAGGTTATGTACTTATTAATGTAATGGCGGTTTTAATAATAATTACGCTAATATCAACTTTTGTTTTTAAAATTGTTATTGATAATAATTCATATAAGTCATTAACTAAGGACTATAAATATGAGGATTTATATCATTTATCTTATGAAGAAATGCTAATATGTAAGGTTAATGAATATTTTAAGGATAAAAAGGAATTGCTAATGGATAAAAAGAGTATGGAGGAATATGGACTAGAATTTTTAGATATGTCTTTAATGTATGATAAGGATATGGATGAATTTATATTAGGATATATGAACAAAGATTTAAGATATGAAGATATATATCTTAGATATAAAGAAATAAATAATAGAATAATTTTAATTCCAGATAAAGAACTTTATAATATTGAATGATTACAGAAGGGAGTATGTTTTTGAAAAATAGCATTATAACTTTAAATAAAGAAAAGTTAATCTATAGAGGAATATCATATGATTATAGTGATTTTTTGAAAAAGGTAAGGTTGCTTAAAAACAGAATAATCATTATTTTGAATGAAAGCATTTATATAAAGAAGGTAGATATAGGTGAGGGGAATAATGATTTAAAAGAATATATTGATACTTATATAGAGGAAGGATTTATTAAAGGAGAAGACTATTTGATGGATTATAAGATTGATGAATCTCATAGTAAGCTATATGTATATGCTATTAAAAGTGGAAAGATGGTAACAAGTCTTTGTAGGGGAGCTAAAAATATTACTGTATTACCAATACAAACTATAATAATGAATAAAATTAATAAAAAATATAATACTAAGAATTATACATGTTTTTTCTCATATTATAATGTTTTATATTGTATAAAGATTAAGGATAAGTTAATGGAAGCTTCAAGTAATATATCTACTATAGAAGAAATTAAGAGAAAAATAATCAATACAAATTCAAAGGATACTATATATGTAACTAAGGATTTAGAAGGATTATTTAATAAATTTAATGTTACGGTAATACCTTTAGAAGATTGGAATTTAATAAGTGAAAAAGTATTTAATTAATAAAGATTTTATTCCCAAAGAGTTTATTAATTATAGGAATAGTATTAGAAAAGAAAAAGATAAGAAATGTGTATTAGTTTTATTGTTTTTATCTTTTTTACTTTTTCCATTAACATTAATGAATATGTTGGATAAAGAAGAGGAAAAATCTCAAGATATAGGTATTAGTACTATAGAAAACAACGATGTAGATATAGATTTGTGGGTAGATATTATAGAAAAATATAATGCGGTAGGTGAATTTAATCCTTATGAGGCATGTATCTATTTAGAAGGAGAAGATAAGTTAGAGGAGATATCTCATGAGGATAAAATTAACATTAATAGTATGGAGGATTTAGGTGAAAATAAATATAGGATACAAATTTCAAAAAAATAAAATATTTAATTTAAAATTATTATCAATATTTTTGCTGTTAATAATTCTCTGTGAACTATATTTTATGAAGATATCTTCTGAAGATAATGAAGTTAATAAAAATGAGATGATTATAAATAATTTATCTAAAGAAGAACAAAATGAAAAAAGTATAGATAATATAAGAAGGGAAGTTATATCAAAGAAGCTTGAAGTTAAAAGTATTAATAAAGAAGGAGAATCATATTTAATAGAAGCTAATATTACAGGATATAAAGAGGAATTTCTACAAAAGATAAAAGATTTAAAGAATTTTAGCATTAAAGATTATAAATTTTTTGTGGAAAAGGATTCGGTAACAGGAAAAATTACAATTAATTACTCATGTTAAGATTAATTTACTGTGAAAGTAAGGAGAAATAATTGCATTTATTCCTTTCTTCTGATAAAATAACATTGTTATTTAATGAGAAAAAATAAATTAATAATAGATACATATTACTATATGGCTATTTATTATGAAACTTATACATTTTGGAGGGATATTACTATGATATCAGCAGGAGATTTAAGAAAAGGTACAACTTTTGAAAACGAAGGACAAGTTTATACAGTTATTGACTTTTTACATGTAAAACCTGGAAAGGGAGCTGCTTTCGTTAGAGCTAAACTTAGAAATGTAATAACAGGATCAGTAACAGATACAACTTTCAACCCATCAGCTAAATTCCAAGAAGCTGTAATTGAAAGAAAAGAAATGCAATATCTTTATTCTGATGGAGAATTATACTACTTCATGGATCAAGAAACATTTGAACAAATTCCTTTAAACTATGAAAAAGTAGAAGAAGCTATCAAATACTTAAAGGAAAACATGTTTGCAATAATCAAGTTCTACAAAGGAGATGCTTTCTCAGTAGAAGCTCCAAACTTCGTAGAATTATTAATAACAGAATGTGAACCAGGAGTAAAAGGAAATACTGCTACAAACGCATTAAAGCCTGCTACACTTGAAACAGGAGCTGTAGTTAATGTACCAATGTTCGTTAATGAAGGTGATGTTATAAGAGTAGATACAAGAACTGGCGAATACATGGAAAGAGTTTAATAAAGAAGTTTTAGATTGCTAAGTTCCATGAGAACTTAGCAATTTTTACTATAACAAGGATGTGTTTATATGAAAGAATTAAAAAAGAAGATTGAAAACTTAAACACGAGTATTTCTCAAATAGAGGACGATAAATATAAGAGTCTATTTACTGAAGTGTCATGTATATTAGAAGGACTATCATCTAAGGTAGAAGAGATAATGGTGAATGAAGCTGTTTTAGCAGAAAACTTAAAATATATGGATGATGATTTATCTGATTTACAAGAAGAACTTTTCGAAGAAGTATCTTTAGAAGAATTAGATGAAATGGATGAGGAATATAGTGAAATAAACTGTAAGAATTGTGGTAAAGCAATTTTTATAGAAAAATCTGCTTTAGAAGAAAATAAAGAGATCCCATGTCCTTATTGTAATAAAAATATTATTTAGTAAATTTTATATATAAAATTAGCTTGGTTTTTGAGTCATTTTTAGATAGGTTTTATTTAAAAATGGCTTTTCTTTTTTTATTTACAATTAAGTTTCTCCAAGGCAGATTTAAGACTCTGCTTTTTATTGCAATTAAAATGTAATTAATATACATACATAACATAAATAGTGATTTAATGATAAAAGTGTATTATAATTGATATTATATGGGTAAAATTGTAATAATAGGAGGCAATAAGATGAAAAAATTAAGAGGAAAGTTATTGAAATTTACAATTAGTTTACTGTTAGTGTGTTCAATGTTAACCAGTTTTTCAATATCTGTACTAGCAGCAAACAACAATATAGGAGATAAGGAGCCACCTATAATACTATTACCAGGTATTATGGGAAGTAATTTATATGCTGATGAAGAATGTAAAACAGCGGTGTGGGCACTAGGAGTTGATTTAAATCCTTTTTCTGAAAAGAGTTTTTACAAACTAGGAAAGAACATAGAAATATCTAAACCTATATATGTTAAGAATGGTAGAGATAATGCGAAATCTTCTGTATGGAAAAGAGAATATGGTGCAGCATGTGTTTATAAGAAGTTAATGGACAAGCTATGCAAGGAATTTCCTAATAGAGAAATATATTTATTCTCTTATGATTTTAGACAAAGTAATGAAAAGTCAGCTAAAGAATTAAGGGACTTTATAGACAATACTATAAAAGCAGATTCTGTAGACATTATATCTCATAGTATGGGTGGAAATGTTGTAGCTAATTATGCAAAGAAAGATAGTAGCAAAATACATAAGTTTATATCTTTAGCAGCGCCACTTGAAGGTGCACCTAAGATTATTAATGCAGTTCTTGAAAATTCTGTTATTGGTACAAAGTGGAACCCACTTGATTATGCACTAGCATTATTTGGGCTAAGAAAAGAAGTTAAGGCTGGCTTTAGTTCTATAGCTGAATTATTCCCAACTCAAAATTACTTTAATTCAACTGCATTTAAGAGTAAATTTAAAAATGGAAATTCAGAAGAAGTGAGAGATATTGATTATGCAACTTACTATAAATACTGTAAATCAATATTTGGCTCTAAGTTTGATGATGCTTTAAGAGTTCAAAAATCAATAGATACTGATAATGTTAACTTCTTTAGAAACTTTAGTAATGCATATTTTGTTTTTGGAGTTGATCAGAAAACTGTAAGCTCTGTAGTTTTTAAGGATGGTAATAATTTAAGTGAACTTGGAGTAGATTCATTAATTTATGATAATAATGGTGATGGTACTGTTCCTAACAGTTCTCTTACTCTTATGGGGCAATTAGAAAATTCAGCTGCACATATAAGATGTTTTAAAGGAGTATCTCATGCCAATATCATATCTAAGGATGAATCTATTAATTGGATAATTGATACTTTAAAGAATAAGAATGCAGATGAAGGATTGTCATTTGTACCAGAAAGTAAATCTTATGTAGTTATGAGGGTTGAAGCACCAGTTGATGTAAATGTAAAAAAGAATGGTGAAACTTTAACTTCAGAGGGAAATGTAAGTACAGAAGGTTCTTTTGGACGTATTGATACTATTGGACAAGATAAACAAGTTAAGATGATAGCTATTGATGATGATTGTGATGTTAAATTTGATGCTAAGGATGAAGGTAAAGTTGATTTTACTATAGAGTGGTATGATGCAAATAATAATTTAAAAGAAAAGAGACAAGTAAAGAATGTTGATATTTCTAAGGATGCTAAGGTATCTCCATCATCTTTAAATAGAGGGGATAATACTTCTATCTTAGTTGATGAAAATAATGATGGAGTTATTGATTTAGAGGCAGAATGTAAATAGAAGAAGCTTTAAGTGCAATATTAGATATGATGAAGAAGTTGTATCAAAAGAAATTACTTAAACGCTAAAGATGTTATGATATAAAAAAAGATAAAATAATTAGCTACGTATAGGCAGATTTGATTTTAAAGATGAAATACTAGTACTTATCAAAATGCTATACTCCGCTAATTATTTTATCTTTTTTTGTTATAACATCTTTGCTTTAAATCTTTTGATACGCTACTTTTTTATTTTACATATTTTTAAAATATAGTAATAAATCTTGAGGTAGATAAATAATAATTAAATAAAGATAACTAGTAGAAGAGGAAGTGGTTTATTGCGGGAAGATTTAATAAGAATATTTCCAAGCACTATGATAAAGCTCCTAGATAAGTATATAGTTGAGAATAAGTTACAAGAGATAAGGGTGAAAATAGAAAAGCCAGTAATAATTAATTTATTCAACGAAGAAATAATATTAGATTATAAGGTTACTAGAGAAGATATGAAATATATTCTTCAAAGGATATCTAACTATTCATTATATGCTTATGAAGAAGAAATAAAGCAAGGGTTCATAACTTTAAAAGGTGGACATAGAGTAGGAATAGCTGGTGAATGTGTTATGGATGAAGGAAAGATAAAGACTATAAGGAATATTGCATCATTAAATATTCGTATATGTAGAGAAATAGTAGGGTGTTCTAACAAGGTGATGAAGTACATTTATGATGGAGAGAAAGTTTATAATACTTTAATTATTTCCCCTCCTAAATGTGGGAAAACAACAATATTGCGAGACATTGCAAGAAATATATCTAATTTTAAAAAGAAAATAGCCATAATAGATGAAAGAAGTGAGATAGCTTCTTCTTATTTGGGAGTTCCTCAAATGGATGTAGGAATAAGGTCAGATGTGTTAGACAACTGTTTGAAAAGTGAAGGTATGATAATGGCTATTAGATCCCTTTCACCAGAAGTTATTATATGTGATGAAATAGGAACTAATAAAGATATAGATGCTCTTCAAGTGGCTTTTAATTCAGGGGTAAATATAATAGTAACCTTACATGGGGCCAATATTCATGATTTTCTAAAGAGAAATGTATTTAAAGATTTAATAGAAAACAACATAGTACAAAGGGTAATTATTCTTGGAAATAGTAAAGGCGTAGGAACAGTTGAAAATATATATGACTTAACAGGAAGGGAGGTTAAGGAGTGCTTAAGTTAATAAATGTGTTTCTTGTTTTTATTCTTTGCTCTGCTTTTGGTTATATATATGGAGAAAGTTTTAAAAGAAGATATATACAGCTTCAAGAATGTATCAGGGTTTTAACTCTTTTACAAAATGGAATTATTTTTAACAATGTACCTCTTCCAGAAATTTTTAAAGAGATATCAATAAAAAGTGCAGATCCAATAAAAACGCTATTAATAAAGGTGGCAGAGGATTTAGATAAGGGAATAGAAGGAGATTTATATTCTATTTTTAAAAAGAATTATAAAGATATGGGAAGTTGTTTCTATTTTGAAAAAGAAGATAAAGGGATTTTTAAGGACTTTTTAAAATCTTTAGGTGAGTCTGGAGTGTATGGACAAGATAAGATTTTTAAATTAACTTTAGAAAATTTAAAAGTTAATATAGATGATGCATATGATAAGGCAAAGAAAAATACTAAGCTTTATAGATACATTGGCATATGTGTAGGTGCTATGTTATCAATATTTTTATTATGAATTAAGGGGGCAAGGGATGCTAGATTTAAGTATACTTTTTAAAATTGGTGGAGCAGGGATTGTTTTAGTTATTTTAGATAAGGTTTTAACAAGTAGTGGAAAGTCAGAAATAGCTGCAATAACTAATATAGCAGGTATTGTAATTATATTAATAATGGTAATTTCACTTATAAGTGATCTTTTTAACTCTGTTAAAACTATGTTCATATTTTAGGTGTTATTATGTTGATTTTTAAGGTTATATCTTTTGTACTTGTGGCCCTGTTTTTATATTTATTTTTTAAAGATAAAAGATCAGATATTTCAGTTTTGTTAATGTTAGCAGCTGGAATTTTGGTTTTTATCTTTTGTATAGATCAAATAACTGAAATAATTAATTTTTTGAAAAATATATCTGAAAAAGCTGGAATAGATGTTGTCTATTTAGGAATAGTTTTAAAGATATTAGCTATAGCTTATTTAGCATCTTTTGCAAGTGAAATATGTAAGGATGCTGGTGCTAGCAGTTTAGCTTCTAAGGTAGAGTTTGCAGGAAAAATATTTATTTTAGTATTAGCAATTCCTATTTTAATGGCTGTTCTAGATTCAATATTACAGATTATGTAGAGGTAAAGGAATGAAAAAATTTACGAGACTAATGATTTTTATATTAGTGAACATATTTTTAAGTTTAATGTCACCTGTAATGGTAAATGGGGCAGAAGAAACCTTAGATAATGCTGAAATTGAGAAAAACTTAAATGAAAACATTAGAGGGGAAATAAATAACCTATATGATTATATAAATAAAAGAAAAACAGATGTAGAGCTTATGAATGAACTAGATCCAGTAGAATATATTAAAAGTTATATAAAGGATGGAAAAGGTAATTTAGAATTTAGTAAAGTGGGGAAAGCAGTAGCAAGCTTGCTGTTTAAAGAAGTATCTAGTGTATTAACCATAGCTATATCTCTTATAGCCATAGCTATACTTTGTTCTTTTTTAAAAAACTTACAAGATGCCTTTAGTAGTAAAGGGGTATCTCAAATAGCTTTCTACGCTTGCTATGTAGTTATTGTAATGTTACTTTCAAAAAGTTTTTTAATATCTATTTCAGTGGCAAAGGATGCTATAACTGATGTAGCAGACTTTATGGCAGCTATACTTCCTATATTAGTTACTATGATAGGTCTTTCAGGAGGTATTGTGGAATCAGCAACTATGGACCCAATAGTTATGGGAGCAATAGTTATTATTCCAAAGGTTTATACAGATCTAATTATCCCAATGATATTAATTAGCTTTGTTTTACAATTTGCAAATAATTTATCGGAAGAACATAGGATTGGAAATTTGTGCAAAATGATTAAACAGTGGATAGTTTGGCTGCAAGGAATAATTATAACAGTTTTTATAGCTTTACTTACCATTAGAGGAATTACGTCAACTACAATTGATGCTGTGACATTAAAAACAACTAAATTTGCTATAGATAACTTTGTACCTATAGTAGGTAAGGCTTTTTCAGATGCAATATCTTCTGTAGCTGGATATTCATTAATAATAAAAAATGCTATTAGTGGAATTGGTCTTGCTGTAATTATATTAATGATTTTATATCCAATAATAAAAATAATATTAATGTCTGTAATATATAAGATTTCAGCAGCTGTTATAGAGCCAATAAGCGATAAAAGAATAACATCAACTATTGCAGGAACAGGAGATTCATTAGTTTTACTATTGTCCTGTGTATTAAGTGTAAGTTTGATGTTTTTTGTACTTATAGCAATTATGGCTTCAGCAGGTAAATTTATAGTGGGAGGCTAAGTTTAATGGAGTTGATTAATAATTTTATAGTAACTTTAGTTACCACATTAATATTTATAACAGCTATTGAACTTGTTGCTCCAGAAAATAGTATGAAAAAATATTTGAAGTTTGTACTAGGATTAATGCTTATAGCTGTTATCTTAAATCCAATAGTTAATTTCTTTACTAAAGGTCAAGTGTTTTTAGATGATTTAATAGATAAATATACAAAGGAAGTATCAACTTCAAAGGACGAGAAAGAAACTAAGGTTGACAATAAAGAAGTTATGGAAAAAAGTTTTAAAAATAATTTTAATAGAAACTGCATAAACATATTAAGTAAGAAGTTTCCTGAGTTTAATTTTACAAGCGATATGGAGTGTAAGTTAGATTTCACAAGTACAACTTTTGAAATTACTTCTCTAAAAATAACAGTTGAAGAAAAGGAAATAAGAAAAATAGAAAAGATAGACTTAAGCAAAGAAAAAAATAATGAAGAAGATGATGTGCAAAAGAAGATAAAGCAGTATATAAGTGATGAATTAGAAATTGATAAGGATAAAATAGTGGTTAATCATAAAGGGGATAAGGAGGAGTAAAATTGGATAAGGAAAAAATAAAAAAGGAGATAAAAGATGCATTTAAAAACAATAAGAATATTAATAATATATTAGCAGTTATTCTTGTACTTATTTTTATACTTATAGCTATAAATGTATTTTTACCTAATGGTGACAAAGCAGATAAAAAAGATGCAACTAATGCATCCACTACTGCAAATAGTAATGAAAAGGCTATAGTAGATAGCTCAAAGAGTAATGAAAATTCATCATCTTATGAAGAAGCTCAAAAGAAATCTTTAATAAGTATACTTAAGAAAATTAAGGGAGTAGGAAATGTTGATTGCATGATTACTTTTGAAGGTGGAGAAGTAAAGGTGCCAGCTTATGATGAGAATACTCAAAATAATACTACAGAAGAAACAGATAAAGAGGGAGGCAAAAGAGTAAGTAATCAAAAGTCAGATGGATCAAAGGTAGTTATGTCTACTAATAAGGGAGATAATGAACCTTTTATATTAGAAACACGTAAACCTAAGGTGGTTGGTGTTATGGTTGTAGCAGAAGGGGCAAAGGACAGTAAGGTTAAATCAAGTATAGAAAAAGCGGTTATTAATTTATATGATATACCTGCAAATAAGGTTAATGTATTTAGTATGGACTAGCTGCATATAATAAATTAGATATAGAATGGGAGGAATAAAAATGACAAAAAAACAATTGGGAATAATATGTACACTACTAGCTTTAATAGTATGTACAGCTTTATTAGCTTTAAAATTAAATAATGGAGGATTAAATAATCCAAGTGATTTAAGTGCTGCATTATTAACAACTGATAATAAGGATACTTCAGAACCTACTAAACCAGAATTTAATAAAAATACTGAAAATAAGGATGCAGAAAGTAAAGATACAGAAAATAAAGATAAAGAAGATAAAGACAAAGAGACTTTAAATACAACAGACTTTTTCTATGAATCAAGAAGTGAAAGAGAACAAAAGGAAGCTACTACTATTCAAAGTTTGAAATCAATATCTGAAAATCAAAATACTTCTGCTGAACAAAAAGCAAGTGCAACAAGTGAATTACAAAAGTTAACTTTAAGACAAGATAAGCAAAAAACAATAGAATTAAATATTAAAAATAAGGGTTATGATGATGCATTATGTGAAATTGCTGAAGATGGAAGCAAGGCTAACATTATAGTTAAAACTGTAAATGGACTTAATGAAAAACAAGGAGCAGAGATTCAAGAAATAGTACAAAATGCCTCAGGTATAAAGGAAGTTTCTATAGAAGTTAAGAAATAATTCGTTGTATTATAAAAGTGGATTTGATATAATAAATCTAATATTAATTAGTTTGTATCAAAGCTTAGGAGGCGAAGATAATGCAAGAATTAAATAAAGAAGAAAGTATAGGCATTGTAAAGATTTCTGATGAGGTTGTAAGTGTAATAACTGCTATAGCTGCAGAAGAAATACAAGGAGTTACAGAATTCCAACATGGAATGTCTAATAATATAACACAAATTTTTAAAGGTAAAAAGACAAATGGCAAAGCTGTAAAAGTAATGTTAGAAGATGACAGAGCTACAATAGATTTAGACCTTTCAGTTGAATATGGAATAAATATTTTAGATGTAGTGGCTCAAGTTCAAGAGAACGTAAAGAAGACAGTAGAAGCTATGACTGGTTTAGTTGTAAGCAGTGTAAATGTATTCGTTCAAAATATTTATATGCCAAAAACTGAAGAGACTGAGAACTAAAAGACCTCTGCTTTAAAGCAGAGGCTTTTTTCATGAATATTTGTAATTGTAAAGAGAAGAGATGAAAGCAACTTAAATTAATCAGTGATATATATGACAATATTGAGGACGAAATTTTTGCAAATATATTTTTAGATTGATTATTAAATTTAGGTTTTATTTAAATTGCTTTCATAATATTAGTATTTCAAAATTAAAAGAAATAAATGCATTAAAAATATAGTGGTAAGGAAAGAATCCTTGTGATAAAATATAAAAAGCTGTTTATTACAATGTAAAGAAGTCTATACTAAATAAAAAAGGATTAGAGGCTTTTTTATTAAATAAAAACATATATCTATTATATAAATTTGGAGGAAGAAATGAGTAGAAAAAAATCAAGAGAAAAAGCAATGGAATTATCATTTGGAATGGAACTAAGTAAAGAAACATCAAAGGAAACTTTAGAAACATTTGTAGATAATTTCGAAGGCGACATTAAGGAATTAGATTTAGAATACATAAGATCAGTTTTAGAAGGAATAGAAACAAATAAAACTGAAATAGATTCAATAATAGAAGCAAACCTTCAAAATTGGAAAATTGATAGAATAGCTAAAATTAATTTAACTATTTTAAGATTAGCAGTTTTAGAAATGAAATATATAGATGATGTACCAGGTAGAGTAGCATTAAATGAAGCAATAGAATTAACAAAAGTATACTCAGATGAAAAGAGTGTTTCTTTTGTAAATGCTGTATTAGATAAGGTTTTAAAGAGCCTATAATAAAAAAATATATATTATAAAAAATATATATTTAAAATAATATCTAATAAATAAGCGTTTTTATCAAGTTATTAGTAAGGATGTGTTAATATGGGGCAAATAATTAATGGAAAAGAAGTTGCAGTTAAGGCTAAGGAAGATATAAAATCTTTTGTGAGTAATAGAATTGAAAATGGGTTAAGTATACCAAAGATAGCATCAGTACTAGTAGGTAAAGATGGAGGTTCTATTTATTACATGAATAGCCAAGAAAAAATTGCAACTTCTTTAGGGCTATTATTTGAAAGAGTTGAATTAGAAGAAGATATAAAGGAAGAAGAATTATTAAAAGTAATAGATAAGTTAAATGATGACAATACTATTAGTGGAATCATAATACAATTACCATTACCTAAATCAATTAATGAAAAAAGAGTTATGAATAGAATAGCTGTAGAAAAAGATATAGATTGCTTAACTACAGAATCTCAAGGAAAACTTTATATGGGGGACAATGGATTTTTACCTTGTACTCCAAACTCAGTAATAACATTACTAAAAAGCTTAGATGTAAGCTTAGAAGGAAAAGAAGCAGTTGTTTTAGGAAGAAGTAATATTGTAGGTAAACCAGTATCAGCATTACTTTTAAATGAAAATTGTACTGTAACTATATGTCATTCTAGAACTAAAAATTTAAAAGAAGTTTGTAAAAGAGCAGACATATTGGTAGTGGCTATAGGGCAACCTAATTTTGTGAATGAAGAATTTATAAAGGAGGGTGCTATAGTTATAGATGTTGGAACATCTTCTTTAAATGGTAAAATCACTGGAGACGTAGATTTTCAAAAGGTTATAGATAAAGCAGAGTTTGTAACACCTGTTCCAGGAGGGGTAGGAGCTTTAACTACGACACTTTTAATAAAAAATGCATGTGAGGCTTTGATAAACAATGAAAATTAAAACTTTATCCGTAAGTGAAGTTAATAACTATTTCAAAAAAATAATTGATAATGATTTTATATTAAACAATCTCTCTGTAAAAGGGGAGATTTCTAATTTAAAGTATCACACTAGTGGTCATATATATTTCTCTCTTAAAGATAATTCAAGTAAATTAAATTGTGTTATGTTTAGAAGTAGGGCAGAGAGTTTAGACTTTATGTTAGAAGAGGGAATGAGTGTAATTATATCTGGTAGAGCTTCTGTTTATACTGCAAATGGAAGCTTTCAATTATATTGTGATACTATAGAAAAAGAAGGTGTAGGGTCACTTTATGTTAAATTCGAAGCACTAAAAAAGAAACTTAGTGATGAAGGATATTTTGATGAAGAATTTAAGAAACCTATACCATCTATGCCAAAAAGAATTGGTATAGTAACATCAGAAACAGGAGCTGCTGTTAGAGATATAATAAATGTATCAAGACGTAGAAATTCTTTAGTAGATTTAATATTATATCCTGCAAAAGTTCAAGGCCAAGATGCCTATAAGGCTGTTATAGATGGTATAGAGTATTTTAATAAAAGTAAAAGTGTAGATGTTATGATAATAGGAAGAGGCGGAGGGTCCATAGAGGAGCTTTGGAATTTTAATGAAGAAGAACTAGCTATGGCTATATTTAAATCAAAGATTCCTATTATATCTGCAGTAGGTCATGAAGTGGATTTTACTATATCAGATTTTGTAGCTGATGTTAGAGCAGCAACACCTTCTCAAGGAGCTGAGATTGCAGTGCCTTTAGAAAGTGAGATATATGGAAATTTAGAAGCGGCTAAAAGATTTTTAGAGTCTAATATAGAAGATAGAATTCAATCAGAAAGACTAAAGGTTGACTCTTTAAGTAGGATGTTAAAATTACATTCACCAATGACTAAAATAGTAAATAGTTATAGTGTAATAGATAAGTTAAAAGAAACTTTAGATAAGAGTATGTTGCATAAGATTGAAATGGAAAAACAAAAATTACAAGGACTTAATAAATTATTAATAGCAAATAATCCAACTAACTTATTAAGTAGAGGTTATGCTATAATAGAGGATGATAATGGCATAATTAAAACAAAAAAGAGCTTAAATATACAAAAAGATATAAATATTACCTTAAAAGATGGAAGTATAAAAGGTAAATTTACACCTGATAAATAGGAGGGAATTCTATGGCTAAGAAAGAAAGTTACGAAGATATGCTAGCTAAGCTTGAAGATGTTCTTAAGCTTTTAGAGGGAGAGGAATTATCTTTAGATCAATCTATGAAAGCTTATGAGGATGGAGTTAAGCTTGTAAATAAGTTATATAAAACTTTAAATACTTTAGAAGGTAAAATATCTTTAGTAAAGAATGAAAAAGAAGTGGAGTTTGAATAATAATATGGATATAGATAATTGTAAGAAAGAAATAGATGAATATTTAAGAAGGTATTTTGAGGGGAAAGGGAGTTACAATAAACGTATATATGAGGCCTCAAGCTATAGCTTAAATATAGGTGGTAAAAGAATAAGACCTATATTACTATTACTTGGATACAATTTATATGAAGAGGATTATAAAAAGGTGCTGCCTATGGCAGCAGCTATAGAAATGATTCATACTTATTCTTTAATTCATGATGACTTACCTGCAATGGATAATGATGATTTAAGAAGAGGTAAACCTACAAATCATAAGGTTTACGGGGCAGGTATTGCTACCTTAGCAGGAGATGCTTTATTAAATGAAGCTATGATACTTATGATGAACTATGCATTAGAAAATGGAGAAAACTCATTAAGGGCAGCTAGAGAAATAGCAGTAGCTGCAGGAGCAGAAGGAATGATAGGTGGTCAGGTAGTTGATATATTAAGTGAAGAAAAAGACAATATTTCAGCTGAAGAACTAAAGTATATGCATTTAAAAAAGACAGGAGAACTTATAAGATGTTCAATAGTTGCTGGAGCTATTTTAGCAAAGGCACCTGAAAATGATATAGAAAAATTAAGCTTATTTGGTAAAAAGTTAGGATTAGCTTTCCAAGTTAAAGATGATATATTAGATGTAGTTGGATCAGTAGAAAAGTTAGGAAAAAACACTAAAAAGGATGAAGAATGTAATAAATGCAATTTTATTACTGTATATGGTTTAGAAAAGTGTAGAGAACTATGCAAAGAACTTACAGAAGATTGTATAGAAATTCTTAATAGTTTAACTGTTTCATCAGAAAAGCTTAAAGAATTAACTATAAGGCTTTTAAATAGAGAAAATTAGAAAAGGGAAGATTGGTAAAATGAATAATATTTTAGATAGCATTAAATTCCCTGAAGATATTAAAAGTTTAAACGTAAAAGAATTAGAGACCTTAGGTGGAGAAATAAGGGAGTTTCTTATAGAAAAAGTTTCTAAGACAGGGGGACATTTAGCTTCAAACCTTGGAGTTGTAGATTTAACTTTAAGCTTATTTAAGAGCTTTGACATAGAAAAAGATAAATTTATTTGGGATGTAGGGCATCAAAGTTATGTACATAAAATTCTTACAGGAAGAAAAGATAAGTTTGACGTTCTTAGGCAAAAAGGTGGAATGAGTGGATTCCCTAAAAGAAAAGAAAGTAAATATGACTCTTTTGATACAGGTCATAGCAGTACTTCTATTTCAGCAGCTGTAGGTATGGCTAGAGCTAGAGACTTAAAAAAGGAAGATTATCATGTTGTAGCTATAATAGGTGATGGTGCTTTAACTGGTGGGATGGCTATTGAAGCTTTAAACGATGTAGGATTTAATAAAACTAATCTTACAATAATTTTAAATGATAATGAAATGTCTATAGCTAAAAATGTTGGCGGTTTATCTAAGTATTTAGGGAAACTTAGAATGGAGCCTAGGTATAATAAAATAAAGACTGATATTCATAGCACATTAAATATGTCAAGATTAGGAAAAAGTTTCGCTAATACGGTTTCTAAATTTAAAAATGGAATTAAGCAGTTAGTAGTACCTTCTATGTTATTTGAAGATATGGGAATAAAGTATATAGGGCCTATAGATGGTCATGATATAGAGCTTATGAATGAAGTATTTATGAAGGCAAAGGCAATACCAGGGCCAGTTATAATTCATACAATTACTAAAAAAGGTAAAGGGTATGATAGGGCTGAAGAAAGACCTGAAAAATATCATGGGGTAGCACCTTTTGATTCAGAAATAGGTGTATCTTTAATTTCAAGTAAAAAAACTTATTCAAAAGCTTTTGGAGATTCAATAATTGAAATTGCTAAAAAGGATAAAGATGTTGTAGCAATAACAGCAGCTATGCCAGATGGAACAGGACTTAGAGAGTTTGGTAAAAAGTATCCAGACAGGTTATTTGATGTAGGAATAGCAGAACAGCATGCTGTAACTTTAGCTGCAGGAATGGCTTGTGCAGGACTAAAACCTGTTTTTGCAGTATACTCAACTTTCTTACAAAGAGCATATGATCAAGTATTACACGATGTATGTATTCAAAACCTACCAGTAGTTTTTGCTATAGATAGAGCAGGAATAGTTGGAGATGATGGAGAAACACATCAAGGAATTATGGATATTTCTTTCCTTTCTATGATACCTAATATGACTATAGTGGCGCCTAAGTGCTTAGAAGAAGTGGATGTTTTACTTAAGTGGGCTCTTAATAAGGGAACCCCTGTAGCTATTAGATATCCTAGGGGTGGAGATGAAATAAATAATTTAAAGCCTTTAGAGGAAATAACACTAGGAAAATGGGAAGTTTTAAGTAATGGTAAAAAGGTAGCCATAATTGCAACAGGAAAAATGGTGCAACATTCATTAATGGCAAAAGAAATACTTAAAGAAAAAAATATAGATGTAGAAATTATTAATGCTACCTTTATTAAGCCATTAGATACAAAGATGTTAGATAGATTAATAAAAGATAATTATAATATAGTCTCAGTTGAAGATAATATGAAACAAGGTGGATTTGGATCTGCTATAGAATCTTATCTTAATGAAACAGGATATAAAGGTGAATTTATTTCATTAGGATATAAAGATGAATTTGTAGAGCAAGGTAAGGTAAATCTTCTTTATGAAGAATATGGCTTAGATTCAAAGGGAATAGCTGAGTCAGTATTAAAATTAGTTTAAGAGGAGAACAATATGTCAGAAAAGAAACAAAGATTAGATATATTACTAGTAGAAAGAGGTATAATATCTTCAAGAGAAAAAGCGAAAGCTTGTATAATGGCTGGTCAAGTATATGTTGATGGTCAGAAGTTAGACAAGGCAGGAGAAAAGATATCTGTAGAAGCTAATATAGAATATAGAGGTCACGCTATTCCTTATGTAAGTAGAGGTGGACTTAAGCTAGAAAAAGCTATGAAGATATGGCCTATAACATTAGAAGATAAGGTATGTATGGATATAGGGGCATCTACAGGTGGATTTACAGACTGTATGCTTCAAAATGGAGCAAAAAAGGTATTCTCAGTAGATGTTGGATATGGACAATTTGCATGGAAGCTAAGAACTGATGAAAGAGTAGTTTGCATGGAAAGAACAAACATAAGATATGTTACACCAGATGATATAGGCGAATTACTAGATTTTGCTTCAATAGATGTATCTTTCATATCTTTAAAGAAGATTATGCCAGCTACAATAGGCTTATTAAAAGATAAGGGGGAAGTAGTAGCTCTTATTAAGCCACAATTTGAAGCAGGTCGTGAAAAAGTTGGGAAAAAAGGTGTAGTTAGAGACAAAGAAGTACATAAAGAAGTAGTTCATGGAATAGTAGATTACTTATTAGAACAAAATCTTAATGTATTAGGAATAGGTTATTCCCCAATTAAAGGACCAGAAGGTAATAGAGAATATTTAGTTTATTTCAGTAAGGATAAAGAAAAAGAAACTTCATTCGAAATAGAAGATATAGATAAAGTTGTAGAAGAATCACATATAGAAATATAACTATTGAAAATAGGGGGCAGTATGCAGTGAGAATTGGTATAGCTATTAATATAACAAAAGACAAAGATAATAAAATATTAAGCATGGTTAAAAGAAAGTTTGAAGAAAATTTTAACTTGGAGAATATACCGGTATTTAATTCTTTTACTGTAAGAGAGCAAATTTCAGAATATGTTTTAGACTTGTTAGTAGTACTTGGGGGCGATGGGACTCTATTAAGTGTAGCAAGAGAAATTTGTGATATAAAAGATGTACCTATATTTGGAATAAACATAGGGAATCTAGGCTTTTTATCAAGTATAGAATTAGCTGATATAGATGAAGCCATTAATAAAATAAAAAATGAAGAGTACATAATAGACAGCAGAATGTTATTACATTGTCGTTCAAGTAATGGAAAAGAGATGAGGATAGATAATGCCTTAAATGATGTGGTATTAGCGAGAGGTATATTATCAAGAATGGTAAAATTTCAGGTTTTTGTAGATGGGAAGCTATACACTACCTTTAAAGGAGATGGACTTATAGTAGCTACCCCTACAGGATCAACAGCTTATTCATTTTCAGCAGGAGGACCTTTTATTTATCCTAACCTAGACCTTATTACATTAACACCAATATGTCCTCATACAAAAAATATGCAGACTATAGTTTTAAGTGGAAATAGTAATATAGAGATTATTCCTGAAAACGGAAATGAAGAAATGTATTTAACTATTGATGGACAAAAAGCTTGCAAGATAGATGACGGTGTTTCTGTTAACATAAGAAGGGCAAAAAAGCATAGTCAGGTACTCTTATTTAAGGATTATGATTATTTTAAGGTATTAAGGGCAAAACTTTTAAATAATCCTGAAGAATAATAGGCGGTGAGAAGTATTGAAATCTAAAAGACATATTAAGATTTTGGAAATAATCAAAGAAAAAAATGTAGAAACACAAGAAGAACTTGCAATAGAATTAAGAAAAGCAGGTTATGAAGTAACACAAGCAACTGTTTCTAGAGACATAAAAGATTTAAAACTTATAAAAATGCAAGCTACATCAGGTAAATATGGTTATGTAGCTCCAAAGACAGAAGAAAACTTACAATCAGAGAAGTTAATTAAGGTTTTATCAGCATTAACAGTATCAGTAGAAAATATTGATAAGATGGTTGTTGTAAAAACTGTATCAGCAGGTGCTGCTCCAGTAGCAGAAGCTATAGATGGTTTTGGCTTTGAGGATGTTGCAGGAAGTATAGCAGGAGAAAACACAGTTTTTATAATGCTAAGAACTTTAGAAGGTGCAAAAGAATTAGTACAAAACATACAGAAATACATTTCCTAGAGGTGGTGTAGATTTGTTAATTCAATTAAATATTAAAAATTTTGCTTTAATAGAAGAAATAACTGTTGAATTTAGGGAAGGTTTCAATATTTTATCAGGTGAAACTGGAGCTGGTAAATCAATATTAATAGATGCAATAGATTATGTGTTAGGTGGAAAGTTTTCAAAAGATCTTATAAGAACAGGTAAAGATAGAACTTTTGTAGAAGCAATATTTTCCTTGAATAATGACAAAGTTAATTTGGTTTTAGATGAATTAGGTATAGAATATGATGATATGTTAATAATATCAAGAGAAACATCATTAAGCGGGAAAAGTATAGTTAAAGTTAATGGTAAAAGTTTAATAGTAACACAGCTTAGAAGAATACGTGAAAGATTATTAGATATTCATGGACAGCATCAAAATCATAGTCTGCTTCAAAGAAGCAGCCATATTATGTATTTAGATAATTTTATTGGTGAAGAAATAGAAGAACATGTTGAAGAATTTTTAAAACTTAAAGAAGAATTGAATGAAATTAAAAATAAAATTTTTAAAATTCAAGGTAGTGAAGATAGAGATAAGCTTATAGATTATACTAAGTTTCAAATTGATGATATAGAAAAAGGTAAACTTAGAGTAGGAGAAGAGGAAGAACTTAAAGAAGAATTTAATGTTTTATCAAATGCAGAAAAGATAAATTCTGCTCTTCAAACAGGTTATGGATACCTAGATGGTAGAGAAGATGGATTTTCTGTATTAGAATCTTTATCTAAAGTTATAGGAGAATTTGCAGCAGTAGAAAATCATTATGAAGCCATAAGAGAAAAGAAAGAAATCTTAGAAGGAGCTTATTATAATATTCAAGAAGTAGCTAGAGATGTTAGAGACTTAGGTGATGATATATTATATGATGAAGATAGGTTAGCTAAGATTAATGAAAGAATTTATGTAATAAATACATATAAAAAGAAATATGGTCCTACAGTTGAAGATATATTAGCACATTATAAAGAGTTAAAAGAAAAATATAATGAACTTGTTAATGCAGAAGAAATCTTAAACGAATTAAAAGAAAAAGAAAAGAAGATACTTTCTTCTATGAAAAAAGTTGGACAGGTATTACATGAAATAAGATGTAAACATAAAGGTGCGTTAGAAGAAAGAATTTTAAAGGAACTTTCTTATGTAGGTCTAGAAAAATCAAGAATGGAAATAGAAGTAGAGCTTCAAGAAGAGGTTAGAGAAAGAGGTTTTGATGATGTATGCATAATGATATCAACAAACCCAGGAGAGCCTTTAAAGCCACTTGAAAGAGTATTATCAGGTGGAGAACTTTCTAGAATTATGTTAGCTTTAAAATGTGTATTTGCAGATAAAGATGATATTTCTACATTAATATTTGACGAAATTGACACAGGTATCAGTGGTGAAGTAGGACAAAGAGTTGGAGAAAAGATGTATCAAGTATCTTTAGGACATCAAGTTTTATGTATAACTCATTTACCTCAAATAGCAATATTGTCAGATCATCATTATTTTGTATCAAAAAAAGTTGAAGATAATAAGACATTTACAAAAATAGAGTTATTATCTTTAGAAGAAAAGATAAGACAAGTTGCATCTATGCTAGGTGGAAGAGAAGTTACAGAAGCAACTTTAGAAAATGTAAGAGAAATGCTTAGATTTTCAGAAAACAAAAAACATGAAATAAAAGATAATTAAGTACATAAGTAATGATAAAATGGAAAAAATAAAACCGCATGAGTAATGTGGTTTTATTTTTTTAATTAAATAATTTTTGTATTTAATAGAAAAGAAACTATAGCATATAAGATAATTTGAATGGGCAACTTATAGATAGAAGCAAAGGAGGAGACGAGATGAAAAAAAGAGTATTAAGAACTATAAGTTTAATAGCAACTCCAATCTTGATTCTGGCATTAGTAACATGCCTATCTGTAAAAAATGTGCCCGATACAATATATACAAGGGATGAAATGCAGGTCTTAGCTTCGTTAAAAGATGCAAAAGCGCCATTAACAGATTTAAAGTATAACAATTCTAAAATTAATATTAATTTTTTGGGAATACTCCCAATAAAGTCAGTAAGTTTGAAAAAAATAAATAATGTTGAAGTAGTACCTGGAGGTAATAGCATTGGTGTAAAATTGTCTTCTGAAGGAGTACTAGTTGTTGGATATTCTGATGTTATAATAAATAATGAAACAAAAGAAAGTCCAGCAAAAAAAGCTGGTGTAGAAATAGGAGATATTATTATAAAGTCTAATGGAGTAAAGGTAGAAACCTCAAGAGAACTTATTGATTCTGTAAAAAATGCAGAAAATAAAGACTTAAAATTAGATATAATTAGGGATGGGAAAAGTATAGAAAAAGAGGTAGAATTAATAGAAGAGAGTGAAGAAGATTTTAAAATAGGGCTTTGGGTCAGAGATTCTACAGCAGGAGTAGGAACTATGACATTTTACCATAAGGAAAGTGGTAAATTTGGAGCTTTGGGTCATCCTGTAACAGATGGGGAGACAAATAAGCCTTTTTCTATAAAAGAAGGTGAATTGTTAAAATCTTCTATTATAAGTGTAAAAAAAGGTGAAAAAGGTGCTCCAGGAGAACTTAGAGGTATATTTGAAGAAGAAGAAACACCTATAGGTAAAATATCAAAGAATACTGAATGTGGGATTTTTGGAGATGGAACAAATGAATGTAGTGATTTCATGTGTAATACTCCAATTCCAGTTGCTTTTAGAAATGAAATAAAAGTAGGTAAAGCATCTATACTAACAACAATTGATGAAGATGGTCCTAAAGAATATGAAATAGAAATAGTTAAATTATTTCAGCAGGATCAACCTAATCCTAAAAGTATGATAATTAAAATAACTGATGATAGATTATTAGCAAAAACAGGTGGAATAGTTCAAGGAATGAGTGGAAGTCCTATAATACAAAATGGTAAAATAATAGGTGCTGTTACTCATGTACTAATTAATAAACCTGATGTAGGATATGGTATTTATATTGATTGGATGTTAGAAGATGTAGGAATTCTTAAATAAAGAAGTAATGGTAGCAAGAATGAAAAGTTTTTGCTACTTTTTATTTGTGAAAATAGTTTTTTGTTAGAAGAAAAATATTAAATTTATGAACATTGCTAAAATTAAAAAGTTTTGTGAAAAGTATTTACGAATAATAAAAAATAGTGTATAATTTACAAATAGTGGAAGTTATATTAAATATATATGCGATTTGACAGTTAAATTGATGGACTTTAGAGTTAAATGATATTATTAAATTAATAAATATAAAATTATTGTCAACCTATAATTATTATTTATAGGAAGGAAATCAAAATGACGTGTCGAATAATACTAAAGAAGGATAATAGTGTTTAGGAAATTAATTAAAGATTATGCAAATTAGTAAGTGTGAAAGTTTGCTAATGTAGTAAATATTGGATAAAGGGGAGAAATACATGGAAGAATCAAAAATATCAGTGCTAATAGCTGATGATAACAAAGAATTCTGCAGCATCTTAAATGATTATTTATTAAATCAAAAAGATATAGTTGTAACAGGAATTGCGAAGGATGGTAGAGAAGCTTTAGAGTTAATAGAAGAAAGGCAACCAGATTTAGTAGTATTAGATATTATTATGCCACATTTAGATGGATTAGGTGTGCTAGAAAAATTAAACAGCATGACTCTAGAAAAAATGCCAAGAGTAATAGTATTATCAGCAGTAGGTCAAGATAAGATCACACAAAAAGCAATTACACTAGGTGCAGATTATTATGTAGTTAAGCCATTTGATATGGATATATTCACAAAAAGAATAAGAGAAATGTTCAGTACAGTAGAGGTTCCAGAAGTAGCAAGGCAAACCCCACAAATGCCAATAATCCAAAGGGAAGCTGCAGCTACAAGTAGAGGACCAGTTGATTTAGAAACAGAAATAACAAGTATTATCCATGAAGTTGGAGTTCCAGCTCACATTAAAGGGTATATGTATTTAA
This sequence comes from Clostridium sp., assembly GCA_015058405.1. Taxonomy (GTDB): domain Bacteria; phylum Bacillota; class Clostridia; order Clostridiales; family Clostridiaceae; genus Clostridium. Next base: position 26,619 of record SVCL01000183.1, read on the forward strand.
GAGAGGCTATCACTATGGTTGTTAATGATATGGAATTATTATCAGCTGTAACAAAGGAATTATATCCATCAATAGCTAAGAAGTACAATACAACAGCATCAAGAGTTGAAAGAGCTATAAGACATGCAATAGAAGTAGCTTGGGGTAGAGGCCAAGTTGAAGCTATAAACAAGCTATTTGGTTATACTGTGCATGGAGATAAAGGTAAGCCAACAAACTCTGAATTTATTGCAATTATTGCAGATAAGTTAAGACTTAAAAATAAAGTGTCTTAATTGATTATTTTCAAAAAAAGTAATCGATAATATGTAAAATAAATTATTTTTTCTAAGATATCACTCAATCAGTATTGTTCTGGTTGAAGGAGATATCTTATTTTTTTTGTTTTAATTTAAGACATAGTTAATATAAAAAATAACTTTTTGTAGTATTACTAATTAATAGAGAATACTACAAGAAGTTTCCTAAGCTAAATGTCAAATTTAGATGTATATGTTCCTTGGTGAAAAAGCATCTTCCATTTCTCATCAGTATATTTCCAGATTGAACTACGAAGAGAATATTTTTTACTTTCATTAGGTTCGTCATGTTTTATTACTTTATATAATGCTAAAATACAGTCATTAGATAATTCTTTTATTTCAAAATCTCTAATTTCCCAAAATAATTCTTTGTTATCATCTTGATCTTGAAATACATCACCATTTTTTGACTCAATTATACCAAGAATTATTAATAGAATACCAGATAATAGAGGAGCGTATTTTCCACACAAAGTACCTAATACTTTATGGCCAACAAAATAAGATGCAGTAAGCAGTACTATACTTAATATAAAAGTAAAAAGAACTGTTAATTTTATGTTTACTCCTGTTATGCTGGCTGCAAGGCCTGTTCCTAAATTGTTAAGAGTTAACTCACATGCAACAACAAAAGCTTCTTTTAAGCTTAGGGATCCAGAATTATCTTTATCAGATTTTTAAGTATAATTTATTGCTTCCTTCATATTTTTTAATGAAAGACTTTTTGAACCATTATCCTTTATAATCTTACATATGCTTTGAATTACAAAGTATATACCTAAAAGAATTATAATACAGCCACCTAAAATATTAGCTATGGATATAGGTATAAAATTAGTTATAATTTTTCCTACATACATAGAAATTAATGTACCTAAAGAAGTTATTAGAGCAATTAGCAAGTTTGGAAGAATACCTATTTTTATTTTTTTTATTCCATAAGCTAGTCCAATTACTACATTATCAAGATTTGAAGAAAGGCTATAAAGAAATGCAGATAGAAGTATCATAATTTAAAACCTCCTTGAAATTATAATGTAATATATGATTTTTGTATTAATATGGTTAATGATGTTGTATTATAAGAAAAATAGGAAAATGTTTTACCTTTGATTTTTTTATTCTTCTATAAACAATAAGTTTAGAGTATTATTTATATGCTAAAAAATAAAAAAACATAAAAATAGTTTATACTAATATTAACAACATAAAATGAAAGGAAAAAAGAAAATGAAAGTACTATACATGAATATAACTTTAAGAGCAGAATGGTGTAATTCTTTGAAAGAAAAAAGAATGATAGTAAAAAGCATAATAGCAAGATTAAAAAATAAATTCAACATTTCAGTAGTAGAATCACAAAATCAAGATAATCACAAAATTATAGTAATATCAATAGTAGGTCTAGCAGCAGACTCAGGTATAGCAGATTCAACTATAGAAAACATAATTAACTTTGTAGATGCAAATACAGATGCAGAAATTATTAATATTGAGAGAGATACAGAAGAATTTTGATATAGCGCCATTTTTTTATTTGCTTTTCTATAAAATAATCTTCAAAATTATCACTTAACAATTCGAAAACTCATTCAAAAATAGAAATAGTTGCAAGTATGCAACAGTAAAATTTAAAATCCCACATTTTTAGTGAATTTCCATGTATAGTTGAATTAAAGGATAAAAACATAAGAACATGAAAATTTATCCTACATATGGAGCTTGTGTGAGTACTCTAGCAAGTAAAATTTAGAGTAGGTTAGTTGTGCCGCTGCATAAAGACAACCATATTATAAAGCAAAGATGAGTTACTTCTGTTATAGTCTTTGGAAAATAGGTGTTTATAATATGTGAGGCGTGTAGCAGCCAATACCCTTAAATAATAGTTACGGTGGAAGTTTGGCATTCTAGTGAATGGGTAAGCATTAATAGATACAAGCACGTAGGACAAGCTTTATGTGTAGAAAGTTAATGTATGAAAGTAGTAATAACAGAAGTGCTAAGTGACGCTCTCAATACTATACTGGGACATCACATTTGTGTAGTTATCTTACTTATGTCTATAAAAATTAATTTTTTTATAGATGTAGGTAAGATAATTACACATTCTGCAACTCATAGCTGCCAGGGTAAAAAGGAAAGAAACGAAAGTTTCAAACTAAAAAAGTAAAGTTTAGAGAAAACATAGAAAAAAAGATTGAAGAAAAAGAAAGGAAGAGAGTTAAAGTGACTAAGAAAAGTTTTTATGCTGTAAGAAGAGGAAAGGTTAGAGGAATATTTGATAAATGGTCTGAATGTTTAGATAGTGTTTCAGGATATCCAAAAGCAGAATATAAAGGATTTGTAAAGAGGAAAGAAGCTGAAGCTTATCTAAAAGGTTTTTCAATAGTAGTTAATACGAAAGAAGAGATTAAGAAAGTTATTTATGAAGATGAAGACAATAATAACACTTATTATGTTGTAAGGAGAGGTAGAAAGGTAGGGCTATATAAAACTTGGGAAGAGTGCAAAGAGCAGATTATTGGGTTTTCAAAGGCAGAGTATAAAAAGGTTAAGGGGAAGATACCGGCATTAAAGTATTTAAATCCTAAGTTGGTAGTAAAAAAGAATAGTGGTAAGTCTAAGGCTAAGGAAGATAAAACATTAGTAAAGAAGAAAGTGAGTAATGTGCCTGATATTAGAAGTACAGCAAAGGTTAGTGTTTCCAAAACTTTTATAGATCCTAGTAGCATAAAGAATAGATATGAGTTTATTGCTTTTGTAGATGGGAGCTATAATAGGGCTACAAAGACATATGGTTCAGGAGTTGTAGTTTTAGGAGAAGAGGATTCATATGATGTATATTCTAAGTCAGGATATGATGAGTGGGGACAATGGAATATAGTTTCTGAAATAGAAGCAACTAAACTTGCAATAAATAAGGCAAAGGAGTTTAAGACTAAGAATGTAGCAATATATCATGATTTAATGAATATTTCATTATGGGCAAGTGGTGAGTGGAAAGCAAAGAATAGGTATACCCAGGAATATGTTAGGTTTATTGAAAAAGAAAGTAAAGAAATTAATATTTATTTTATTAAGGTAAAAGGTCATAGCGATGAGAGTTTTTATAATGATTTGGCGGATGAAGTAGCTAGGAAAGCAATTGCAATTATATGAGATTTACCAAGGCAAGACAGGAGGAGTGATTATCAATCATATATGAATTAGTTTATAGTAGATGTTAAGAAAACAAACCTTGTTATAAGCAAGACATTTAGCGAAATATTAGAGAATATTATTTATAAATACAATAATAGAAGTGATGAAGAAAAAGCATTTTTATGGCTCATGCTTGGTATGAAGAGGCATAAGCACAAGCTAAGATGTGAAATATTATTAAAAGGTTATTTAAGACTTTTTATATTACAATTGTCAAGTAAATGACTTTAAATCAAAACAAAAAACAAAACAAGACAAAAAGGTTTGACAAAACTAGTCAATAAGAGTATAACTAAATCAATATATATTTTATACTAACTAACTAATTTATTCAAGTATAACTCTTATTATGGATAGTGTCAAGTTACTTTCGGAAAATAAAAAAAATATTTTTCCGTATGTATAGTTAAAGTCCTCTAACAGCTTTTAAATATCTGCTGCAAGGATTCACTTTACCTGTATTTAATATTATTAAATTATCTAATTTCCCTA
>SVCL01000184.1 GCA_015058405.1 Clostridium sp.
ATACCGGATAATCTAAAAATTAGAAAATAAAAAAATTATAAAATCTCTATAAAGAATTTTGAGGAACTGTACAGCCCCAAGAATCTTTATAGGGATATTTTATTACTATTTTTGAATCAGTAAAAGACGCCAAAACTTTTACTCTTACAAAGGAACTTTATCTATTTGAACAATATACTTTTCACCATTATTATTTGTATTTATTACAGCAATTGCTTTTTTAACATAATCATTTTTTAATAATATATTCTCTATTTCGGAAAGCTCAATTCTAAATCCTCGTAATTTTACTTGATTATCTGCTCTGCCTATAAATTCAATATTTCCATTTGGCAGCCACTTAGCTAGATCCCCTGTTTTATATATTTTAGCACCTGGATTAAATGGATTATCTATAAACTTTTCTTCTGTAAGCTTAGGATTATTTAAATAACCTTTTCCAAGAGAATCACCACTTATGTAAATTTCCCCAACAACTCCGATAGGTACAAGTTTTTTGTACACATCTAATATGTAAATATTATTATTTGCTATTGTTTTTCCTATTGTTATATACTTATCTTCAGCATCCCTTCCATTTACCTTATAAAAAGTTGAACAAATAGTTGCTTCACTTGGGCCATATCCATTTATTATTTCAATTTCATTATTCAAATTAAAATATTAATTTATTGTCTCTTACCTCTTATTGCTTCAACCCCAACTAACAACTTATTTAACTTAAGGTTATCCTTACTTAACTTTAAATTATCATAAACATATGATAATAAAGATGGAGGTATATATGTAAATGTTATGTTATTGCTTATTATTAATTGACTAATTTCCTTTGTATCAAAAGTTTTGTGTTTATCATTTAAAACTAATGTACAACCAAATAGTAGTGATACAAAAAATTCACATACACTTACATCAAATACATAGTTAGTTAAAGATAAAACATTATCTTTTGGAGTAAATCCTTCTTTAAACTGTTTATTAAATGAATATATAAAATTAATAAGGTTAAAATGAGTTATCATTACTCCTTTTGTATTTCCTGTAGTCCCAAAAGTATAAATAATGTATGCTAAATCACTAGGTTTATTATTTACCTCTATATTATCAGATTCTATATTGTATAAATTATCATTATATATATCTATAACATGACCATTGAATTCTAAATTGTCTACTAAGTTTTCATTACTTAATAAAATCCTGCATCCACTGTTTTCTAACATATATTCTATTCTGTATTTTGGTAATGTAGAATCTATTGGCATATATGCTCCACCAGATTTTAAGATAGCCATTATTCCAACTATCATTTCAATAGATCTTGGAACCATTATTCCTACTATTGTGTTAGCAGTTACCCCTTTATTTCGTAATACTCTTGCTAAACTATTTGACCTTTTATTTAACTCGTTATAAGTCAATTTTTTATCATTACAAATTACTGCAATGTTATTAGGATAGATACTTGCTTTTTCTTCAAATAATTCGTGAATTGTCTTATTTTTTATGTAATCTATTCTTGTATTATTAAATTCATAAGTCAAATTCCACCTTAGCACTATATAAAATTGCAGATAATAAAACCTTATTCTTCTTAGTATATTCATTAATTTTAATTGTTTTCTGTTTGTCAATAACATAAGATGTTTCTATATAATCACCTATTTTTTCACAGCTGAAATAATCATCTTTTTCCTTTAAGAGATCCAAATATTTTCTCCAATATCTTTTTTCCTCTTCTTTATTTATTGAATTTAAATACTTAATAAATTGTTCAAACTTTGTCTTTTTTATTTTAATTAAATCTAATCTTCTATATAGATTATTATAAGCATTTAGAACTTCCTTCAAAATCAAACTTGTACTCCAGCCATCATACAAAATATGATGATTGCTAACAATCATTTCATGAATATTTTCATCTAATTTATATAGATATATTCTTAATGTTTCATTAGAGATATCTATCCTATTATTTAAATCTTCTGCTTTAGCCTCTTCTATTTTCTCATTTTTATTGATTTCTTTTGAAAAATCAAAATATTTTATAAAAATATCACACTTTTTTAAAACAACTTGGATTGGTTTTTCTATACCTTTCCATCTATAAATAGTTCTTAATATTTCATTTGTATTAATTACATGATTCCAAGCTTTTTATAATAAATCAACTTTTAGGTCACCATTAAGAGTTAAACTAAATTGTTCATGATACATATTGCTACTTTCATCATATATATAATGATATAACATACCTTTTTGCAAAGATGTTAACATCATAATATTTTCAATATTATTTCTATCTAATTTATTATTTTTCACAATTATATTCCTCCATTAAATGTCCCTTATTTTACCTAAATCCATCTTTATAACTTTATCCGCAATATTAAAATATCTATCATCATGAGTAACAGCTATTATACATTTACCCTTTGTTTTTAAATCAGGTAGTAAATTTTCATAAAAGAACTTTCTAAATTCAGGATCTTGATCCGCTGCCCATTCATCAAATAAACATATAGGTTTATCTTCTAAATACGTAACTAGTAATGCTAATCGTTTCTTTTGACCAGTAGACAGTCTAGTTGTACTGAATCTTCCATCTTCTACTTTTACTTTTTTATCTAGTTGTAAAATTTCTAAATATTTTTGTATCTCATCTTCTCTACCCTTATAATTAATTCCATATAATTTATCAAAAAGATGAAAATCAGCAAATACAGTAGAATAACTCTCGTTTAAAAACTTTTGAGAAGTGTTGTTATTTAAATATACTTCACCTTTAGTTGGTGAATATAAACCAGTTAATAATTTACCTAGAGTAGATTTACCACTACCATTTCCTCCTGTTATAAATACTATCTCTCCAGATTTAAATTCATAATTTATAGGTCCAACCTTAAAAGAATTTCCTTCTGATTCTTCATATTCATATTCTACATTGTCTAACTTCAAGCAAATATTATCTTCTATATCTTCACTAATTGTACACGCTGTTTCATTTTCAATTGTAATATCATTAATTAAATTATTAATTCTTTTAAAACTAATATTAACATCAATAGTATTTGGAATAGTTTCAAGTATTCCGTGAACAGGACCTACCATATAAAGAAGCACAAAAACATAGCTTGTAAGGCTTGTTGCATCTAAGTTCTTTAATATATAAGGAAAAACAAATACTACAGATCCAATTGCTAAAGTAAATAAAAGTTCCCCTATTATAAACATATTTGCAAAGGCTAATTCAGCTTCATTTCTTTTTGCCTTATAATCATAGCAACTCTTTTCCATATCTTCTTTAAATTCATTTCTTTTACGACCGTTTAAACTTAATTCTTTAATTCCACTATTTAAGTCATTTATAAATTTAAAAAATACATTTTGTAAGTCCCTTGACTCCTCACCAATTCTATTAGCATATTTACCATACAAGAAGTAAATACTAGCTATTACTAATATAATGACTATTGAAAGTAATAATGCATATATGTTTATAGTTCCAAGATATATAAAACAACATATAAGTGTAACAGCACTTGTTACTCCTCCAATTAATATGTTTACAAATCTACTTATAGTTTCAGTATCGTTATTTAAAGTAGATTCAATTCTTCCCTTTTCTATTTGTTCGTATTTACTATATTGTGTTTCTAGTAGCTTACTTACAATAGTCATTCTTTTGTTGTATACTATACCATTTGTAAAATCTATTAATCTTTCTCTCATTAATTTTTGACCATAAACATAAAGAACAATTCCAAATATAAAATATATTAATAGTTTAAATCTTAAATCATCATCACTTCTTATGCATGTATTAATAGTAAAAATAATAAGAGCATTACCAAATCCACTAAAAATACTTAATAACAATAATGCTACTATATTCTTTGAATTAGTTTTTTTAAATAAACTAGTAAATACAAAGTATACATATACCAGAAACATTAGAGCATATAATAAAATTAATGTAGTCTTTACGCTTGAAGGAAGCCATACAAAAATAAATTGCCATGATAGCCCCCCAAAAACAACTTCAGGTAATATTTTTATACAATAAATAGTTCCTGCAACAAATAATAATGAAAGTAAAATACTTAAAATAGTCTTAAATCCGTTAAATCTAAAATATCTTTGTTTTTTTATTGATTCTACTATAGCCTTTGCTGTAAAAGTTAAGGTTGTTAAGATTAATATTACTAAAATGCAAATTGCTATAACACAAATAATATCTACTTTTTGATTTAAATCAGAAATATTAGAAATAACTGATTTGCCTTGCATAATTTGCATAATGCCTTCTGCTATACTTTCTGTATAATCTGAATTTGTATTACAAAGTACAACTACCCCAACTTTATCATTCATATCCATCTTTATATAAGAAGAATAATTAGGATTATTTCCACCATGATAAACTTCGTTATCTAAATTTATAAACCAACCAGATGTATAAAATTCTTTTTTACCAACTGAATCACTTAATATACCTGTTCCATGAGATTTCTTTAATAAATCAGTATTAATGGCTTCATTATTTATAGCACCCATTTGAATTTTTAACCACTTTGACATATCTTCAATATTTGAAATAATGTAACCAGCTGGTTTATTCCCTCTATATATTGGAGCATCATAAACATTTTGCTTTAGCATACCAAGCTTATATCCTGTTGTAATTTTAGAATTTAGTTCTTCATTTCTAAATAAATAAGTGTTAGTTAAATTTAATGGCTTTAAGATAGAATCTTCAATATAGCTTTCATATGGTTTTCCTGTTACCTTTTCAATTACTAATCCTAATACATCATAGTTTATTGTCGCATATTGAAAGTTTTCTCCTGGTTTAGCATAAAGCTCTAAACCTTCTAAACGTCTAACAGTTTCTTCAATTGCATTAGAAGAATCTGAAACCGGAATCTTATCTATAGTATTAAAAGGAACTCCACTAGTTTGCTGTAAAAATTGATTAACTGTTACAGATACTTCACTACCTTTATATTTGAATTTTAACCAAGGTATATACTTGGATACATCATCATTAAGATTGATTTTTCCTTCTTCTTCTAATTTTAAAATACCTAATCCAGTATAAGCTTTACTATTAGATCCGAGTTCAAATAAAGAATCTGCTGTAACTTCTTTCTGCTCTTTTACATTTGAATATCCAAAACCTTTTTGATATATAGTCTGATTTCCTTTAACTATTGCAACAGCAACTCCAGGAAGCTTACCTTTATCCATATTTTCTTTGATAAGATTTTCGATATTTGTATTTTTATCTTCATTTAAATAATTTATATTATCACTTAATGCATTAACATTAAGTTGAGATATTAAAATAGTAAATATAATACTTAAAATAATTATAATTTTTTTATTTTTTTTCATTTGCCTTTACCCCTTATACATATTTTTTATTCGAATAACATATCTAAATCATCTTGTGAAATTAGTTAAGCCTTGGTGTTCAATCATTACGCCTTTAGGTTTTCCTGTTGAACCAGAAGTATATATTATTTTTTTCAATACTTCATTTTTAAAAATTTAATCCAATTATTTGCAAATTCATTTTCACTTATATGAAATATACCTTCAAAATTATCAGGATCTTTTATAAAATCACATAACTTTTTATATCCAAATTTATCAACTAAGAATCCTCTTCTATACTCTTTCTTATAGTTCTTTTAATCCAGTTTTCATTATTATCTTTTCCTTCATAGGAAGCTATACCTTCATTAAGCCATCTTGGCGTATTCTTATTAATTTCATTAATTATTACATGAACAAATTCATGAACAACTGTATTTAATACATTATTGAAATCCGAACCTTTAGGAGGATTTAGTGGTGATGCGATGACTATTGCATCCTTTGATACTCCTCCTCTTATCCATTCAGGAGCACCTTCAATTCCTAATTCTTTTTGAAGTTCTTCTTTGTTTGAACATATTTTTACTTTTACTTTGTTATAAATCTTTTGATCTAAGTTTTTAATAATTACCTTATATCTTTATTCAAGTAAACTCATTACTTCATTTATACATGCTTTTTCTTTTTTATTATATTTATAATAAAATTTTCACTTTCAATTAATAGATTGTCCTCAGATACATCTTTTTTCATTAATTTATTACCTCAATCTTCATTTTACTTATTTTAACTATTATAACATATATTATTATATATTACACATTAATAGTGATTAAGATATTAACTAAAATAAGCTTTGGTACATATCAGTTTATTAAATAGTAATTTTCTTAACTAAATTTATGTATAAAATTTTATTCGTTAGTTATTATAATCATGTAGGTGATTTTATTTAAAATTATCTATATGATTTTTTTGTTGTGGCCTTAGGACAATATTTGTGCCCCTAAGGTTCGTACTATTTAAATATAACTGTGTCTCACCAAAATAAAAAACACTTTCAATAGCAATAAATATTGAAAGTGTTTTTTAAAACTATGCAAATAGATAATGAAAAAGTGGGATGAAACAACTTTTTTATATTATTTCCTTAAAATTCATTTGTAAAACTTAATTAAAAAGTCTCTATAAAATATACCTAAAAATATTAATAAAACACCAATTATTAATTTTATTATACTATCCTCATACAGACCTAAAGAAAGAGAAAAAAGATACATCTTTCCTAAGATATCTTTTCCTACTCCATAACATATAACATAATAAAAGGTTGGTATCATATATGCAAATGGTAATGAATTAACTAATGAATAACATATAACCCCTATCCCTCCTAAAAGTACGTTATTTGCTATTACTCCTAAATATAGATTTAAAAAATCAAAATCACAATTATTAACATTAAGTATAAACATAAATAAGAATATGGATATTAGCAATATTAATATTTGTTCAAATAGTCTTATTAAATGAGTTTTTAACATACTTTGCTTTTTGGATTGAATAAGATACCTAATAGATAGATCTTCATCTGGTATAAATATTGGGATAAATAGAACTATTCCAAATAAAGAAATATAAGTTTCAAGTATACATGCCACTTCTGGTTCTGATAAGTTTTCCATTCCAATTATAAAAGGTGATATTAATAAAAATGTTATTATTACAAATATAGAGTTACGTAGATTATATTTTAAATTAACCTTTAATACTTGATAATATCTTTCCATTTATTTGCCCTCCTAGTCTTCTGTAATTATATATCCAGATAGTACATATAACTATAATAATTGAAATTAAAAAGTATAAACCTCTATTTATCACCAATTCATTAACTATTGATAAATAAATGTCTCTATTACCAAATGAGTTAAATCTAGGTATAAGATTATATCCTACTCCACCTGTAAGAGTAGTATTGGTAATTAAACTTACAAACCACCAAATGAGACAAACCCAAAAGGATATGTGTTATATTTATTTTCTTGATATTGTATCTTAAGATTTTCAGTAGCTTCCTTCATAATTTGAGTTTTATCATTAGAAATTATATAACCAAAGTTTTTATCAGAAGGTTCAGGCTTCCTTAAATCAAAACTTTCTAATTGCCCCAACATAAAACCTATTATACAAATTATAAGTACATAATAAGTTATACTTTTTAATATTAATTTACATTCTTTAAGAAATAGAGAAATAAACATTAATTATTCCTCCTTTTTGTATTCATTAAATACATATATGAGTCCTCAATATTAGGTTCACATAAAGCGGCACCTTTGATAACTTTGCTTATTTCTTCTCGTGCTCCAAACCTAACTTTTACTAAGTTACCTTCACTAATCATGCTTATAACATTAAACCTATTCTTTACTTCTTGAAGTTCCAGCTTTGATATAACTGCTTCATATATTTTGCCTCTGGCTATTTCTAATAACTCAAATACAGTTCCTTTGAAAATTATATTTCCTTCATCCATGATTGCTATATTTTCACATGTAGCTTCTATATCACCTACTATATGTGTAGATAATATAACTATTCTCTCTTCAGCCATTTCACATAGTAAATTTCTAAACCTAACCCTTTCTTCTGGATCAAGACCTGCAGTTGGTTCATCTACTATAATAACCTTTGGATCATTAATAAGTGCTTGAGCTATTCCAAGTCTTCTTTTCATCCCACCTGACATTGCTTTTACTTTAGTTTTTATATTATTTTCTAAATTAACTTTATTTAAAAGCTTTGGAATCTTTTCTTTTCTTGTCTTTTTATTAATTCCACATAATACTCCAATATAATCAAGAGCTTCATAAGCACTCATATTACCATACATAGAAAAATCTTGTGGCAGGTATCCTATTATATTTCTTATCCTTGATGAATCTTCAACATCTATTCCACAGATTTTAATGTTTCCACTACTCTTTCTTAAAACTGTTGCTAGTATCTTCATTAAGGTACTTTTGCCTGCTCCATTTCTACCTAGAAGTCCAAACATTCCTTCTTGTATATTTAAATTAATATCTTCCAATGCTTGTTTTTTTCCGTAGTTTTTACTTAGTGATTTGATATCTATTTCCATATCACTTCCCCCTTTCTATAGTTGATAGTGTAAAGTTTATACACTATTCTTTTTAAAATTTTTCTTTATATATCAAGGTTTCGAAAGTTTTTTTGAATAAAAAAACAACGACCCCCTAATTTCATGTTAAAATTGAATCTACAACAAAACAAAATAACCATGAAAGGAT
>SVCL01000185.1 GCA_015058405.1 Clostridium sp.
ATAAGGAATTATTTTTCTTTTAGAACCTTTTGCATGGCTAAAAAAAGTGACTTCAGTTAAGGTTTAATATACTAAAAATGCTTTTAAAAAATTAAGATGCAATTTAATTAATAGAAGCGTGGCGAAGCCACTTTTTTAATTGTAGAAATAAAAAATAAATGTTGTACATACAAACTAAATACCTTTTTGTGTATTATATTGATTTTTATAGGATATATTGTTATTATAAGAGTAAGACTGGAAGAATGTACACATTTACAAGTGTGTTTTTTAGCATGAAAGGGATGGTTTTATAGAAATATAAGAATTTATGAGAAAAATATTATTTTGATGGGAATTACATATTAGGGTTGTTAATGCTATTTGTTGGAAAAGGAAATCGAAATTTCTTTAATGTGAAATATTCATATGGTATAATAAAATAAATTATGTGAAAGTGACCCTAATACTGAGGAGGAGAAAAATGAAGACAAAAGGGAAAAGTTCGGTATTATTTATAGTAAGTATAATTGCCATAATAATTTTTGCTTTAGTAGGCTATAATGGTCTAGTAGTAGGAGGATGGCAATTTAAATCTTTCGGTGATAGTATCACAAAAGGTTTGGATCTTCAAGGTGGTGTTTCTGTTGTAATGGAAATACAAGAAGAAAATGTAACTAAGGAAGATTTAGAAAAAACAAAAGAACAATTAGAATTGAGAGTTAATAAAATAGGTGTTGCAGAAACAAGTGTTTCAACTGAAGGAGATAGAAGAATTAGAGTTGATATTCCAGGACAATATGATTCTGCTGGTATAGTTGAAAACTTAGGTAAAACAGGTGAGTTAACATTTAAGTCACCAAGTGGTGAAGTACTTTTAACTGGTCAAGATATTGCTAAGGCAACAGTAGGATCTGATCCACAAAATGGTTCTCCATTAGTTGCGTTAGAATTAACAGATGAAGGTAGACCTAAATTTGCAGATGCTACAGGAAAATATGTTGGACAAAAGATATCTATAAATATGGATGATCAAATGTTAAGTAATCCATCTGTATCAACTACAATAACTGATGGTAAAGCTACTATATCTGGTAGTAAATCTTTAGAAGAAGCTAAGACGCTAGCAGGTCTTATTAATGCAGGAGCATTACCTGTTACACTTAAGTCTGCATCAGTTCAAACTGTAGGTTCTCAATTAGGTTCAGAAGCTTTACCAAATGCTTTGAATGCAGGGGCTATAGGAATAGGATTAGTATTCTTATTTATGATAGTTATGTATAGAATACCAGGATTAATAGCAACATTCGCATTAACTTTATATATCTGTTTAGTATTATTTATATTTGGTGAAGTAGGAATTACTTTGACTTTACCAGGAATAGCTGCTTTATTATTAACAATAGGTATGGCTGTTGATGCTAATGTACTTATTTTTGAAAGAATTAGAGAAGAATTAGAGAAGGGTGTTTCAACTAAGACTTCAGTTGAAAGGGGTTTTGAAAATGCTTATTCTTCAATCATAGATTCAAATGTTACTACTATAATCGTAGGTCTTGTATTATACTTCTTTGGTTCAGGAAGTGTTAAAGGATTTGCTGTAACATTACTTATTGGTATTTTAGTAAGTTTATTTACAGCGTTAATAGTTACTAAATTCTTAATGAAAAAAGCTATTGATATGGGGGTATTAAAGAAGGTATCTCATTTCAAAGGTAAGAACAAAAAGAAGGAGGTAGTTGAAAATGCTTAAAGTAGTTGAAAGAAAGAAAATATGGTTTTCAATTTCTCTATTAGTTATAATCGTAGGTCTTGGATTTATGATTACACAAGGTTTAAATATTGGTATTGATTTTAAAGGGGGTTCTAAAATAGTTTTAGAACTTGGAAATGATTTTGATAAACAAGAAGTAGATGAAATAGTAAAAAAATATGCTAGTGATGCTGTTACTAATACTGTAGATGAAACACAATATGAAATTAAAGCTCTTAACTTAGATAGTGCTAATGTTTCAAACATTGTTAATGAAGTTAAAGAAAAATATCAATTAGGCGATGATGTATTAGTTTCTCAAGATGAAATAGGTGCATCTATAGGTCAAGATCTTACAGAGAAATCTTCAATAGCATTACTTATTGCTTTTGCTTCAATGCTTGTATATATAGCGATAAGATTTGAATTTACTTTTGGTATAGCATCTTTAGTTGGATTAATTCACGATATACTTATAACATTGAGTATATATGCAATATTTAATATCACAATAAATACTCCATTTATTGCAGCAATCCTAACAATTATAGGGTATTCAATAAATGCTACTATAGTTATTTTTGATAGAATTAGAGAAAATTCTAAGAAGTCAAGACGTGCTAGTAATATAGAAATAGTTGATAAGAGTGTAAACCAAACATTAAGAAGATGTATAAATACAACATTAACAACATTATTTACAATAGTATGTGTATATGCATTTGTACCTGCAGTTAGAGAATTTGCATTCCCTATTATAGTAGGTATACTTTCAGGAACTTATTCATCAATATTTATAGCACCAAGTATATGGTATGTAATAAAAGGAAGAGTTCATAAGAAGAAAACAAAAGTTGCAGTGGCAAAATAATTTAATATAATAATAAAATGCATGAAAATCTTGTGGTTATTAAAAATAACTACAAGATTTTTGCTTGTTTTTAAAGAAAAAAAACAAAAAATCTGTATTTGTCAATAAAAACACTAAATTACGCTAAAAATTGTTTGCTATTATAGAAAATATAAACTATAATATATATGTTTTCTTATTTATGGAGGAGTAAATCATGCGTAATTTTTGGGAGAGTATTTATTGTCCAAAATGCATAACTGGATATAATCCCTTTTTACTTAGACATATGAATGAAGCTATAGAAAAGCTAGTCTACGCAGTAAACAATAGAAAAAAAATTGTTGTTTATGGAACCTCCTCAGTTGATGCTATATGTTCAATTGCATCATTGAGTTTAATATTAAGGTATTTAAATGCAGATGTTGAATATCTTATACATGAAGGGGGAGAAACTCGTAAATCAGTAGATTGTGATGATATTAAGAATGGTGTAGACTTTCTTGGTGCTGATTTACTAATTACACTTGGATTAGATTTGAAGTCTCAAAAAGAAGAAAAGCTTTGTAATGATTTAAATATAGATCTAATTGTTATAGAAAATAAAAGAACGGTTAGAGAAAGAAATTATGTCTATATAAATCCGAAACAAAAGGGATGTACATACAGGTATAAAAACCTGTCTTTGAGTGCATTAACATTTAAAGTAATGCAGGCTATTTCTATATATTATAACATGAAAAATGTAAATAAGTATTTAGATTTAATATTAATAGGTGCAAAATGGGCAGATGTTAGTCCAAGAGGGGAAAATTATGTTTTTCTCAATGAAGGTATAAAATTCTTGAAAAATACCAATAATAATGGTCTCAAAGCAGTAATGGATTTAGATAAATTTAATAGTAGTAATATTGATAATAATGATATTGATAAGATTATAGGACTTATAACTCCAACAAGGAGTACTGTAGGTGTAGTTAATAATGCAAGAATAGTGCTTGAACTATTAACTACGGGGGATAAAGACAGAGCTATACAGATAGCTAAATATTTAAATAAATTAAAATGTCCAATAGTTTAAGTATAGTAAAAATATATACATGGAGGAGTCAAAATGGATTTAAGAGAAAAGATTAGAGTAATTGAAGATTTTCCAAAGGAAGGGATAAGCTTTAAGGATATTACAACTTTAGTTGCTGATGGTGAAGCTTTTAAATATTCAATAGATAAAATAGTTGAACATTTAAAAGATAAAAATGTTGATTTAGTTGTTGGACCTGAAGCAAGAGGATTTATATTTGGTGTTCCAGTTGCATATGCATTAGGTGTTGGATTTGTTCCAGTTAGAAAAAAAGGTAAGTTACCATATGAAACAGTTTCAGTAGATTACGGCTTAGAATATGGAAATGATACATTAGAAATTCATAAAGATGCAATAAAAAAGGGACAAAAGGTTGCAATAGTTGATGATTTATTAGCTACTGGCGGAACTATAGAAGCAGTTGCTAAGTTAGTAGAAAGTGTTGGCGGAGAAGTAGTATCTATGGATTTTGCTATAGAACTAACAGGATTAAAGGGTAGAGATAAATTAGAAGGATATGATGTTTTATCTCTAGTAGATTACGAATTCTAGCTGATTTTATAAGAAACTCTAGGTTTAGAGTTTCTTTTTTTAACGTATAATAAATATCTTTATAAGCACTTATATAACTTTGTTGAAATACAATAAATAATAATATATAATAATATATAATATTCTTAATAGGTGGCTGGTTTAACAACCAGCCTTTGATTTTAGAAAATATATGTATAGGAGAGATTATCTTTATGATAGAACGTTTGTTAAAAAAAATAGAAGATAATTGTGTAAATGTTGATATTGATATGGTTATTAAAGCATATAACTTTGCTAAAGATGCTCATAAGGATCAAAAAAGAGAATCTGGGGAACCGTATATAATTCATCCTATCGATGTTGCTGAAATATTAGCGGAATTGGGAATGGATACTGATACAATAGTTGCAGGATTATTACACGACGTTTTAGAGGATACACCATGTAGTTTTAAAGAGATGGCTGATTTGTTTAACGTTGAAATTGCTAGCTTAGTAGATGGTGTTACGAAACTTGGTAAAATCGAATATAAAACTAAAGAAGAACAACAGGCGGATAACGTAAGAAAAATGCTTTTAGCTATGGCTAAAGATATAAGAGTAATAATTATTAAATTAGCAGATAGATTACATAATTTACGAACACTTAAGTTCGTATCAAAAGAAAAACAAAAAAGAAAAGCAAAAGAAACATTAAATATTTATGCGCCTTTAGCACATAGATTAGGGATGTCAAAGATAAAGTGGGAGTTAGAAGACTTATCTTTTAGATACTTACATGAAGAAGAATACTATCAATTAGTTAAGGATATAGCTGAGAAAAGAGTAGAAAGAGAAAGATATATATCAAGTATAATTGATGAGATTACAGAAAAGTTAGAGGATTCTGGAATTGATTCAGATATAGAAGGTCGTCCAAAGCATTTCTATAGTATTTATCGAAAGATGGTAAATAAAAATAAAAGTATTGAACAAATATTTGATTTAACAGCTATAAGAATACTGGTTAATTCTGTTAAGGACTGTTATGCAGTCTTAGGAATAGTTCATACTATATATACTCCACTTCCTGGAAGATTTAAAGATTATATAGCAATGCCTAAACCTAATATGTATCAATCTTTGCATACAACTGTTATTGGAACAGAAGGAAAGACATTTGAAATACAAATAAGAACTTTTGATATGCATAAGACAGCTGAATATGGTATTGCAGCCCATTGGAAGTATAAAGAAGGAAACACTGAAAATTCAGAAGAGAAGGGCAATAATTTTGAACAAAAACTTGTATGGATTCGTGACATGCTAGAATGGCAAAAAGAAACTTCTGATGCAGAAGAATTTATAGAAGGTTTTAAAATAGATCTGTTCTCAGATGAAATATTTGTTTTCACTCCTAAAGGTGTTGTAATCAATTTATCAAGTGGATCAACTCCTATAGATTTTGCATATAGAATACATACTGATGTAGGGAATAAATGTGTTGGTGCAAAAATTAATGGAAGGATAGTACCTTTAGATTATTCATTAAAGACTGGAGAAATTGTTGAGATTATTACATCTCAAAATGCTAGAGGCCCAAGTATGAACTGGCTAAAGATTGCTAAGAGTAATCAAGCAAAGAGTAAGATTAGGTCTTGGCTTAAAAAGGCTAAAAAAGATGAAAATATTAATAGAGGAAGAGAACTTCTAGAAAAGGAACTTAAGAAGCAATGTGTTCATTTTGCAGATATTGCAAAAGGGGAATCTTATGAAAGAATTCAAAAAAGATATAATATACACTCTATGGATGATGTGTATTGTAGTATAGGTCTTGGAAATATTACTGCATCTCATTTAGTAGCTAGATTAAAAGAAGAAAATTGTATTGTTAAAGAAAAGAATATAGAAGAAAATGAAAGTAAATACATAGAAGAGCAAATAGCAAAAGGTGAAAGAAATGAAAAATCACCTAAAGATTACGGAATTACTGTAAAAGGTGAAAATAACCTAATGGTTAGATTCGCTAGATGTTGTAATCCTGTACCTGGCGATGAAATAATGGGATATATAACAAAAGGTAGAGGAGTATCTGTACATAGAACAGATTGTTCAAATTTAAAATCGTTAATAGCTCATGATCCTAATAAAGTATTAGAAGTAAATTGGGGAACAGCTAAAGGAACATCATATACAGCAGAAATTAGAGTTAAATCTGAAGATAGAACTGGAATATTAACAGATATAACTATGATTATTGCAGATTCAAATTTATATCTATTATCTTTAAATGCTAATTCTGTAAAAGGGAATGAAGCTCTAATAAATATAAAGGTTAAGATAAATTCTGTAGAACAACTTAAAGAACTTATGAAGAAGATAAGAAGGCTTAAAGGTGTTATGGATGTATTTAGAATGAATAATTAAAGGGGTGTAGCTTTTTGAGAGCGATAATTCAAAGAGTAAATTCATCTAAGGTATCTGTAAATGGAGAAGTAATTGGTTCTATATCACGAGGATTTAATGTATTACTTGGAATATCAAAAGAAGATACTTTAGAAGATATTAAATATATAAAAGATAAAATTATTAATTTAAGAGTTTTTGAAGATGAAAATGATAAGATGAATTTATGTTTACTAGATGTAAAAGGAGAGATATTACTTATTTCTCAATTTACCTTATATGGAGATTGTAGAAAAGGCAGAAGACCTAACTTTATGGAAGCTATGGGAGGAGAAGAGGCTAAAAGTCTTTATGAAAGTGCTATACAATCTTTGAAAGAGTCTGGCCTTAAAGTAGAAACAGGTGAGTTTGGTGCTCATATGGTAGTTGATATAGTTAATGATGGACCAGTTACAATTATGTTAGATAGTAAAAAGCAATTTTAATTAAAGAGGTGATTATATGATAATTAAATCCGTAATAGCAGGATTGTATGAAGAAGTTGCTTATATAGTTATGGATGAGGAAACAAAAGATGCATTTGTATTAGATCCAGGTGGAAGAGGAGAAGTAATTGAAGCAGAAATTAATGCTTTAGGTGCAAATGTTAAATATATATTACTTACTCATGGACATTTTGACCATGTTGGAGCAGTAGAGTATATAGCAGATAAATTTAATGTTCCATTTTATATATCAAAAGAAGATGAAGAATATGCTAAAAAAGACAATTATGTTTTTGGAGATATTAGAAAAGCAGACGGATATTTATCTGAAGGAGATATTTTAAAAATAGGTAACAAAGATATTAAGGTTATTAGCACTCCAGGACATACTCCAGGCGGATTATGTTTTTTAGTTGAAAATGAACTATTTACAGGGGATACTTTATTTAGGGGTTCAGTAGGTAGAACTGATTTTCCAGGAGGAAGTTCAGTAGATTTAATTAATAGTATAAAGAAAAAATTAGTACCTTTAGATGATGAAATAAGAGTATATCCAGGTCATGGAGAATCTTCAACAATAGCATTTGAAAAGGAGATAAATCCTTATTTATAAGAAGGAGATACAATGGAAAGAAATATAAAATTAAATGACTTTAAGTATAGATATGACGTATATCAAATGTTTAATATATATTTTCCTTTAGATGAAATTAAGTTCTCAGAGGAAGTAGGAGAGTATAGTGTAACTATAGATTCAAAGTCTGTATCATTTGAATTTGAAGATATAAATTTAAGTGAGGTATTTACAGATGATGAATATATTAAGGAAACTATAAAGAAAATTATTTTTAAAGCTTTAGCTGAAATTACAGGTGAAACATATCCATGGGGAACTTTAGTAGGAATAAGACCTTCTAAGATAGCCTTAAAGTTGTTGAGAGAAGGAAAAACTGAAGAGGAAGTAGTTGATGCTTTTTATAAAAAGCATCTTGCATTAAAGGAAAAAGCAGAGCTTTGTATAAAAGTAGCTGAGTTTGAAGAAAAGTTTGTTAATGAGGATGAAAAAACTATTGCAATATATGTAGGAATGGCTTTTTGTCCAACTAGATGTTTATATTGCTCTTTTGCAGCTAATCCTATAGGAGGTAATAAAAAACTTGTAAATCCTTATTTAAATGCATTAAGTTATGAAATAGAGGAAATGAAAAAATATATAGATGAAAAGGGCTTGAAAGTGGAAACTGTATACTTTGGTGGAGGTACTCCTACTTCAGTAAATGAAGAAGAATTTGAAAATATTATGAATAAGATATATAATTCCTTTGTAGAAGGTAGAAATATTAAGGAATTTACTGTAGAATGTGGAAGACCTGATTCAATAACTTCAAAGAAACTTCAATCAATGAAAAAATATGATGTTACAAGAATAAGTATAAATCCTCAAACTATGAATGATAAAACATTAAAATTAATAGGAAGAGGTCATACATCTGAAGATGTAATAGGAAAGTTTAAACTAGCTAGAAGTTTAGGTTTTGAAGATATTAATATGGATATGATTATAGGACTTCCTGGTGAAGGGCTAGAAGAGGCAATTCATACTGCTAATGAAATTAAAAAGCTTTCACCAGATAGCTTAACTGTTCATGGATTATCTTTAAAGAGAGGCTCTATAATGTATGAAAACTTTATACTTAAAAAAGGTCTAGGGCTTAAAGGGCAAGATGAAGTTATGAAAATGTATGATGAAAGCAGAAAACTTGCAAAGGACTTAGGCTTAAACCCATATTATATGTATAGACAAAAAAATATGGTGGGAAATATGGAAAACTTGGGATATACTAAGAAGGGTAAAGAATGCATATATAACATGCAGATGATTGAAGATAAACAAACTATAATCGCCTTAGGAGCAGATGCAGTATCAAAAGTAGTGTTTTTAGAAGAAAATAGAATAGAGCGTTTTGGTAATGTTAAAGATGTTAAGGGATATGTAGATAGAATTGAAGAAATGGTAGAAGGTAAGAAAAAATTACTAGATACCTTATATAAATAAGGAGGATATATAGATGGAAATGCAAGCACCTAAAGGTACGAAGGATATGTTACCTCAAGATTCTTATAAGTGGCATTATGTTGAGGAAACATTTAAAAAGACAGCAAAGAATTTTTGTATGAAGGAAATAAGAACACCTATATTTGAACATACAGAGTTATTTTTAAGAGGTGTAGGAGATACTACAGATATAGTACAAAAGGAAATGTATACTTTTAATGATAAAGGAAATAGAAGTATTACTTTAAAGCCAGAAGGAACAGCACCAGCTGTAAGAGCTTTTATAGAAAATAGATTATTTAATGAAGCTCAACCAACAAAGCTATTTTATGTGACTCCATGCTTTAGATACGAAAATGTACAGAAGGGAAGACTTAGACAATTCCATCAATGTGGTATAGAAATGTTTGGTTCTAAGGAAGCTTCTATGGATGCAGAAGTTATTTCTTTTGCTATGGAAGTTTTAAAGAATTTAGGACTTAAAAGTTTAAGTTTAAATATTAATAATTTAGGTTGTCCTGAGTGTAGACCTAAATATAATGAAGCACTAAAGAATTTCTTAAAAGAAAACTATGATAATTTATGTCCTACTTGTAAAGAAAGATTCGAAAAGAATCCTATGAGAATTCTTGACTGCAAGGAAAAGAAATGTCATGAAATTACTAAAAATGCTCCACAAATTTTAGATTATGTTTGTGAAGATTGTAATGATCATTTTGAAAAGGTTAAAGAATATTTAGGACTATTAAATATTCCATATACTATTGATCCAGGTATAGTTAGGGGATTAGATTATTATACTAAGACTATCTTTGAAATATTAAATGATGACTTTACTGTTTGTGGTGGAGGAAGATATGATAATATGATAGAAGAACTTGGTGGACCAAGCATGCCTGCTATAGGATTTGGTATGGGAATAGAAAGAATGATAATGACTCTTGAAAAAGAAGGGGTAGAAATCCCTAAGGAAGAACCAGTGGCTTTATACATAGGTTCAAGAGGAGAAGAGGCATATAAAGAATCATTTAAACTAGCTAATGATTTAAGAAAGGAAAATATAAAAACTGAAATAAATCATATGGGTAGAAGTTTTAAAGCAGAAATGAAGTATGCTAATAAGATAGGAGCAGCATTTACTACTATCTTAGGTGATGATGAACTTTCAAATAAGCAAATAAAGCTTAAGAGAATGAGTGATGGAGAAATATTTGAAGTTTCTCTTGATGATATAGCTAAAATAGCTGAAATACTTAAATAAGAAAGGAATGACTGAAAATGGGAGAAGCGTTAGGCGGACTTAAAAGAAGTATGTACTGTGGCGAGCCTAGAGAAAGCCATGTAGGACAAAAGATTACCCTTATGGGGTGGGTTCAAAGAAATAGAAAGCTAGGAGGTCTTGACTTTATAGACCTTAGAGATAGAACTGGTATAATGCAAGTAGTATTTGGAGAAGAAATTAATGGAGCAGCTTTTGAAAAAGCAAAATCTATTAGACCAGAATACTGTATAGCTGTTACTGGTGAAGTTGTAAGACGTGAATCACCTAATGAAAACATGCCAACTGGTATGGTGGAACTTAAGTGTGAAAGTGTAAAGATTTTATCAGAATCTGATACACCACCAATATATATAAAAGAAGGATTAGATGCAGCTGAACAAATAAGATTAAAATATAGATATTTAGATCTTAGAAGACCAGATATGCAAAATATATTTATGATAAGAAATAGAGCGTCTAAGGCAATTAGAGATTTCTTAGATAAGCATGGATTCTTAGAAGTAGAAACTCCAATACTTAATAAATCAACACCAGAAGGTGCAAGAGATTACATAGTTCCTTCAAGAAACTATCCAGGAATGTTTTATGCACTTCCTCAATCACCACAAATATTTAAGCAATTATTAATGGTATCAGGATTTGATAAATACTATCAAATTGCTAAATGTTTCAGAGATGAAGATTTAAGAGCAAATAGACAACCAGAATTTACACAAGTAGATATGGAATTAAGCTTTGTAGAAGAAGAAGACATAATGGCGTTAAATGAAGAGTTAATAGCTCATGTATTTAAAGAAGTATTAGGTCATGAAGTTAAGCTGCCAATTCCAAGAATGACATTTAAAGATGCTATGGAAAAATACGGTTCAGATAAACCAGATATAAGATTTGGTATGGAAATAACTGATATTACAGAAGCTGTTAAACCAATGGATTTTGTAGTATTTAAGTCAGCTATAGAAAATGGTGGATCAGTTAGAGCTTTATGCTTAAAGGGTGGAGCAAGTCTTGGAAGAAAGCCTTTAGATAAGCTTGGAGAATTTGTTAAAACTTATAAAGCAAAAGGTCTTGCATGGATTCAACTTAAAGAAGATGGAATTAAGTCGTCAATATCAAAATTCTTAACTGATGAAGTTACAGAAAACATAGTTAAGACAATGGGAGCTGAAACTGGAGATGCTATATTAATAGTAGCAGATAAAAATTCAGTAGTATTCCAAAGTTTAGGTGCCTTAAGACTAGAACTTGCTAAACAATTCGACCTTATAAAAGATAAGAGCGAATTTAAGTTTACTTGGGTTACTGAATTCCCATTATTCGAATACAGCGAAGAAGAAGGAAGATATACAGCTTGTCACCATCCATTTACAGCGCCAATGGATGAAGATATAGATATGATAGAAACTGATCCTGGTAAAGTAAGATCTAAGGCTTACGACTTAGTATTAAACGGTGAAGAATTAGGTGGAGGTTCTATAAGAATTCATAATATGGAACTTCAACAAAGAATGTTTAAAGCTTTAGGATTCAGTGAAGAAGATGCATGGGAAAGATTTGGATTCTTATTAGAAGCATTTAAATTTGGACCACCACCACATGGTGGATTAGCATTTGGTTTTGATAGAATGATAATGTTCTTAGCTGGAACAGAAAACATTAAAGATGTTATTGCATTCCCTAAAAACCAAAATGCATATTGTTATTTAAGTGAAGCTCCAAATATAGTTGATGAAAAACAATTAACAGAGCTTGGAATTGAAATAGCAGTTAAGGAAGAAGAAAAAGAAGAATAATAATTAAAAAAATACCTGTTAAGCTATCCTTAACAGGTATTTTTGAGGCTGTAGATAAATCTACATAAAAGCAATACATTTACAGCCTCATTTTTTTATACTTCATCATCAGTGCTCTTACCATCTGAAGAATCCACAGGTATTTCATTACCTAAAAATTTTGGCGTTGGTTTTATGATATTGACTAATATATAATCTTTTACTTGAGCTAAGCGTTCGCGATTTTCATAGGTTTGTATATCCCAATAATTTCTGATATCAGAAGGAACTCCATAAGCTTCTATACCTAAATTATTAGCTATATATATGGCTCTTGGTAAATGATATTCGTTAGTAACTATTATCATTTTGTTAACTTTGAAAATTTCTTTTGCTCTATATATACTTTCATAAGTTGAAAAACCTGCATGATCCAGGAATATATCTGAATCATTAATATTACAGTTACTTTGTATAAATTTTTTCATGGCTCCAACTTCATTATAATCAGTTTTACTATGATCACCAGTTAATAAAAACTTAACTTTACTACCTAATTTATTTTTTACCTCAATACTTGTTTTTAACCTATCTACTAGCATATCGCAAGGAGTTCCATCGTCTTTTATTCCAGCTCCAAGAACTAATATCACATCAATATCATTAGGTAATTTATCTGATGTTATTATTTTTTCTTCTCCATAGCTTTGAACTTTGTCCATCATGAAAATAATGCCAGCAGTAAATATAAAAATAGATGCTGCTATAAAGACAAACATTTTTTTCAGTACCTTTAATATTTTTTTCTTATCCATATATAATATCCCACTGAGCTCATATTTGACACTATTATATCAAAAAACATAAAATATATAGTTAAGTAATTATTAAGAAAATATTTATTATAAAGCACAAATGTTAATTAATGTAAAGTGTTATATATAAATAAACGATAATATATTAAAATATAAGAGAGGGGGAAGCCTAGTGGATAATAATTTAATATTTCAGTTACAGTGTATAGAAAGAAGTCAAGAAAATAGGATAAGAAAGCTAAATAAAGTTACTTCTGTTAAGAAAGAACTTAAGAAAAATCAAAAGGATTTTAAAACTATTTATAAAAAAGTAATAAATGAAAAAAATAAAAACACTTTAAATGATGATGTGATAGTAGATAAGAGTTTAATGGAAATACTAAATTATAATAAAGAGGTAAAAGAAATAGTAAATAAAAGGTTATCAACTAGCGATATTTTAATGAAAGTATTAGGTGAAAGTTAAGAATGTCCCAATTTAAATGTAAAATTGGGGGAGGGATTAAAAATGAGGATTGAAAATTCTAATGTTAGATTAAGTATTAAAACTTCTAATATCGAAACTAAAGTTATAGGTCATAGAAAAGAAAAACTTAAAAAAGAAGAAAGGAATTCTAATAGGCTTAAAATTGAAGCTAAGGCTTTAAAACAAAAGAGAGAAGAAAATTTTAATAAAATGATTAAACAATTAGAAAAGATAAAAGAAGAATTAAAAAAGGAAAAAAGTAATATAAAGAATGCAAAAATTGAGGGATTTGATAAATTAAGTAAAGAAGAAAAAGAAAATGCATTAAAAGAAAAAAATGAAAAGATTAAAATATTAGATGATAAAATTGCAGAAGTAGATAAGCAAATACAACAATTAGAGATTCAAAAACAAAAGCAAAAGATAGAGGATGAAAAAGAGGAGCTTGAAAAAAAGGAAAGAGAGTTAGAAAAAAATAAGGTAAAAATAAATGAAAAACAACAAGATGTAGTAGTGGATAAAAGCTTATTCGATTTAATTGATGGGTTAAAGTCAAGAGATATTATAAGTAGCTTAAAACAAATAAGAACTAGTGAAAAGCTTGAATCTATGTTTATTCCAAAAGGAAGAGATGAAAAGACTTTTGATAGTAAAAGGCTTAAACAAATAGCTCAAAGTGAAGCTAGAATAAATATTAATATTAGTAAGGCTATAAAAATTATGAGCAGAAGAGTGAAAAAGGTTCAAAATGAAAATAAGTTAATAGGATTTAAAGGAAAAATTGAGGATATAAACATAGGAGAAAGATTAAAAGAGGAAAATTAAAATTAAGTTTATGCAAAAGATATTGAATAGTAATTTAATTATAGTATAAATAACATAATTTCTATATTAAGAAGTTATGTTATTTTTATATATTGTAAAAAGTGCTGATAAAAAAATAGAAACAATAAATAATGGAGTGGGGAAAATGAAGTTTAATATTATTGATATTGATAATTGGGATAGAAAAGAATGCTTTGAACGTTATTATAATGATTGTAAATGTACCTATAGTTTAACCGTAGATATGGAGATTACTAATTTATATAGGTATATAAGGAAACATGATTTAAGGTTATATCCTACATTTACTTGGATAGTAACAAGAGCTTTAAACTGTTATAAAGAATTTAAGATGGCTTTTAATAGTGAAGGAAAGCTAGGATATTTTGATTTCATTAGTCCTTGCTATTCTGTCTTAAATGAAAAAACAAAAGTTATGAGTGATTTAATTACAAAATACAAAGAAGATTTTAATAAGTTTTATGAAGCGATGGTAAATGATTTAGAAATGTATAAAAAAGATAAAAAATATAATACAGTTTTTAGAGAAAATTTTTATATAGTCTCATCAATACCTTGGATTACGTATTCATCTTTTAATGTTAATAATGAAACTAATATTCCAATGCTTTTCCCAATGGTAACTTGGGGAAGATATTATGAGAAGGATGAAAAAGTATTTATGCCAGTATCATTACAAGTACATCATTCAGTAGCTGATGGATATCATTGTTCATTGTTTTACGATGAAGTAAAAAAATATCTAATAATCCTAATAAATATTTATGTATATAAAAAAGTAGGTGCAGCTATAAAGCTAGCACCTATTCTTTTGTAAAATAATAAAATTCTAGCAAAGTCCACCTTTTCCACTACTCATACTATTGCCACAAAGAGGATTCATGCCTTGTTTCTGATTTTGATTGAAGTTAGTTTTATAAGCACCAACCTTCTGATTAAGTTTACGTAAAGTTGTTAAATATTCTGAGTTGTAAGGATTTAATGTTGCAGCTTTCTTAATGTGATTAACTCCGGAATCAATCCAACCCTTTTTTATTAGTAAAATTCCCTTTAAGTAATTCCATTCAGCAGAAGATAAATCAGAAACCATGTTAAGTTTTGTTTCTGCGATAATAAAGTCATCTTTTTCGATAAGATCCCTAACTTCTTCACAGGCCATATTATGATGAATAATTCTATAGGCCTCATTAGCTTCATTTAATTTTTCTTCATAAAAAGATTTTACAGAGTCATCTTCTAGGTCAGTAGGATTATAAGTCTCTACTATTTTAGAATAAGCTTCTTTAACTTCTTTTTCTGGCGAATGAGGCATTATACCTAAAACTTTGTACGGATCCATATATACTACTCCTATTTATATTGCTATATAATATATATTATAATTTTAATGAAATATGCATGTATTTATTTAGTAATCCTAAATTTATTACGTTATCAATAATTTCTTTATTTTTATTTATAGGAAGTTCTTTTAAGATATCACTACAATTTACTGCTAAAGACATTAATGTGAAATCCATATTTTCTTTTATTGTATTTATAAAATTTTTATAAGGTAATTTTCTCTTATTGTAAACTTGATCAATTGGATTGTATCGAGAGTTTTCCATATCTTTTTTTAAATCATCTAATGCATCTATTAAATAAATCCATTTCCCAAAAATGTAACCAAAGTTGTATAAAGTGTCCCGAATTTTAGGAGAATCATTAATTATTTCAAAAGGGCAAAGTTTAAAAATAGAACCCATTATATGGCTAAAAGGGTGAGAAATTTCATCTATAGAAATAGATTCCTTTTTCATTTCTAACATATGAAGTTCTTCTAAAGAGTTACTAATTATTGAATCTAAGTTCTTGTGAGTTAATCTTTTATAATAAGGTGTTAGTATCTTTAAAAGAAATGAGCTTTTTATATTTGACTCATCAAGCACATCATCCTTTACTTTATAATAAACTAAAGCCAAATTAAGATCAGCTGCATAATCTAAAGCTGAGTTGTAGACAACATAAGTTTTTTTGTTGTAAGGATGCTTTATGCAAGTTTTTTCTGAAATAATAGTTTCTTCTATAGAAAGAGAATCTAAAATAACAGTGAAAAAAGTAACATCATAGTTTAAAGAATATCTAGGTAAATTACCAAACTTATCTTTAATGGCAAAACATAGCCCACAATAGTAACTTCTAAATACTTCGAAGTCTTTAACCTTTAATTCATCTGTAACTGGAGTTATATAACCAAACATTAATAGAATTCCCCCTATTTAAGGAATATATCATTTATAAAATTATTAACTTTAGTTAAATCCATTTTATCTGCTACATTTTTTAAATAATCTACTTTGGTATAGTCACCTATTTCAATATTATATGGAAGTGTAGAGTTTATTCTTTTAAAGTTTTCTTTTAATAATTCTTTCGCATATAAGTTTTCTAAAGGTAATGTATCATTTAATAAAATTGAAGTAAGAGGTAATTTTACTGAAGAAAAAGGTCTAAAAGACCATTGCAAAATTCCCCATTTAGAGGTATTGGAAGTAATATTTCTAGGAGTTTCACCAGTACCTATAGATAAAACTTTGAAGTCATTTAATTTATATTTATTTGGAAGTTCATGTATTACAGTTATTACTGATGTAATAGCAGGAGAATTAGTAATAATACCACCATCTATAAAATTATTATGTGATGGAAAGTATGGAATAAAAACTTGTTTTTTTAAATTCTGTAATGTTGCATCCTTAGGTAATATAGTTGATATTATCTTTTTTAAATTTTTATTATTGAATTTTGGTTTGAAAATATTTAAATGTTTTGGTGAAAAAATCTTTTTTAAATTTTCAAAATTAGATATTTTATCTATTTCAGCAGGGGAAATGTCGGAGGCTAAGGCAAGTGCAATTAGAGCACCTGTAGAAGTACCTGCAAATAGGTTGGTTTTTTCTATAAGATTCTCATTTTCGTCACATAATCGTTTTAATATTCTTGCAGATAAGGCTCCTTTAATTCCACCACCATCAAAAGATATAATTCTAAAAGATGACAAAACAATTTACCTCCAAAATAAAAATTTTATACATATATTCTATGAGTAAAGGTAGAAACTTGCTATTAATTTAAATAATCTTTCTATTATTTTATGAGTATAGTATAATAAAAAATGGTAAAAATAAATATAAGGTGTAAGTTTTTTTAGGAGGAGTTATATGAAAAAGAACGCTGCACAAAGAGAGTTTAAAAAACTAAAAAGTCAAGTTAATCAAATAAAAGAAATAGCTCATCATTCAAAGGGAGGAGCTTTACATGAACATGAATCTACAGTGAGAAAAAAGATATTACTCCTTAATCAAATGGAAAATGAAGGATTTAAGGAATATGAATATGTCCTTGATGAATATAATGATATTTTGGAATATATAGGTAAAAGAATATTAGAAGATTATAATAGAAAAAATAATTGTGATTTTGATTATTATGAAGTAGCTAGAGGAAATTATAAAGCACTTCTAAATTCAGGAATAATGACAGTATTAACAAAGCAGCATATTCCTAAGATAATATCTGAAGAGTTTGAAAAAAACTTTCCAGATAACCCTAAGGATGAATATAGAGAAGCTAGAGGCATGAGAAGAAAGTTTGTAGTTCATTTAGGTGATACAAATACAGGTAAAACACATAATGCTATAGAAAAGTTAAAATCATGTAAGAATGGTGTATATCTATCACCTTTAAGAATACTAGCCTTAGAAAATTATGAAAGGCTTAATAAGGAAGGAATAATATGTGATCTTCAAACAGGAGAAGAAGAAATTATTCATGAAGGTGCTACTCATGTATCTTGTACTATAGAAAAGTTGAATTTGGGTAAGCAATATGAAGTTGCTGTAATTGATGAAATTCAAATGATAGATGATTCCCAAAGAGGTGCGGCTTGGAGTAGAGCATTACTTGGTGTTAGAGCAAGAGAGGTACATATATGTGGAGCACTAAATGCAAAATCAATAATTGAAAAAATATTAAAAGATTGTAATGAAGATTATGAAATAAAAGAATATAAAAGAAGCATACCTCTAGAGGTACAAACTGATGAATTTAATAATAGAGATATTCAAGAAGGTGATGCTATAGTATTATTTTCTAAGAAAAAAGTATTATCTCTAGCTCAAGAATACTCAGAAAGAGGGGAAAGAGCATCAATAATATATGGTGATTTACCGCCAGAAGTTAGAAGAAAGCAATATGAACAATTTATTAATAAGGAAACTAGGGTTTTAATAACTACAGATGCTATAGGAATGGGAGTAAATTTACCTATTAGAAGGATAATATTTTTATCAATCAAAAAGTTTGATGGAGAAGAGGTAAGGGATCTTACATCACAAGAAGTTAAACAAATAGCTGGTAGAGCAGGGCGTATAGGAATATATGATATTGGATATGTAGCATCTACAGGAAAGAAACATGAATTTATAAGTAAGAAAATTCAAGAAAAAGATAGAGAAATTGAACAGGCAGTAATAGGTCCATCTGATGCTATTCTTAGAATAAAGACATTACCCTTAATAGAAAAATTAGCTCTTTGGAGTACTAGAAAAGAAAAGCTAGATTATTATAGAAAAATGGATATATCAGATTATATTATTATATTAGATAAATTAAAAAGATATAAATTAAAGGAAGAGGTACAATGGAAATTATTAAAAGTTCCTTTTGATGTGACTTCTGATGAACTTATGAATCAGTTTTTATTTTATGTAGATGAACTTTTTATAGTAAAATCAAAAGAGATAACAAGACCAGTTATTCATAGTGCTGCTTTAGATGAATTAGAGATATATTATCAAAAGATAAATATGTATTATTCATTTAATAAGCTATTTAATTTGAAGTTTGATGTAGAATGGATTTATAGTGAAAGATTAGATGTTAGTGAGCAAATTAATGAAATATTAGTTAAGATGTAGCATTAAATATAAAAAAGGTATTACAAATTTGAGTTATGAACCGACCTTCAAAAAGTTAGACTTAAAATCTAACTTTTGGGGGTCGGTTTATTGTAATACCTTTTTTATATTTACAAAAATACATGAGTAATAGGCATTATGCATGCTCCTAGAAGTAATGAGACTATATATATTATTTTATGATTGTTTGATAAAGCTTCAGGTATTAATTCTTCCATTGCAATGTATAGCATTATGCCTGCCACTAGAGCAAAAACAACACTTAAAATAAAATCATTAATATAAGGTTTTAAAAATAAAAAGGAAAGAAGGGCTCCAAGAGGTTCTGTCATACCAGATATAAATGTGTATTTAAAAGCTTTTCCTTTATTTTTAGTAGAATAATATATTGGCATAGCTATGGCTATACCTTCAGGAATATTATGAAGAGCTATAGCTATAGCAATTGAGATTCCTAGTGTTGTATTTTGAAAACCAGATATATAAGTAGCAATACCTTCAGGGAAGTTATGTAGCATTAATGCAATCATAGATACAAATCCAACCCTAAAAAGGCTAGTATCTTTGCTACTACTAATTCCTATATTTTCTTCTGATGGGATAAACATATCGATTAAAAAAGCCATTAGTGCACCTATTAATAAAAAAAGTATGGATAATAAACATCCATTTAATTTTCCGTATATTTTACATAGCGTTTCTTCTGCAGTTGGAAATAAATCAGTAAAAGATATGGTTATCATAATTCCTGCTGAAAATGATAATGCAAAGGTAATTAATTTCTTACTTCTATTTTTTGAAAAGAATACTAGAAAGGCACCAATTATAGTAGACAGCCCAGCAAAAAAAGATAGAAGTATTGGTATTATTTCATTTAAGTTATCCATTTTAAACTCCTAATAAGTATTTATCATTAATAATGTATTTTAAAAAAGTAAAAAAAAGACTAGTAAATATAAAATATATTATGAAAAAGTACTTTAGATTTATAAAAAATAAATTATAAAGTGGATAAAGTATGGAAAATTATCAAAAATAGTAATATAATATTTGATATATAAAAAGTTGGGGATTTTTCAAATAAGGGGGAAATGTAAATGAAAAAAGTAAAAATTGCCTTACTAGGTCTTGGAAATGTTGGAAGCGGAGTTTGGAAAATACTTAAATCCAATAGTGAAGAAATAATGAAACGATCAGGATGTGAAGTTGAAATAGCTAAAGTTCTTGTAAGAGATAGAAATAAACCAAGAGATGTAGAGGTTCCAGATAGCATAATAACTACTGATTTTTCAGATATATTAGAAGATGATTCTATAAAAATAGTAGTTGAAGTAATGGGAGGAATAGAACCAGCTAGAGAATATATGTTAAGATGTATGGATAAAAAGAAACAAATAGTTACAGCAAATAAAATGCTTTTAGCCATACATGGAGATCAACTTTATCAAAAAGCTGATGAAGAAGGTGTAATGTTTAACTATGAAGCTAGTGTTGCTGGAGGAATACCTATAATTCAAGCTATTAATGAAAGTTTAACAGCTAATAAAATAAAAGAGTTATATGGAATAATAAATGGAACAACTAACTTTATATTAAGCAAGATGGAACTTGAAGGAAGTAATTTTGATGATGTATTAAAAGAGGCTCAAGATAAAGGATATGCAGAAGCTGATCCAACATCAGATATAGAAGCTTTTGATGCTCAATATAAATTAGCAATATTAGCATCTTTAGCCTTTGGAACCAAAATAGATGTTGAAAAGGTATATAGAGAAGGGATAACAAAAATTACTGATATAGATATGGAGTATGCTAGTAATTTTGGAATGGTAATAAAATTATTAGCGATAGCAAAAGATGTAGATGGAAAGCTAGAACTTAGAGTGCATCCAACTATGATACCAGAAACTCATCCTTTAGCTAATGTTTATGATTCATATAATGCTGTATTTGCTAGAGGTAATGCTGTTGGAGATTTAATGTTCTATGGAAGAGGAGCAGGTGATTTACCAACAGGTAGTGCTGTTGTTGCAGATATTATTTCTATAGTTAGAGCTAACGTAGCTGAAGAAAATCTTATGCCTGTAGTTAAAAATAATTTATGGCATAAAGAAATAATGCCTGTTAAAGATATTGAAAGCAAATATTATATAAGAGCAACAGTAGCTGATGAATCAGGAGTTTTAGGAGATATTAGTGCTGTGTTTGGAAAGTTTGGAGTTAGTTTGCATTCTGTAATCCAAAAAGGTGTTATTAAGGATGAAAGTAAAGTAACACTTGTATTGGTAACACATAAAACTAGAGAAGAAAATATTATTAATGTATTAAATGAATTAAAAAAGACAAATGCAGTACATGGCATTAATAATTTAATAAGAATTGAAAGTTTTAAGTAAGATAAGTATAAGAAAAATGGTTGTATCAAAAGAAATGATATAGAATTAAAGACGTTATTATATAAGAAGATAAAATAAATTAGATCTTTATAGACTAGTTTATTTTATCTTTTTTAACTTATAGACCAATTATAAAACTTTTTCATTGTAAAATTATAAGTTTAATTATTTTGCTAAATAGTTGATAGAAAATAAAATGTAAAAATTTTTAAAAACATATAGTTTTGGATAACTCTTTATGATATAATAAAAACAACATTTTGGAATATGTATTATAATATAGGAGGAGAGAATATGAATAGTAATGGGTTTGATGAAGCTCATATAAAAGAAATGTTTTCTAAAATATTTAATCATAAAGTTGGAAGGAGTATTAGAGTTAAACAAGGAAATATAAAAAGCTTCTTAAAATGGCTTATTGGAATATATTTAATACTTGGAATAGGCTTATTTTTAAATGGTAGTTTAATATT
This sequence comes from Clostridium sp., assembly GCA_015058405.1. Lineage (GTDB taxonomy): Bacteria > Bacillota > Clostridia > Clostridiales > Clostridiaceae > Clostridium. Next base: position 22,134 of record SVCL01000185.1, read on the forward strand.
TGATATTACCTTAAATATATCCGCAATAGTTTGGGTATTTGTTATTGTTTCAATAGTTTATGGCACATTAAGGTCGATGAAAAGTTTGAGAAGATTAGGTGTGATTTCAGCTATTCTTTATATTATAGCTGTAGTTGTATGTAGCCCAATAGTTCAATACAAGAGTCACAGAAAGTTAATAGGAAATGTTGAAGAGGTTGAATTTGCAGATCAAATAGATTATATTGATTTGAAACAATTACCAACTATAGATGAAGAGTTAGCTTCTAAGCTTGCTGATAAGAAGCTTGGGGAAATTCCTTCTTTAGGCAGCCAAGTATATATAGGTAAGCTTCATTTACAAAGTATAAACGGTGAGTTATATTATGTAGCACCTTTAGAACATTCTTCTTTTATTAAATGGATAACTAATAGTAAAGGTACAAGTGGATATATAAAGGTAAGTGCTACAAATCAAAATGATGTTCAGTTAGTTACAGAGGTTAACGGAAAAAGCTTAAATATAAAATACTTAGATTCATCTTATATACTAAGTGATTTACAAAGAGCAGCATATTTAAGAGATATGAAAGCAGGACATACAGATTATACTTTTGAACTTGATGACGATGGAAATCCATATTGGGTAATAACTAGATATGATACAGCTATAGGGATAGCTGAAAGGAAAGCAATTGGTGCTTTAATTATGGATGCTCAAACAGGAAAATCAGAAATTTACGATATAGATAATTTACCAAAGTGGGTAGATAGAATTCAACCAACAAACTATATACGTAATTATATAGATAAATGGGGACAATTAGTTCATGGTGTATTTAATTTTAATGATAAAGATAAATTAAAATCAACTGAAGGTATGAATTTAATATTTAACAATAATAAATGTTTCTATTATACAGGTATAACATCTGTAGGTAGTGATGAAAGTTTAGTTGGATTTACTTTAACTGATACAAGAACAGGAAAAACTACTATATATAAAACAGCTGGAGCTACAGAAAGTGCTGCAATGAAATCTGCAGAAGGTAAGGTTCAACAATATAGATATAGTGCAACTTTCCCATATTTAATAAATATTCAAGGTGAACCAACTTATTTCACAACATTAAAAGATACTAACGGTCTAGTAAAACAATACGCTATGGTTAATGTTAAGAATTATAATACAGTTGCAGTAGGAGATACAGTACAAGCAACTTTAAATAACTACATGGATATTCTTACTAACACTAATATATCATTAGAAGGTTCTAATATAGAAGAAAACATTGAAGGCGAAGTAGAAAGAATAGGTCTTGTAATAAAGGATGGAACAAGTATATATGATATAAAAATTAAAGGTCAAGAAAATCATATATTCTCAGTATCTACAGAAACATCTAGAGAAGCAGCTCTAATTAGAGAAGGAGATATTGTAAAAATTAAATATATTAATATTAAAGATGCTAAATATCTTATTGTTAATAACATAGAAAAAAAATAAATTAAATAATAATTTTAAAAAATGAATTTTGTAATTATACGAAATTCATTTTTTTATAAGATTATAAGAGGTTTATGTGAAAAAATGAGAGATTTGATTGACAAATAGTAAATTTAATGCTTAAAAAGCATAAGAATATTATTAAAATATCATAAAAATAAAAGCGTGATTAATAAAAAATAAAAAAATACGACAAAAGTTGAATGAATGAAAAAAGATGATATAATTTTATTAAAAGAAAATTAATTCAGTTATACAAAAGACAAAAAGGAGGAAGCTTTCTATGAATAATAAAGAAAATAAAAAGAAAGTATCTTTAATAGAGAAAATAGGACATAAAATACCAGATCCTGTGATAATATTTATAGGATTATTTGTAATAACAATGATTGCTACACTTTTTATGGGTGGCATACAATTTGAAACATTATCAGGAGATGGAAGTGCTGTATCTTATGAAATAAAGAATATGTTTCAAAATGAAAATATAAGATGGCTATTTGATAATGCATTATTAAATAACTGGTTAGGATATGGACATGGAGTATTAGGAACTATCTTAATAGTAATGTTAGGTGTAGGAATATCAGAAGAAGCTGGTTTATTAACTACATGTATAAAGAAAATTGGATTAAAAGTTTCAGATAAGATTTTACCACTAGTTTTAGTTTTTATAGGAATTATGAGTAGTATAGCAACAGATGCTGGATATCTTATTTTAATTCCATTAGCAGGTTTACTTTATATAGGTTTAAAGAAAAATCCTATAATAGGTATGGCAGCAGCTTTTGCAGGGGTTTCTGCTGGGTTTAGTGCAAACTTAATTCCAGGAACTTCAGTAGACGTAATAGTAGGAAATAATGCTAAAATATTTGCAGAGTCACAAGGCGTACCTTTTGTTACTGGTGCTGGACAAGCTATAAATCCTGCACTTATGCATTATATATTTATAGTTGCATCAACTTTCCTTTTATCAATAGTAGGTTATTTAGTTACAGAAAAAATTGTGAAACCAAGATTAGAAAATGATTCATATGTAATACCAGAAGGTATGGATATGGAAGACTTTACAGTAAAGGAAGAAGAAAATAAAGGGCTTATATGGGCTGGAATTGGTTTAGTTCTTTCTTTAGGAATAGTTGCACTTTTAGCAGTAGGTCCATTAGCTGCATATTACAATGAAGCAGGAGCTAAAGTAACTCCAGTAATGGATAATATAATTTTATTAATTACATTTGTTTTCTTTGTAGCAGGTGTATTCTATGGAGTAAGAGTTAAGAAATTCAACTCTGCTATGGATATTGTAAAAGCTATGTCAAAGCAAATGAGTAATATGGGATATGTATTAGTATTAACATTCTTCTGTTATAATTTCTTAGCTTTATTAAGTTACTCTAATATAGGTACTTATATTACTTATTTAGGAGCAACTGGACTTCAAGCTTTAGGACTTTCAGAATATCCAATATTATTATTAATAGGTTTCATCATAGTAACAGCTGTAATAAACTTATTTGTTGGTGGATTAACTTCAAAATGGATGTTACTTGGACCAATATTTATACCAATGTTATATAAAGTAAATAATGCATTAACACCAGATATGGTTGCTGCAGCATATAGAGTAGCAGATTCATCTACCAATATTATTTCACCATTAATGTCTTATGCAGGTATAATACTTGTATTTATGAAGAAGTACAAGCCTGAATATACATTAGGTGATATGATAAGATTAATGTTCCCGTATTCAATGGCGTTTTTAATAACATGGACATTAATGTTAATAGGATTCTTTGTATTTGGAATACCATTAGGACTTGCTTAATAAATATACAAGGGCCTGTATCAAAAGTGCTTGATACAGGCCATTTTTATTGGTATTACTTTTACAATGCATTATGGCCACGTTCACCAGTACGAATTCTAATACAATCTGTAATATCACTTATAAATATTTTACCATCTCCAACTTCTCCAGTTCTTGCAATGTTAATGATTAAGTCAATAACTTTTTCTACATTACTATCTTGAACAATTAGTTCAAGTTTAACTTTAGGTAAAACATTTATTAATACTTCATTACTTCTATATTGTTCAGTCCAACCCATCTGTTTTCCGCAACCTAAAACTTGAGAAATTGTTAAACCTGAAATATTAAATTTTCGAAGTTCATCTTTGAGTTCTTCAAGTTTTGATGGACGAATTATAGCTTCTATTTTTTTCATTAAATTACCTCCTAATCTAATCCCATGAATGATGGATATGCTGATTCACTATGTTCAGATAAATCCATACCATTTGCTTCTTCTTGTTTTGAAACTCTTATATCCATAAAGCATTGTATAACTTTAATAATAATAAAAGTAAGTATTGCAGCAAAAGCAATAGTTATTATTATACTTAAAACTTGAGCTATGAATAAATTGGTATCACCAAAGAAAAGCCCATTCCATTTAGCTATAGGGTTTATAGAAGAATCAGCGAAGATACCAGTAGCTATACCCCCCCATATACCTCCAACTCCATGACATCCAAAAGCATCTAAGGCATCATCATATCCAAATTTTGATTTTAATGTGGACATGCAGAAGAAGCAAATAGGACTTACTAAAAATCCTATTATTAAGGCAGACCAAATAGGAACAAACCCAGCACCAGGAGTTATAGCTACAAGTCCTACAACACCACCAGTAGCAGCACCTAAAAGAGTAGTTTTACCAAACCTTATCTTTTCAATTAACATCCAAGATAAAAGAGCAGCTCCAGCAGAAGTATTAGTAGTTAAAAATGCATGTACAGCTAAACCATTAGCTCCAAGAGCACTACCTGCATTAAAGCCAAACCATCCAAACCAAAGAAGAGCAGCCCCTAGGAATACAAAAGGTATATTGTGAGGTTTGTAAGATAACATACCATATTCACGCCTTTTTCCTAGCAATATACAAGCAACTAGTCCTGAAACACCAGAACTTATATGTACAACATTACCTCCAGCAAAATCAAGTGCACCTAGATTTGCAATAAATCCTCCATCGCCCCATACCATATGAGCTAATGGGTAATATACTAGTATTAGCCAGCAACCTATGAATATAAATAAAGATTTGAATTTCATTCTACCAATTAAAGATCCTGTAATTAAAGCAGGAGTTATAATAGAAAACATCATTTGGAAAGAAGCAAATAATGCTTCTGGAATAGTTGTAGCATATACATTACTAGGCTCTAATGAAACTCCGTTGAAAAATATATGATTAAATCCCCCAATAAAACCATTGATATCTTCTCCAAAAGATAGAGAATAACCAATAATAACCCAAAGCACAGACGCTAGACCACAGATGAAAAATGAAGATAAAATAGTATTAAGAACATTTTTTCTTCTGACCATTCCTCCATAAAAGAAACATAGAGCAGGTGTCATTAAGAAAACTAAAGCAGTACTAATAATAATAAAAGCAGTATCACCTGAATTAATAGACATTAGTATCATTCCTTTCTAAAAAAATAAAAAGAAGATAGACAATTGCAAAGTAGCAATATATCTATCTTCTTTGATAGTAAGTACGTTATTTATATAATATAATAACAAATCACATAAAAAAAATAAATAATAGATAGTAAATTCTTTAGAATTGTAAGTTTTGTTTTAAATTAAAGGGATTAAATTGATAAAATTAATGTTTTTTAAGTTTTTGGCATTGTGAAAATTAATTAATTAAAGTGGTGAAATTTTAATAAAATACGATTATATAGTATATTTGTATGATATACTAGCATTTAAGGAGGAGATAGCTATGAAATTTAATATTTTAAGTAATAGAACTAAAGGAATTATTTTTATTATTTTTTCAGCTTTTGGATTTGCTGCCATGTCTGCATGTGTAAAGCTTGCTGGTGATTTACCATCATTTCAGAAAACATTTTTTAGGAATTTAGTTTCTTTAGTAGTAGCATTAATTTTAGTTTTAAAAAGTAAAGAAAGTCTTTTTGGTAAAAAGGAAAATCAAATTACTTTACTAACACGAAGTATACTTGGAACTATAGGAATTGTATGTAATTATTATGCAATAGATAAGATGACTCATTTATCAGATGCCACTATGTTAAATAAACTTAGTCCTTTCTTTGTTATTATATTTTCAGCAATTTTCTTAAGGGAAAAGATTAATTCAAAACAAATAACAGGACTTATAATAGCTTTTATTGGTACACTGTTTGTTGTTAGACCTACTTTTGATATGAGTATGATTCCAGCTTTAGCAGGAATTCTTGGAGGGCTTTCAGCAGCAGGTGCATATACTTGTGTAAGATATTTAGGAGGAAAGGAAAAATCACAAACCATTGTATTCTATTTTTCTTTTTGCTCAACAATTATAATTGCTCCAATAATGATTATGACATATAAATCTATGAGTATAAGTCAATTTTTATGTTTAATGGCAGCAGGGATTTTTGCAAGTATAGGCCAGTTTGGTATAACATTAGCATATGGATTTGCTCCAGCTAGAGAAATATCAATTTTTGATTATACAAATATATTATTTGCAGCTATATTTAGCTTTACACTATTTGGTATATGGCCTGATGCTCTAAGTTTTATAGGATATGGAATTATATTTATGGCGTCATTATACATGTTCCTATATAATAGAAAATTAGATAAGATTGAATCAAAGTAGATATCTTTATTATTTTGGGCAATAATACTATATGAAATCTATAATAAACTTTATGGAGGAATAGATGAGAAAAATTAATGATTTTAGAGATAAACGAGATAAATATACTGTCCATAATTTAATGCAGATAATAACAGTAGTAAATGTTCTTGTATTTATAATAGCTAATTTTGTTGATGGTTCTATATATAGTACTTTAGCCTTAATACCTTATAAAGTGCTTCAAGGAGAAGTATGGAGACTTATAACTTTTATATTTGTAACACCTACATCTTTAGTATTTGCAATTTTTGCATTTTACTTTTATTATGTAGCAGGCGTTGAACTTGAAAGAGAATGGGGTAGTTTTAAGTTTAATATTTATTATTTAATAGGAATGATAGCTGTTATTATAGTATCATTTTTAACTGATACTGTAGCAACAGGGGTATATTTAAATTTATCTTTATTTTTAGCTTATGCTAAGTTATATCCTGATACTCAGATTATGCTTTATTTTATTATTCCTATTAAAATGAAATATTTAGCATACTTTAATTGGTTTTTAATTCTTGTTAATTTTATTAAATATTTAATTAGAGGAGATATTGGTTCAGCTCTTGTAACTATAGTTCCAGTAGTTAATTATTTAATATTTCATTTAAAAATTAATTATAGAGAAGCTAAGATGAGAAGAAATTCAGTAATTAGAATGAAGGATTATAAAAGAAAGATGGAGTCAGTTAAAAAGGATTATAGACATAAATGTGAGGTCTGTGGAATAACTGATGTGGAAGATCCTAATATGGAGTTTAGGTATTGTAGTAAATGTACAGGAAAGAAATGCTATTGTGAAAAACATATACGAAATCATGAACATAAATAATATTTGTTTAAAGTTTAATAAACTAAAAGAAACTGTATCAATTGTGGTTATAATTGATACAGTTTCTTTTCTTGTTTGTAATATATATAAATTAAATTATATTAAGCATTATCTTGTAAGGCATCAAATCCTTCTTCGCCTGTACGTATTTTAATAACATTTTCAACATCATAGATAAATATTTTACCATCTCCAATATTACCAGATCTAAGAACTTTTTGAACAGTGTCCACAACTGTTTGAACAGGAATTTTGCATACTATAATTTCTACTTTAACCTTTGGTAGTAGATGAGTATCAAATTCTACACCACGATAATATTGAGTATGTCCTTTTTGCATTCCACAACCAAGAGCTTGAATTACTGTAATACCTGTTATTCCTATATTGTCAAGAGCAAGTTTTAATATATCTAGTTTGTCTTGATTTATAATAATAGCGATTTTAGTCATCTTATATTTAGTAGTTGATTTAGGTGCAGTAGATAAAGGAGCTTCTTCAGTAGTAGCTGCAACTACTTTTGATGATGGAACAGTTAAATTTAAACTATTATTCATTGGCATGAAATCAGCATAACTACTGCTTAAGCCATGTTCTGTTATATCTAATCCTAAAGTTTCTTCTTCTACAGATACACGTAAACCAATTGTATTTTTTATTACTGTAAATACTATTGTCATAGTTATTACAACCCAAGCAATAACTGAAACAACACCAAGTACTTGAATACCAAAGAATTTAAATCCTCCACCATAGAATAAACCACCATCAGTAGCAAATAAACCAGTTAATAAAGTACCAGTTGCACCACAGAATCCATGAACTCCTATAGCACCAACAGGATCGTCGATTTTAAGTTTCTTATCAACAAATTCTATACCAAATACAACTACAAAGGATGCAATTAAACCTATAAAGAAAGAACCAACTGGGGATACCATATCACAACCAGCAGTTATTGCAACAAGACCTGCTAAAGAACCATTTAGTGTCATAGAAACATCTGGTTTTTTATAACGAATCCATGTGATTATCATAGTAGAAGTAGTAGCTACAGCTGTAGCTAAGTTAGTAGTTACGAATACAGATGACATAGAAACTAAGGTATCATCTCCAGTTGCTGAAACTGTAGAACAACCATTAAATCCAAACCAACAGAACCATAGTATGAATACACCTAAAGCTCCAAGAGTTAAACTATGTCCTGGTATTGCATTAGGAGTTCCATCTTCCTTATACTTTCCAATACGAGGTCCAAGAATTTTTGCACCTATTAAAGCAGCAACACCTCCAACCATATGAACGGCAGTAGAACCAGCGAAGTCATGGAAACCAAGTTGTGATAGCCAACCGCCACCCCATATCCAGTGTCCAGATATAGGATATACAAAAGCGCTGATAATAACGCTATAAATACAATAAGATATAAATTTAGTTCTTTCAGCCATTGCTCCAGAAACTATAGTAGCAGCAGTAGCACAGAAAACTGTTTGGAATATTAAATAAGCATATGTTGGATAAGATGCAGAATAGTCACCTTGAACAAATATGTCAAGCCCACCTATAAATTTACCATCTCCAGCAAACATTAATCCAAAACCTAAAATCCAGAATACTACTGTACCTAAAGCAAAGTCCATTAAATTTTTCATGATGATATTACCTGCATTCTTTGCTCTAGTAAAACCAGTTTCAACCATAGCAAAACCAGCTTGCATAAAGAATACTAAGATAGCCCCAAGTAATACCCAAATTGTATCAACAGATGAATACATAATAAATCCCCCCTATAAATAAAAGAAAAGAGGCATATTTAATTTTTAGTTAAATACACCTCTTTGTGTAAAATTATATTTTTATGTTTTTATATTTTTATATTTTTAAAATTATATTCTGTATATTAAATCAGAATAAGTAGGAATTGGCCAATATTCTTTTCCTACTATTTCTTCAAGTGCATCAGCACAAGCTCTAGTAGCTGTCATAGCAGGAACTATTTGTGATTTATAGAATGTAGCATTTTCTAATGCATCGCTATAATCTTCAACTTTAGTTAATAAAGTATTTAATTTTTCAACTTCTTCATATAACTTATTAGCTAAAGTTGAAACTTGAGTTAAAGTTCCTTTTTCCATATCGCAGCTAGTACTTAAACCAACAGATTTTTTACTAATAATAGTATCAGCTAAATCTTTCATAAATTTATTTACAGCTGGTAGAAGTTGTTTTCTAGTAATATCTACAGTAGTTAAAGCTTCAATATTTATAACTTTAGAATACTCTTCTAAAAGAATTTCATATCTAGCTTGCATTTCTACGCTTGTATATATATTATGTTTAACAAATAAATCTATATTCTTTTGCTTTACATAGTAAGGAAGAGCATCAACAGTAGTCTTTAAGTTTAATAATCCTCTTTCTTTAGCTTCCTTAACCCATTCATCTGAATAATTGTTTCCATTAAAGATTATTCTCTTATGTTCTTTAATAGTTTTCTTAATTAATTGATCTAAAGATGACTTAAAGTCTTCTTTACCTTCAAGTTCGTCTGCAAATCCACATAATGTTTCAGCAACTATTGTATTTAAGATGACATTTGGACAAGATATTGAGAAAGTAGAACCAAGCATTCTAAATTCGAATTTGTTTCCTGTGAATGCAAATGGAGATGTTCTATTTCTATCAGTTGTATCTTTGTGGAATTTAGGAATTATATCAACACCTAATTCAATTGTTTCAGCTTTCTTTGGAGAATATACTGAACCGTTTAATATAGATTCTAATATATCAGTTAATTGATCACCTAAGAACATTGATACTATAGCTGGAGGAGCTTCATTAGCACCTAATCTATGATCATTTCCAGCGTTAGCTACAGAAATTCTTAAAAGATCTTGGTATTCATCAACAGCTTTTATTATTGCACAAAGGAAAGTAATAAATTGAATATTTTCTTCTGGCTTTTTACCTGGTTCTAAAAGATTTTCACCTTGATCAGTTGAAATAGACCAGTTATTGTGTTTTCCTGAACCATTTATACCATCATAAGGTTTTTCATGAAGTAAACATACTAAATCATGTTTTAGTGCAACTTTCTTCATTATTTCCATTGTTAATTGATTATGATCAGTTGCTACATTACTTGAAGCAAATATTGGAGCAAGTTCATGTTGTGCTGGAGCAACTTCATTATGTTTAGTTTTTGCAAGAATTCCAAGTTTCCATAATTCTTGATCTAAGTCGTCCATATATTCTGCTACTCTTGGTTTTATACTTCCAAAGTAGTGGTCATCCATTTCTTGACCCTTAGGAGGTTTTGCACCAAATAAAGTTCTACCAGTTAACATTAAATCTAATCTTTGTTCATAGTATTTTTTATCAACTAAGAAATATTCTTGTTCTGGTCCAACAGTAGTTGTAACTCTCTTAACATCATCTTTTCCAAATAACTTTAAGATTCTTAATACTTGTTTATTTAGAGCTTCCATTGAACGTAGAAGTGGAGTCTTTTTATCTAGGGCTTCACCAGTATATGAATAGAAGACTGTAGGAATACATAAAACATTATCTTTAATAAATGCATATGAAGTTGGATCCCAAGCAGTATATCCTCTTGCTTCGAAAGTAGCTCTTAAACCACCTGAAGGGAAGCTTGATGCATCTGGTTCACCTTTTATTAATTCCTTACCAGAGAACTCCATTATTATTGAGTCATCTCCAACTGGAGTTATAAAAGCATCATGTTTTTCAGCAGTAACACCAGTCATTGGTTGGAACCAGTGAGTATAATGAGTTACGCCTTTTTCGATTGCCCAATCTTTCATAGCGTTAGCAATTACATTAGCAATTGAAAGATCTAAAGTTGAATTAGTTTCGATAGCCTTCTTTAAATCTTTGTAAGTTTGTTTTGGTAAACGCTCTTTCATAGTAGTGTCGTTAAAAACCATACTACCAAATAATTCTGGTAAGTAATTTTTATTTTCCATATTAAAATTCCTCCTCAAGATAAAATAAAATCAATCTAATAAATAAAAAATAAAAAAAGGCGCTGCGTATGCTTAATCTCATACACAGCGCCTTTGCTGTTTATAGTAGTTAGTATATTACTAAATAATAGAAAATGCAATACATTTTTAAAAAAAATAAATAATATATTCTTAAATTTTTAGGAAAAAAAATAATATTAAAAAAATCATATTGACAAAAGTACACATTGTTACTATTATAGTAATATCATAAGTAAAAAAGAACAAAGACGTTCTTAAATTACTGTTTTACGGGTGTTTTGACAGTTTTATTAAGGGACGTCTTTTTTGATTGAATCATTTATAGATATTCATAAAAAGTTTTTTTTAGTACATATTAGTATATATAAAATTAATAGAGTTAATTACATATTAAGTCTGTTTTCAAAAACGGTTTTTGAAAATGGATTTTTTTAAGAAGTTGTTGTAAGGCAGAGTGAATTTAAATTACACAGAAAAATACATATATTATAATGTAAATATTTTTTGAAAGTACTATAAAATTAGCTAAATTTATCTATATATCTATTTGTCATTATATAATAGTGATATAATAATGATTGTCATTTAGATTAAGTTGAAAAAAGGGGGCTTTATTAGTGGATCAAACAATTGCAGAAGTTTTAGAGTTCGTAGAGGAAAATGATATAAAGTTTATCAAATTACAATTTTGCGACATATTGGGAGAGGTTAAAAATATATCAATAATGGCTTCTCAATTAGAAAAAGCATTTCTATATGGAATAAGTTTTGATGCATCTTCAATAAAAGGCTTTTTAAATATTGAAGAATCAGATTTATTATTATTTCCAGACCCTTCTACCCTTAGTATCTTACCTTGGAGACCACAAGAAAGTAGAGTGGCTAGATTTTTCTGCTATATAAAAACTCCAGAAGGAGATATATTTGAAGGAGATTCAAGAAGTGTTCTTGAAAGGGCAGTCAAAAAGCTATGGGACCTTGGTTATACTGCAAAAGTAGGACCAGAGTGTGAATTCTATTTATTTAAAACAGATGATGAGGGAGATCCTATATTAATACCACATGATATTGCAGGATATTTTGAAGTATCGCCTGGTGATAAAGGAGAAAATATTAGAAGAGAAATATGTTTGACTTTAGAAGAAATGGGATTAACACCAGAAACATCACATCATGAATCAGGACCAGGTCAAAATGAAATAGATTTTAGATTTGATAATGCTTTAATATCAGCAGATAATTGCATAACTTTTAGAAATGTTATCAAAATAATCTCAAGTTTAAATGGTCTACATGCAACTTTTATGCCTAAGCCACTTATGAATAAGAGTGGATCAGGTCTTCATATTAATTTATCTATTGAAAAAGAAAATGAAAATTTATTTCATACAGATGGTACACATTCTGAAGAGGCTGAAAGTTTCATTGCAGGAATAATGGACAGAATGAGAGAAATGACAGCTATCTTAAATCCTACAGTAAATTCATATAAAAGGTTTGGCGCTTTTGAAGCTCCTAAATATGTAACATGGTCTCATAAAAATAGATCACAGCTTATAAGAATTCCAGCATCTAAAGGAGAATATAGTAGAATGGAACTTAGAAGTGCTGATAGCACTTGTAATCCATATTTAGCTTTTGCGTTATTAATTAATGCAGGAATTGAAGGAATAGAACAAAAAAAGGTACTACCTAAAGCAGTTGAAGGTAATATATATAATATGGAGATAGAAAAGGTAGAAAAGTTACCATTAAGTCTTAAGGAAGCCTTAGACATAATGGAAAAAAGCGATTTTGTAAAAGAAGTTTTAGGTGAATTTATCTATACAAAATTCTTAAGAAATAAGTTTAATGAGTGGAAAGATTATGAAAGTAAATGTACATCACATGATGAAATTAGTGAATGGGAGATAAATAATTACTTTTATAAACTTTAATTAAATTGGTAATCTTAGGAGGTGTTATATGGATAAAGTACTGTTAGTATGTAGCTCAGAAAAAGGAACTAAAGTATACACCGAAAACTTGAGGAGTATGGGATATGTTCATATAGACACTGAAAGTAACGGTGGGGCAGCAAGAAGAAAATTACTAAGTGAAAATTATGAGATAATAATAATAGATACTCCACTAAAAGATGAGTTTGGTACTGATATTGCTATAAAATTTTCAGTTAGTGGAAATAGCGGTATAATATTGGTAGCAAAATCTGAAAAGGCTGATATGGTAGCATCTAAGGTTGAGGAATATGGAATTTTTGTAATACCAAAACCCTTTACAAGAGCTATTTTTCACCAAGGAGTGAGATTTGTTTCAACATCATTAAAGAGATTTAGTAAGTTGAGAAATGAAAAGAACAAATTATTAAAGCAAGTCGATGACATAAAAAAGATTGATAGAGCAAAATGCTTGCTTATTCAATATAAAAGTATGACTGAAGAGCAGGCACATAGATATTTGGAAAAACAAGCTATGGATTCTAGATTAACTAGAAGGGAAGTAGCTGATAAAATAATTAATTATTTAGGAGTTTAAATTATGGAATTTACTAAAATGCATGGTATAGGTAATGATTATATTTATTTTAACTGCATGGAAAAAGAAATAGAAAATCCTGAGGCGCTTTCTATAAAACTAAGTGACAGACATTTTGGTGTTGGCGGCGATGGTATTGTAATGATTTTACCTTCTAAAGTAGCAGATTTTAGAATGAGAATGTTTAATGCAGATGGTTCAGAAGGTAAGATGTGTGGAAATGCAAGTAGATGCATTGGAAAGTATGTATATGAAAAAGGGCTTACAGATAAAAATGTAGTGACTCTTGAAACTTTAGGTGGAATTAAAAAGCTTAACATGACAGTAGTTGACAAAAAGGTAACTGAAGTTGAAGTAAACATGGGAGAAGCTATTTTAAATCCTAAAGATATTCCAGTAAATATTAATAAAGAAAAAATTGTTAATGAGAAAATCACTGTTGATAATAAGGAATTTAACGTTACTTGTGTATCAATGGGAAATCCTCATTGCATTGTATATATGGATAATATTGATGATTTAGAGATCGAAAAGATAGGTCCTAAATTTGAAAATCATGAATTATTTCCAGAAAGAATTAATACAGAATTCCTAGAAGTAATTGATAGAAATACTATCAAGATGCGTGTATGGGAAAGAGGTAGTGGGGAAACATATGCATGTGGAACTGGTGCTTGTGCAGCTACTGTAGCTTCTGTATTGAATAACTATTGTAATATAGATGAAGAAGTAACAGTTAAACTTCTTGGAGGTGATTTAAAGATTAAATATTTATCAAATGGTTTAGTTTATATGACTGGCCCAGCAGAATTTGTTTTTGAAGGAAGGATTTAAATTATTATGAACAAAAAGTATATTTTCGTAACAGGTGGAGTGGTATCAGGATTAGGAAAGGGAATAACTGCAGCTTCTTTAGGAAGACTTTTGAAAAGCAGAGGATTAAAGGTAGCAGCTCAAAAGTTTGACCCATATATTAATATTGACCCAGGAACTATGAGTCCATTTCAACATGGAGAGGTATTTGTAACAGATGATGGAGCAGAAACAGATTTAGATTTAGGTCACTATGAAAGATTTATAGATGAAAATCTTAATAAATATTCAAATATTACAACTGGTAAGGTATATTGGAATGTTTTAAACAAAGAAAGAAAAGGTGAATATCTTGGTGACACAGTTCAAGTTATTCCTCATATAACAAATGAAATTAAAAATCAAGTATACTCATTAGGAGAAGTTACTGGCAGTGATATAATTATAACTGAAATAGGTGGAACTGTTGGGGATATAGAATCAACTCCTTTCCTAGAAGCTATAAGACAAGTATCATTAGAGGTTGGAAGAGAAAACTGTTTATTTATACATGTAACTTTAGTACCATATATTCAAGGATCAGAAGAATTAAAATCAAAGCCAACACAACATAGTGTAAAGGAATTACAAGGTTTAGGAATTAAACCAGATATGATTATTTGTAGATGTGATATTCCTTTAACTAAAGATGTAAAGAACAAGATAGCATTATTCTGTAATGTTAAGCAAGATTGTGTTATAGAAAATAGTACAGTTCCAGTATTATATGAAGCACCATTAATGTTAGAAAAGAGTAATTTCTCTGAAATAGTATGTAGAGAATTAGGAATTAACAATACAAAATGTAAACTTGATGAATGGGTTGCATTAGTAGAAAAGATAAAGAAAGCTCAAGAAGATGAAGTTAAAATAGGTATAATTGGAAAGTATGTTCAATTACATGATGCATATATATCAGTTGTTGAAAGTTTAAAACATGCTGGATATGAAAATGGCGTTAATGTAACTATTGAATGGATTGATAGTGAAAGAATAACAAGAGATACTGTAGAAGATTTACTAAAAGAATGTGAAGGTATAGTAGTACCAGGTGGATTTGGTAATAGAGGAGTAGAAGGAAAAATAGAAGCAGTTAGATATGCAAGAGAAAATGATTTACCTTTCTTAGGAATTTGCTTAGGTATGCAAGTTGCAGTTATTGAATATGGACGTAATGTATTAGGATTAAAGAATGCAAATTCTAGAGAGTTTGATGAATTATCTGAAAATCCAGTTATAGATTTAATGAGCAACCAAGTAGGAGTTCAAAGTAAAGGTGGAACAATGCGTTTAGGTTCATATCCATGTAAGATAGATAAGAATAGTAAGTTATATGAACTTTATGGAGAAGAATTAATTCACGAAAGACACAGACATAGATTTGAATTTAATAATGATTATAGAGAACAATACATAGCTAATGGATTAAAGTTAAGTGGTATTTCACCAGATGGAAGGTTAGTTGAAGCTGTAGAATTAGATTCAAATAAATTCTTTGTTGCAGCTCAATATCATCCAGAGTTCTTATCTCGTCCAAATAGACCACATCCATTGTTTGTAGGATTAGTAAAAGCTGCTAAGGGGGAGAAAAAAGTTGAAAATCAATAAAAATTATTTAAACTTACAAGAAAGCTATTTGTTTGCAAACATAGCTCATAAGGTAAATGCTTTTAAAGAAGCAAATCCGGATAAAAAGGTAATATCATTAGGAATTGGGGATGTTGTTCTACCACTTTGTGAACCAGTAATAAAGGCTCTAGAAAGTGGAGTAGAAGATATGTCTAAGAAGGAAACTTTTAAAGGTTATGGTCCAGAACAAGGGTATGACTTTTTAAGAGAAGTACTTCAAAAGTACTATAAAGGTTTTTCAGTAGATTTAGATATGTCTGAAATATTTATTAGCGATGGAGCTAAAAGTGATTTAGGAAACATATTAGATATCTTAGATAAAGATAATGTAGTATTAATACCAGATCCAGTTTATCCAGCATATGTTGATACTAATGTTATGGATGGTAGAAAGATAGTATATATTGATGGAAATATAGAAAATAATTTTTCACCATTACCAGATTATAATATTAAGGCAGATATAATATATATTTGTTCACCAAATAATCCTACTGGTGCGGTTTATAATAGAGAACAGTTAACTAAGTGGGTGGAATATGCTAAGGAAATGGGAGCATTAATATTATTTGATGCTGCTTATGAATCATTTATAAAAACTCCAGAAATTCCTCATAGTATATATGAAATTCCAGGAGCAAAAGAATGTGCTATAGAAATATGTTCATTATCTAAGACAGCTGGATTTACAGGATTAAGATGTGGATATACTGTTGTACCACAAGAATTAAAATTCGATGATGTAGTTTTAAATAAATTATGGCTTAGAAGACAAACTACTAAATATAATGGTGTACCTTATATAGTACAAAAGGCAGCAGCTGCTGTATTTAGTGAAGAAGGAAGAGCTAAGACAAGAGAAGTAATTGAATACTATAAAGAAAATGCATCAATAGTAGGAAAAACTTTAAAGGAATTAAACATTCAATATATTGGAGGAGAAAATTCACCATATATATGGTTAAAATGTCCTAACAATATGTCTTCATGGGAGTTCTTTGATTTATTATTACAAGAAGCAAATGTTGTAGGAACTCCAGGAGTTGGATTTGGAAATAATGGTGAAGGATATTTCCGTTTAAGCTGTTTTGCAGAAAGAGATAATGTTATAGAAGCTACTAATAGATTAAAAAAATTAAAACTAAAATAATTTAAAAGTTAAGGACAGGTATTTTACAATAAGGTAAAATACCTGTTTTTTGTGTGCCCAGCATGGGCAACAACTCGACGGTGAAAGTCCGTTGTGGGCTTGCTAAGGGCGGACGAGTTAGCAAAACAAAACAAAGTCCAACACTACCCAAACCCTTAGGAGTAAATGTAGCAGATATATGAGAAGAAGGTTGTTGTTCTTACCTGGGGAGGTCTGATAGATAAGC
>SVCL01000186.1 GCA_015058405.1 Clostridium sp.
ATACCGGATAATCTAAAAATTAGAAAATAAAAAAATTATAAAATCTCTATAAAGAATTTTGAGGAACTGTACAGCCCCAAGAATCTTTATAGGGATATTTTATTACTATTTTTGAATCAGTAAAAGACGCCAAAACTTTTAATCTTACTTACAAATACCTTAAAGCTACTAAAAGAAAGACTTGCTAAATGTACTCAAGAGCAAAGAACAAACTTTGAAAGTGCTATAGGTGGAAAAACTCAGCTTGATACTTTAAATATGTTACTTAATGGTTTAGGTACTCAATATGATAATTTAAGAGGAAAGATTAATAATTGTAATGGTGTTACTGAAGAAATGTATGAAATTATGAATAATACAGCTGAAGGTAACATAGAAAAGTTAAAGTCAAAGTTAGAAGGTTTAGGAATACAACTTGGTGAAAAGTTACTTCCAAGAGTTAATGATCTTATAGATAAAATAAGTGGTTTAATAGATTGGTTTGCTAATTTAGATGAAGGAACACAACAAACTATTATAAATATGGGCTTATTCACTTTAACTGCAGGAGCATCATTAAAAGCTATAGGTGGATTAACACAAGGCATAGGCTCAATTGTTGGAGTAGTAGGAAAAGGTATAGAAGGCTTTAGTAAATTAATAAGAGTAACAGAAGGAGTAATTGCAGTAGTAAATGCTACAGCAGATTTAAACAATAGCACCATGACTAAATCAAAAGAAGAAATGTCAGCCTTAGAGGTGGCTATAGGAAAAGTAACAGGAGCTACAATGTATTCAAGAGAAGAGCTTGAGAATATGGGTGCAGTTTATCGTAATTGGAATGAGAATATTAGTGAAGAAACACAAAGAAGCCTTGAAGATATGTCATGTAAGTTTAGAGAATTACAGCATAATATGGACCTTGTTAATCTTGATGGAGTTGTTAGTGAACAAGAAGTTAATTTCAAAATATAGCAGTAACAGTTGATAAAACCACAGGAGAAATAACAGGAATATATGATACTTTCACAGGCAATATTGGAGCTTATACAAATAATATTGCTAATGATGTAAAAGGTATTGCAGACCAACATAATGTAACTAATTTACAAGTTAAGTCAGCTTTAAATGATATGGTGAGTAATACAATAAATGCTTCAGGACAAATATGCGATGCAGATGGAAGGGTAATTGGAAGCCTTCAAGATGTAAAACAAAATACAGATGGCACAAGGTCAGGAATATTAAATCTAAATGGTACACCAATACAAATACAAAGTAATGCAGATGGAACTATAAGAGATGTTCAAGGAGTACAAGATGCTATAAGAAATATTCCAGGATCTAAGACAGTAACAATAAAAACATTATTTGAAGCTATAGGTGATGGAATTAAAAGTTTCTTTGGTTTTGCCAATGGGACAGACAATGCACCACCAGGAGTTGCCTTTGTAGCAGAAGAAGGACAGGAGCTTATACTTGATGGAAGAAGGGCAATATTAACAGGAGATTCAGGGCCACAACTTTATAATTTCAAAGGTGGAGAAAAGGTAATTACAGCTCCAGAAACTAAAAAGTTATTATCAAAACAAGTTAATGGAGGTTTCTTTAATCAAAATAGTACTTTAAGTAAGCAGCTTATTAATAAAACAACTAATAATTATAATAGTTCTTATTCTAATAATTTTAATATGAATTCTATAGCTCAAATGATAGCAGAAGCAACAGCTGTAGCAGTAGCAAATGCTATGAGTAATGTAACGCTTAAGAGTAATGTTTATTTTAATGAAAATGCTTTGGCAGATAGAATTGGTGGAAAGCTTGCAGCAACTAGAAGGAGGATAAGATGATAGTAAATGATATTGATATAAAAAAGTATGGAGCAAGTGTTAGTAGTAAATTAATTCAACCTGCAGAAATTGAAATTAAGAAAAGTAAGATAGGTGACATTTATACTCAGTTATCAAGTAAAGTTGGATTTAAAAAGATAACAATTAAAATATTATTTGAAGCTATAGACAGGAATACAGCATATAAAAATATTTCTGATTTTATGGCTAATTTTATTGATGAAGCTGATATTAAGTTCAATAATTTGGAACATTATTTTCATGTTTATTTAACTAATTCATCTATTGAGGATACTGAGTTTGATGAATGGCTTTATTTAAATCTTGAATTAGATGGATATGAGTATGGGGAAGAAGTTGTTGAGGTTATGGATGGAGTTACTGAAAAAACTATTTTTGTTAAAAGTAATATGGAGACGCCTTGTATTATTGAGATTACTCCTAAGGCTGATTTAAGTGAGATTACTTTGAGGGGATTTGGTGATGATCCTATTGTTGTTAGGAATTTGGTTAAGGAGAATACAATTGTTATTGATGGAGTGAAGGGGAAAGCTACTTGTAATGGAGTTAATAAGTTTATGGATGTTGAGATGTGAGAATTTCCTAAAGTTAAGTTGGGTGAAAACAACTTGATAATAATTGGAAAATATAAGTGTTGTTTGAAAATTAAATACAATGAGTTATATTAAAAAGTACAAAAATTGACAATAAAGTAAAAAAGAAGTAAGATGAATTTGTAAGTGCTTACAATTAAAAATAAAGGAGGGAAAAGTAAGTATATGTTACTTGCTTTAAAGTAATTATGAAGAAAAAAATAAGATTTTTATCAATAGCATTAATATTAAGCATTGTATTTATTAATTTTAATTTTATAGAAAGGGTATCAGCAGGACCTGCGCCAGCATTAACATCTTTTAAAATTGTGGACTATACAAATTATAATGAAAATGCAAGATATAGTAAGAATAGTAAGCCTACATTGGTTAGAGATGAGTTCCCGTTAATTATTAACACAGTACAATCAGGATATGGAAATTGTAGAATTTACTTAGATGATAAGGAATTAAAAGATTATAGTGAAAGCTGGATACTATCAAAAACAGGAATAGGTTATGTAGTAAGTGGTTTTAAAACTGTAATTAAAATAAATCCATCTGAAAAAAAACTTTATAAAGGATATCATACAGTAGAAATAAAATGTAGTGGTACTGCAGGTGGCGGTATTAGATCTGATTCTTTTAGTTTTTATATAGCTTAATTTAATATAATATAAAGTGGAGGTGTGTTATGAGGATAGAGGGGAATAATACTAACATATGTGTTAATAATATTAGAAAAACTGAATATAAGCAAAATGAAAAAAACAAGGTTAAGGAAAATTTAGGCTTAGAAAGTAAATTGCCTAAAAAAATTTCTAAAATATTTAAAAATAATGATGAAAATACTTTAAAGTTTAAGACGATATATAATAATGCAACCTTAGAAAATGTAAATAAAACTTGTAATAATGATGAAAATTTAACAGATGACGAATTAAGTAAAATGTTAGATAAAAAGCTTTATGATAGTTTTTATTTAAGTAAAAAGGGAATAGAGTATGGTAGTAAAGAATATGAAGATTGGAAAAATAAGTGGAAGGATAATATTGTAGTGCCTTTAGATGCCCCAGTAAGAGTTAGGAAGGAACTAACTGATTTAATTGATTCTACAAAGGATGAGGTCACTAGGAACGATTTATCATATACAATTTGGAGTAATCTTAAGGGAGTAGATACCTCAGATATAAATTCATATTTTAATTTATGTGACAAAGTTGTTAATGAAAATAATAAATTTATAGATGATATGAATTCTTCTGGAATGGCAAGTAATATTTATATTAAAGCAGCAATTGAAGGAAAGATGAAATTAAATGAATGTTTATTAAAGTTAAAATCTAATTTAGAAGATATATTTAATAAATAGAAATTAACATTTCGATTATAAAAAAGTAGTACAAGCTGTACTGCTTTTTTTATACAAAAAATTAAGGAGATGAACAAATGTTAAATATAAAAGAAAGCATAAACCTAATAGGAGAAAGCAAAATAAAAGAAGAAACAGTAGTCTACATGACAGCTACAGTAACAACAGATTCAAGTGGCACACCAACAGTAGTAACAAATGTTTTAAATGAAGAATTATACAAAGGAAATAGAAAAGAATGTAGAGCAGATATAAGTTCATTTACGAATAATGTATATGAA
>SVCL01000187.1 GCA_015058405.1 Clostridium sp.
AAAATATATTTTTACGAACCTTTATTAAAGTGCGTCAAATTTTAGATTAAAGTTTTTTAGTAACCTAAAATAGATATATTCATCAAAAAAAGGAAGTGCCATTAGCAATTTTTTAAATTGCTAATGCGACACTCCCTTTAAAATATATATTATTTAGTATTATTAAAATAATCTCCTCTAATCATTGAATCAGATAATTGTAATATATTTTCTAAGTGAGATTTATCTTCATCAGTTAAGTCAGTTCCTTTAATAGTACCATTAGTTATTACGGCATAATTTCTATTAGTGTTTAGAAGATTTCTACCTAAAGCAGTATTTTCATATTTACTACTATTTACTCCTAACATATAAAGCATTGTAGGCATTATATCTATTTGTCCACCAATTGTTTCAAATGTTTTTCCTTCAGTAATATTTTTATCATAAATTATAAATGGAACTCTTGGTTCACCATCATCAAGATACCAATCTTCTTTATTAGATAAAGCTTGGATGCTACTATTGTAATATTTATGAACACCAGTATGATCTCCTGTAATTATTACAGTTGTATTATCTAATAGCCCTTCTTTATCTAGAGTTTCTAAGAAGTATCCTATTTGAGCATCTGTATAATGAACACTTTCAAAATATCCACCAAGTTCACTATTATTAAGTTCATTATCTAAAGATAATTTTCTTAATTCAACTGGTAAGTCAAATGGACCGTGGTTAGTTAATGTAATAGTGTGAGCAAAGAATGGAGTAGATAATTCTTTTAGCTTTGGTGCTACTTGTGTAAAGTAACTTTTATCACTAATTCCCATACCTATTTGTTCACTTACATCAAATGAAAAATAATCTATGAAGTTTTCAAAGCCAATTCCACCTTTAAGTGCATTTGCATAATTCCAGAATGAACCTTTATCAGGATGAATAGATATTGATTCATATCCTTCTGTTTTAAGAATTTTAGGTAGAGAATTATAATCAGTATTTGGGTATCTGAAGAATGTTCCACCTCTTCTTAAAGGAAGCATTGATGTATTTATCATAAGGTCACAATCTGAACTTGTTCCTTCGTTAACTTGTTCATATATATTAGGGAAGTAATAACTTTGTCCTAATATTCTATCTAAATTTGGAGTTATTTTTTGTCCATTAACTTCTTTACCTAAAACAAAGCTTTCAAGAGATTCAACTTGAATTACAAGAAGGTTTTTACCTTTTGACATTCCTGCATATTCATTGTTAGGTAAGTTTTCATTTTTCCATTTGTAGTAGCTAACAATATCCTCATTTTCTTGTTCAGTAACAGTATAAGGTTTTGAATTTACATATACATCGTGAATATCAAATATATGATATCCTACTGAACTAAAGTATTTACATGTATTTGTTGGATCATAGTCATCAAATAAGTATGCATCACTAACATCCTTATTATCTAACACATGAAGATTAAAAGGAATGTAACCAATGTATACTATAGATAAAATAATAGTAACTATAAATGTTTTTATAGCTCTTTTACCTTCTTTTTTATAAGTATCTCTTGTAATAAAAACATAGATTGCTAATATAATAAGATCTAAGAAGAATAAAAAATCATATCCACTAAGCATGGACATTATACTTCCACCTAAATTATCTAGATTAGCTGTTTGAGTTAATATCATAACAGATGGTACTGTTAAGAATCCTCTAAAATACATAACGTCTAGTAATATAAGTGCTGTTAGGAATATATCTATTATAAAAAGATATATTACACGTCCTTTACCTTTAAATAATAATGAAAAGCTAAAGAAAATTAATGTAAAAGCTAAGTAATACTTTAAGAAGTATCTTGAGCTAGCATAACCAGTAGAAAAATCAAGGGTATATGGATCTTGATTTTGAATAAATCCTTGAAGAAAGATATTTTTGAAGATAATTCCTATAAGAGGAATTATAAATAAACCTATTTTTATACATGTATCTTTGTCTAAGGATTTTAAATAAACTTTTATATTATTTATTAATTTGTTCATGATACACCTCTTTCTAATTAAGTCTGTATAAATTATAATACAAGTGAGATTATCCTTCAAATATATATAGAAAGCTTAATAATATAGTAATTTTTATGAATATATTTATAAAAATAAATAAAAATGAAAATTAAATTAATTGTGCTATAATTTAATAAAAAGATATGGAAATATAAAGATGTGATTATAAAGAAATGGAGGTAAGGTCAAATATTAATGTTAAATATTTTGACTAACGTTATATATGAAAGAATATGATTTAATTGTAGTAGGAGGAGGAATTAGTGGAATTACTGCTGCTCTATCCGCTTTAGATAATGGTATAAAGAATATTTTAATATTGGAAAGAGAAGAAGTTTTGGGTGGAATTATTAATCAATGTCTTCATGTTGGATTTGGAAATGAGCTATTAAAGGCAAATTTAACTGGACCTGAGTATGTACATTTTTTTGTAAGTAAGTTGAAAGAGAAAGATGTAGATATAAAATTAGGTGCTACAGTTCTAAATATAAATAGTAATAAGGTTGTTACTTATGTGTCACCAGAAGATGGTGTTGTAAAGATACAAAGTAAAGCTATAATTTTAGCTATGGGTTGTAGAGAAAAGTATACTGGTAATATTGATATTCCCACTAATAAGTTTACAGGAATTTATACAGTAGGAAATGCTCATAGAACAATAACTATAGAAGGATATATGCCAGGAAAGAAACCAGTTATAGTAGCTAATAATAAATGGGGATGTATAGTTGCAAAAAGATTTATTATTGAAGGTGCAAAGGTTATGGCTTTAATAATTGAAGAAACAGATACATTTTCTTATGATGAATCTATAAAAGCTATGTTAGAAGACTTTGATGTTCCCATAGTTTTAAATTCTAAGGTAATAGGGTCTATAGGAAAGGAAAGAATAGAAAAAGTAAATATAATGAATATTGATACAGAAGAAGTTTCTAGTATTGATTGTGATTCTTTAATATTATCTGTAGGATATTTTCCAGAAAAAGATATATTAAAAGGGCTTAATATATCTTTTAATAATGAAACTAAAGGTATTGAAGTAACTAACTATGAAACATCAGTAGATGGTATTTTTGCATGTGGAAATATAATTTATGGTATTAATGCCTTAGATGAAAAGGGCGTTAATGGAATAGAGGCAGGAAGTGCTGCATCACAATATATTAAAAGCAAACTATAAATCAATAGATTTTAGTATTTCTTCACTCATAAGAATATTTCCTAGGGAATTTAGATGAATACCATCTAAAAAAATTGATTTATCTAAATTATTTTTAGTTAATGAATAAAAGTCTATATAGTTAATAGAATACTTTTTACAAAGTTTTATTAATTCTTCTCGTAAATTAGGTAAATTACTTGAACAATATTTATAAAGAGTTGATGGCATAAATAACTTTTGGGCCATTTCTTCAATTATACATGGTGGGATTCCAATAAACACAGTTGAGTTTTTGGAATCCTTTATCATTAGTTCAATATTATCAATTATGCTAGATACTGATCTTCCACATAATAAATCATTTGTTCCTCCCATAATAAAAACATAATCAGGATTTAAGGATGATACATCTGTATAAAATCTACTAAGCATAGAAGGGGTAGTATCACCGTTTATTCCTTTGTTTATTATTTGAATATTAACTTTTTGAGATATTATATTTGCCCAAGAGTTTTTAGAGGGTACTCCGTAACCAAAGGTAAGACTATCTCCTAGTAATATAAATTTAGGTTTCAATTTTCATCAGAGCTCCTAATATAATTTTTTTAGGCACTTTTTGCAAATAATAGTTCTACCTTTATCTGCTGTAATAAAATCATTATCAGATATTGTTTTATTACAAATTGAACATATTTTTAAAGAAGAAGTATTAGTGCCTGTATCAATATTTTTTTCTTTTATTTTTTTTAAAGAAGTAATATTTTTCTTTATTGGAGTATAGAGAATCTTTTCTTTAGGAGTAGATAACTTATTTACAGAATAAGAAAGAGAATAAGCACTTTCTCCGAAAAGCTCTAATTCAAATCTTGGATTTTCTTTATCATAAAATTCTTCAACAATTATATTTTTTACCTGAGCATCATTAATTATTAGGCCACTTTTTTCAATTCCATCAAAAATACTTTTAGTTATATTTATTGTGTCAGGATGTCTTTTTTCATTTTTGTAATATACTTTCAAAATAGCAGTTAAGCTTTCTTCTAAAACTACATCTGGATTTTGTGATCTTGCAACATAAGCAATTTCTTGTTCGTATAATGCATATCTATCGTGATATTGGCCGGAATTTGATGGCAATATTGCTCTACCATTACTATTATGTAATTTAAAGTTTGACTTTGTTATAGGTGAACCTAAAACAATAACTTTAGCGTAAGATGTCATTTTATTTAATTCCTCCTATATTTATTATTTTTTAGTCAATAATAATAATAAAGATATTATTTATAAAAAATTAAGAATCTATTTTAAAATATACTCTATAATTAAATTAAGTACAAGATAATCAATTGATATACGTTTATTTATAAAGTATAATACTTATTAGTTCAAAATAGGAAAAACGAGGGATAGATATTATGGAAAGAAAAACAATATTAGCTATAGAATCTAGTTGTGATGAAACATCAGCAGCAGTAGTAGTAAATGGAAGAGAAGTTTTATCAAATGTAATTGCAACACAAATAGACACACATAAGAAGTTTGGTGGAGTAGTTCCTGAGGTAGCATCAAGAATGCATATAGAAGCAGTAGATTCTGTTGTAAAAAGAGCTTTAGAAGAGGCAAATGTTACTTTAGATGATATTGATGCAATAGGGGTAACTTATGGTCCAGGATTAGTAGGAGCTTTATTAGTAGGGTTACAATATGCAAAAGGTTTAGCTTTTGCGGCTAAAAAGCCACTAATAGGAGTAAATCATATTGAAGGACATATATGTGCAAATTATATTGAGCATAAAGATTTAAAACCACCATTTGTATCTTTAGTTGTATCTGGAGGACATACTTTTATAGTACATGTAAAAGATTATGGAAACTTTGAAGTATTAGGTCAAACTAGAGATGATGCAGCTGGGGAAGCTTATGATAAAGTTGCTAGAGCAATTGGACTTGGATATCCTGGAGGTCCTAAGATAGATAAACTTGCAAAAGAAGGAGATCCGATGGCCTTAAGTTTTCCAAGAGCTAATTTTCATGAAGAAACATTAGATTTTTCTTTTAGTGGGGTAAAATCAGCTGTATTAAATTATTTAAATAAGGCAAAAATGCAAAATGTAGAAGTTAATAAAGCTGATGTAGCAGCATCATTTCAATATGCAGTAGTAGAAGTTTTAAAAGATAATGTATTTTTAACTTGTAAAAAGAAGAATTTAAACAAGATAGCTATTGCAGGGGGAGTTGCATCTAATTCAGCCTTAAGAGAAGCTTTAATAGAAGAGGGTAAGAAAAAAGGAATAGAAATTTTATTCCCAGCACCTGTTTTATGTACAGATAATGCAGCTATGATAGGATCAGCAGCGTATTTTGAATTATTAAGTGGAAGAAAATCAAATTTAGATTTAAATGCTAAGCCTAACTTAAAATTAGGGGAAAGATAGGTGAATTGAATGAACCTTATACCAGAATCAAACGGCATAAAAAAAGTTAGAATGAAAAGAGAAGTTACTAAAGCTCAAAGAATAAAAAATATATTTATTATAGTAGCTAGTATAGTATTGTTTGGTGTATTTGTTCAAGTAATAAGTAATTTCATAGGCAATGAAAGTATAAGTTCAAGTTTATATTACGCTAAAATTGATGGTAAAAAGATAGAATATAAAACTGATGGTAGTGGGGATTTTACCATAGTGTTTGATGGTGCTATAGGTAGTGTATTATATCAATGGGATGATATATGCGATAGGTTAGAAGAAGATTTAGGAGTAAAGACATTTGTTTATAATAGAAGAGGATATGGATTTAGTGATGCATCAAGTATAGAAACTCCAGACAAACAAGCAGAGAATTTAAAAATACTTTTAAGAAAGGCTGGAGTATCAGGAAATTTGATATTTGTTGGTGAGGAGTATGGAAGTTTAGTAGTGAGTAAATTCATGGAGTTATATCCTGAGTCTGTAAAAGGTTTGGTGCTTATCAACCCGTATTCTGCAAAGAAGTTACAAACTAAAGAATTTAAAGATGATATAAGATGGACATATTATAATAGTAAAATTTCAAAAGTTGGGACTATGGTTGGTGTTACTATGCTTTTAGATAAACTTGATATGACTTATAAGGTGGATAATTTAGAAGAGAATATACCTAAGAATGTAGTAGAGGAGTATAAAGTTAAGAAAAATCAAAAGGCATATAGACAGGCTATAAGTAATGAATTAGAAGTATTATATACTTATTCAGAAGATAGTCAAAAGGAAGGGATAGCAAGTAAAATACCTTTCTATATAATTTCTCAAGATGAAAATGAGCCGCTAAAAAGTCTTGGAAAAGAAGATCTTACAACTTTATATGTATCAGAATCAGAAAATCAAATATTTTCTTTAAATAATCAAGATACGGTTATAAATTCAATAAGCAATGTGGTTAAGTCGGCTAGAAAAATAGAAAAAAAGCAAAATGGATAATTTGTGAAAAATAAAATTTGACATATAGTTGTCAAATTTCTAGGGTATACTAATGATTATAGAAATGAGGAAATGTTTTGGGAGGTAATTATTTATGTATAATGATGAACAAAATAATGGGTCAAATGAAGGATATAACAGAAATGATTCTGTAAATAATACATACGATGGAGGATATAACAACGGTAATTTTACTTACGTTAATCAAAATACATCATCAAATAAAAAGGTAAGAAGAGGTATGGGAAAGAGAACTAGAATAGCAGCAGCTGTTGCAGGAGTACTAGTAGTTACTTTAGGAAGTGGTTTATTTGGAGGATATGTAACTTATAACTTAATGAAAAAGAATAATCAAACAGTAGTTGAAAGTAAGTCTTATGTAGCACCGGAATTTACAAGCAGTACACAAGATTCACTTACAGCATCGCAAGCATTCGAAAAAGTAAAAACAGCAGTTGTAACAATTTCAGTTAAGAGCATTCAAGATTACGGCGGATTTTTCCCACAAGAAGTTGAGGGATTAGGTTCAGGATTTATTATAAATGATGAAGGATATATATTAACTAATTACCATGTTGTAGCTAATTCTACAGATGTTAAGGTACTTTTAAGTACAGGTGAAGAAGTTGGCGCAAAAGTAGTTAATTATGATCAACAAATGGACATGGCAATGTTAAAGCTAGATGAAGGAACTAAGATTCCAGGTGTAGCTGAACTTGGAGATTCTGATGCATTATATCCAGGTCAAGATGTAATAGCAATTGGTACACCTTTATCAAAGAACTTTGCTCAAACTATGACTAAGGGAATTGTTAGTGCCGTAAATAGAGAAGTTCAATCACAAAGTAATGCTAATCCATCAAAGGTAATTCAAACAGATGCAGCTATAAATGCAGGTAATAGTGGTGGACCATTAGTTAATACTCAAGGTCAAGTAATAGGTATTAATTCTATGAAGATTGGTTCATCAGGATCAAGTGAAAATGCTTCTGTAGAAGGTATGGGATTTGCAATACCAATAAATGAAGCTAAAAATAGAATTGATAATTTATCAAAGCCATTACTAAACTTAGGTGTAAGTGTTATAACAATAGACCAAGAACAAGCTAAAAAATATCAACTTGAAGAAGGATTATATGTAAAAGAAGTTAAAGACTTCTCACCAGCATCTAAGGGAGGAGTAAAACAAGGTGATGTAATAGTTAAGTTTGATGGAACTAGAATTAAAACTTATGAAGAATTAAGTAAGTTAAAAGCAGAAAAAAATGTTGGAGATAAAGTAACTGTCACTGTAAATAGAAGTGGTAAGGAAGTAGATTTGGAATTAGAACTTGCTGAAAGTTAATGATAAATATGGTATACTCATATTAACATTTCCACTAGGAGGTTAATATGAGTAAGCTAGAAAGTATATTTTTATCATTAGCAAAATTACAAAAGATAAAGAATAGAGGTATAACAGCTAGCGAATTAAGTGAATATATAGGTTTAGATAGAGCTAATGTATCAAGATATTTAAATAGATTATATAAGGAAAATAGAGTAGATAAAGTGGTTGGAAGACCAGTTGTCTACTCTATTTCTAGTATAAAAGATAAATATGAGAATTTAGTTGTAGAAGAAGAAAATGTAGAAGAAAAGAATAGTTTAGATAAATTGGTAGGAGCTAAGTTAAGCCTTGAAATGCCAATACAGCAGGCAAAGGCAGCTATCCTTTATCCACCTCATGGATTACATACTTTGATTCTTGGAGAAACAGGCGTAGGAAAATCTATGTTTGCTGAATATATGTACTTATTTGGAAAAGAAAGTAGAGCTATTAGTGAAGAAGCATCGTTTGTTAGGTTTAATTGTGCTGATTACGCAGATAATCCTCAATTAGTAATTGCTCAAATATTTGGAGTAAAAAAAGGGGCGTATACAGGTGCTGATAGAGATAGGATAGGATTATTAAAAAAGGCTGATAAAGGAGTCCTATTTTTAGATGAAATTCATAGATTATCGCCTCAAGCTCAAGAAATGTTATTTACATATATTGATAAGGGAAGCTTTAGACCTTTAGGAGATACAGAAACAATGGAATATTCTACGGCACGAATTATTGCGGCTACTACAGAAGATCCAGGTTCCTTTATGCTTAAGACCTTTACTAGAAGAATCCCAATGATAATAACTTTACCAGCATTAAAAGAAAGAACTATAGAAGAAAGATACTGTCTTTTAAAGCAATTTATTAAAGCCGAGTCTAATAGATTAAAAACAAATATATATTTTAATAAAAACGTTATAATATCTTTTTTATTATATGATTGTCCTAACAATATTGGACAGTTAAAAAGCGATATTCAATTATCTTGTGCTAAGGCATTTTTAAAATATAAAACAAAAGTAAAGGATATTATCTTAGTAGAACAAGAGGATATACATACTAGAGTAAAGAAAGGTATTATGAAGTTAAAAGATTATAAAAGCGATATAGAAAAGCTATTAGATGATAAAGGAGATTTATTAAAGTTTTCTTATAAGGAGGATGAGAGTTTTAATATTGAGGAAAGAGATGAGAGAAGTAGTTATTTTTATGATTCTATTGAGAAAAAGTATATAGAATTAAAAAATAAGGGGATTGAAGAAAAATACATAAGTGGAATATTAAATGTAGATATAGATAAATATTTTAAGCTATATATTGAACAGTTAAGAGGGCAATATAGAAAAGATGAAATAAGTAAAATCGTAAATATATCATTAGTTAATAAGGTTGAAGAAATTTTGAATCTAGCATCAAAAAAGTTGAATAAGAGTTATGATGAAAAAGTTTATTTTGGTTTAGCACTTCATCTTCAAGGAGTATTGGAAAGAATAAAAAAGGGGATAAAGATATATAATCCTAAGTTGAATTTTATAAAAAATCAATATGCAAAAGAATTTTATATAGCTATGGAAGGTGCAAAAATTATAGAAGATACTTTTTCTTTAAATATTCCCTTGGACGAGATTGGTTATTTAACGATGTTTATTGCAGCAAAATCTGATGAAGATGATGAAAAAGATATAAGAAGAGTTAAGGTTATGGTAATAATGCACGGAAGAAGTACTGCTAGTAGTATGGTTGAAGTAGCTAATACTTTAATTGGAGAAGAGTTCATTATTCCTTTAGATATGTCTCTTAATACAAAGGCAGAAGATATGTATTTAATAGTTAAAGATAAGGCTAGAAAGATTGATGAGGGAATGGGAATATTATTTTTAGTTGATATGGGATCTTTAACTAACTTTGGTGAAATGATTAAGGAGGAAACGGGAATAGAAATAAAGACAGTAGATATGACTAGTACCTTAGTTGCTATTGAAGGAGGACGTAAGGCGTTAAGTGGAAAAACTTTAGATGAAATTTATAAGTCTTGCTTACAAGTCAGTAGAGATAGTGCAATAGAGAAAAAGCTGGTTTATAATATTAGAAAAAACATAATAATAACTGCGTGTTTTACAGGGGAAGGATCAGCAGAGAAGTTAAAGAAGATTATTAGAAAAAATATTAAGTTTGATATAAAGATAATATCTTTGAATATTTTGGACAGGGAAGATTTTTTAAGAAATATAGATGAGTTAAGTAAAGAGTTCAATATAGTAGCCATAGTAGGAACAATAAATATTAGTGTTAATAATATTCCGTTTATTGAAGCTACATCTGTACTAGCTGATAATGGCATAGAGAGATTAAATAAGTTACTTGGTTATGAAGAAGATTATAAAAAAATAGCTAAGTCCATTGATGTACAAATAGTAAATATAGATGGTATAAAGTTAGTAGAATTAATTAGAACAGCGATTTTAGAAATTGAAGAAAGATTAGAGTTAGTAATACCACATGAGGTAGAAGTGGGAATCATTATTCATTTATGCTTTTTAATAGAAAAGACTATTAAAGGAGATAAAGGAATAAATTTTGAGCAGCTAAATGAGTATCGGAAGCTACATGGTAAAGAATTTATTATGATAAAACAGAGTTTGAGAAAGATAGAAATTATGTATAATATTAATATTGGAGATAATCAGCTAGCATTTATTGTAAGGATGTTAATTGAAAATAGTATTAGTGTGTAAATAATGATGAAAGTGTGTAAGAAAGTGTGTAAGAAATTATACACTTTTTTTACTTTTAGAAAGTATAAATTTTAAAAAATTAAGATGTATTTAATTAATAGAAGCGTGGCAAAGCCACTTTTTATTCTAATTAAACTTAAAGAAACAAGAAAATGTAATACTTTAAATAAAAATTATTATAAACATTTAGAAAAATAAAAGTTGGCATGAAATTTGCTTATTAATAAGTGTAAGAAAAAAATAAATACCTACAAGGGGGAATTGAAAATGACAAAAGTTATATTATGTTGTTCAGCTGGAATGTCAACAAGTTTATTAGTAAAAAAGATGCAAGATGTAGCTAAAGAAAGAGGAACAGATATAGCAATTCAAGCTATGAGTGAAGCAGATGTAAAAAATCATGAAGATGAAATGGATGTATTATTATTAGGACCACAAGTAAGATTTAAGTTAAAAGAAATGAAAGAAAAATATGAAGGTAAAGGAATCCCTGTAGATGTTATTGATACTGTTGCTTATGGAACTATGAATGGTTCAAAGGTATTAGATCAAGCTTTAAAGATGGCTGGTAAATAACATATAAAAAATATAGAGTAAAAGGAGAAGAATAATGGAAGAAAAGATTATGTTATTAATAGTACACAGTGGTGAAGCGAGAAGTTGTGCAATGGAAGCTATTACTGCAGCAAAACAAGGAAAAATGGAAGAAGCAGAAAAATTAATAGCTAAAGCAAATGCAGAATTAAGTGAAGCTCATAATACCCAAACTGCTTTAATACAAGCAGAAGCTGGAGGAGAAAAAGTTCCAATGTCATTATTAATGGTTCATGCTCAAGACCATTTTATGACATCAATGACAGTAAAAGATTTAGCAGTAGAATTAATTGAAGTATATAAGAGATTATAGTATTTAATAAATAATTTTTAGAAAGAGCTATGAAAAATTTTTATAGCTCTTTTTATTTTTGTGTGCCCAGCATGGGCAACAACTCGACGGTGAAAGTCCGTTGTGGGCTTGGTAGTGGGAATCACTAGTCAAGGGCAAGGGTGTCCATCGTGAGGTGGAATCTGAAGGAAGCCACGGAATTGATGGAATGACAGTTTATGAACTTAAACAATTTCTTAAGATGAACTGGTCTAATATTAGAGAAGAAATCCTCAGTGGTGAGTATAAACCGATGCCGGTTAGA
>SVCL01000188.1 GCA_015058405.1 Clostridium sp.
ATATTTGTTTTTTGCCTCCGCTCCGAAGGCCTTTTTGTTGTGTCTAAAATTAAATCAATTTTGATAGTTTATTATCTATTTCATAAAATAAAGTATTATTTATTTCTACCTTATTTTTTCATAGCCAACTTTACACTATCTATTTATCATTACCTACATATTTTCTATAAGCAACTATTGTTTCCAGAAATTCCTTGAAATTATTTAATTCTTTATTTTCAGGTTCATTATTATTTAATTTATTAATTCCTGTATCTAGCACATCTATAAAGTTTCGTAGGGCTCCATTTTTTTCGTTTTTTCCTACAATGTATGCTAACTTAGGACGTAACTTCTTTAATTCCATAACATTGTTTGAATTCATTACTTGACTATATACTTTTCTAATTTGTGATGTTGTTACCCCTTTGTCTCTTAAATGTTCTGCATAATTCTTTATTTCTTTAATATATTCATCGTACTCCTCAGGATCATTTGGAATTTTAAGTATAATATTTTTAAAATAGCTTTCAATTTTCCTTATATCATTATTTTTTAAATCAATCTTTTTTCTATTTTGAATGTAACTCAATCAATATTCCCCCTTTTTATAATTTCCTACAATTACATTGAGCCCATTTATTTGCATATGGTATTATCATTGCAATATTACATTTATCCTTAGTTTTTAAAGCCTCAATACATAAATTTTGATATTCATCTACTAAGTCTTCTATCAATTCAGAGTTATCAATTTTTATATCTCTCAAATAATATGCCAATCTATGTAATTTTAAATAATTAATACCTTTTCCTTCTTTAAATACAGCTTTAAATCCTAATGTACTATTATTAATTTTATCAAAAATACTTTTATTATTTGTAGCATTATATATGTTTTCAATCTTATCCTTAAGAATTATTAATTTTTTAAATTGTTTCCAAGTAAATACTTCTCCCATAAAGGAAATCTTATCTTTTTTATTATCTTTATCAACCATATTTTTTCCTGATTCTAAGAATTTTTCAGTAACATTAGCAGACATTAATATTGGAAAGTTAGGGCTAAACATACCTACTCCAGCAGTAAAAGTGATATTATTATTGTCAACATATTTTTCAAACATAGTTCTTAATACTAATGCAAATCTTAAAACTTCATCATATCTTCCAACAATAAAAGTATCATCTCCACCTGCATATATTATTGAGATTTTCTCTTTTAGGTTAATATTCTTTTTATTAGTACTATTATTCATTAGAGCTTTTTCTATATCATTATCATTAAAATAATTATTTAATAAGGCATTTTCAACATAACCTTCAAAAAACATAGATATATTCCTACTCAAGCCCATAACTTGTCCGATCTCTTCTGTTTCAATAAATAGTGTTCCTAAATAATCTACATCTAACTTTATTACACCTATATTATTGTCACCTAACTCATTATCACTTATTGCTATTTCATCTAGGGAGTTACTTTGAACTTTTATACTTTTGAATATATATCCATCAACATCTTCTTCATTTAAATTGTTAATTCTATATACTCTTTCTTTATGTTTTATATTTTTAGTATTTGAAAATTCAATATTATATCCTAATGCTAGAAAAACATCATTATAGCTATCATAACTATCTTGTATTGTTAATTTACCTATATCCTCTTCTGTATAATATTTACATTCCTTTGTATCTATTAAATCCTTAAAAGATAGACAAAAATCACACATACATTTTTCATCATCTGAATTTTTGATTTTTCTTCCACATATTTTGCAACTTTCTTCTAATCTTCCAGCATCACCAATTGGACCAAAGATTTTTTTAAAGTTATCGTCATTTTCTAGTTCTAATTCACTCCAACGTCTTTGTTTAACAAGACCTACTTCATTATTTATATTTTTCCATATTTCTTTTATTTTCGAATTCAATTCTTCAGCATTAAATGAATAGGAAGCTAAAGCTAAATAAAGTTCATTATTATGTGCGTGAAATAAAATCTTACTTATTGACTTTCGAATTTCTTTAAATTTTTCTATATCATATTCACTAGCTAAAATATAAAAGTTTCCGCCACCACTATATAAAATATTACATATATCCAAATTCAGTTCTCTTACAATGCACTTTGAACAAAGATCTTGTAAAAGTGATAAATATAAGGAACGTCCTTTTAAAAATCTTAATGCATTATCCTTCTCAGTCTTATATATGAAATTTTGAATTCCAGATAAATCACCTTTTATTAAAATGCATTTTTGAGTTTTCTTCTTTAAACAGTTATAAATTGCAGCTGTTAATTTACAAATATCAAATAGAGATATTTTACAATTATCCTTATTTACTGCCGGTACGTTACTTAAATACTTTAGTAGAATATAATACAATTTACTTGAATCATTTTTAGCATTATTAATTTTAACAATTACCTTGTCTATATAATCATTCCAAATTTTCTCGTCTATATTATTTACACTATCATTATTTCTGATATAAAAAGTTTCATCAAAATTTAATTTATCAAATTTTATATAGCTATTATTGGAAAAAATATTTTTTAATTTGTATATTTTTTTATTTTGAGTAGTTTCTAACGAATTTTTAATGGCTATGTTATATGAATTTTTATAATTTTCATCATTCAAATTTGGAAAAATTGAAGTGATTTTTTTTGACTTTTTAGGATTTATTGTTAAAACATATCTATAAAAAGCATAAACTAATGCATCGCAACTCAAACTAATTCCTCCTCTTTTAACTATCATACATATTTAAAACAATATAATTGTTGCAAAAATGGTATTATTTAATAATTATAAACTTTATTGTAAAAAACTTCAATAGAATTTACTTTTTATAGCCATAAAAGTAAGAGTCAAAGATTTTGTATCTAGAAACTAGGAGTAATACATTGATAAAATTTAAGAAAACCATAAATTTTATCGGGAGGTTACTCATGTATAAGAAATTAGATAATGATACTTGGGAAGAATATATAAATGAATATGCTTCTCTTGATACCAACATATCTGTAAAACAATTTTGCAAAAATCGTAATATTAATCCAAGCCAATTTTTTTTATCATAGAAAAAGAATTTCAGCAGCAGATAAGCCAGTAGTACTTCAGACTGTCAATTTGAAAGTTAAATCCAGTAAGAAAGAAGAAAAAGCTTCTTCTGAAGTTAAAATTAATATACAGATTGGAAATGCTAATATAAGTATTCCCGTAAGTGAAACAGCTTTAATAAATTCAATAGTTAAGGAACTGCTTGTGAAATGCTAAATATAGATACTATAGATACAGTTTATCTTGCCTGCGGCGTTACGGATTTAAGAAAAAGTATTGATGGCTTAGTTATGATTGTTCAAAATCAGTTAAAGCTGGATCCATTTGATAAGGCTTTATTTGTATTTTGTAACAAAAAGATGGACAAATTAAAGATTCTTCACTTTGATGAGGGATTTTGGTTATATTATCATCGTTTAGAACGTAGCCATTTTAAATGGCCTTCGACTCCTGAAGAAGCATTAAAAGTAAATATC
>SVCL01000189.1 GCA_015058405.1 Clostridium sp.
AATAATTCTATTTGATTTCTATCTGCTTTCTTTTTAACACCCATCATATTGAAACACCACCTTATATTAGTTAATTATATTTTAACATAAAAATAGACAACTATCTTCGAAAACGAAGTTAGTTGTCAACAGTCTGAAAGGAGCTTTAATAAGCTCCTTTTTATAAATACTTAGAATGGAGAAGATATGAAAAATGAATTAAAGTTAGAGTTTAAAAGGTGCTTAAATAATAGAAATTATACTTATTGCTCCTTTCTTATGTATATGTATGTATTTTAATGAAATATTAACATATATAGCTATACCTAACATAGGAGTGAATATTGGAAGACCTGCATATTTAGTAATTCAAAATAGTGAACCACAGCTTTTTCTTGAGGATATATATAGTAAGTTTCCGTATATATACAATTTTATTATTATAACTTTGGTTGCAGTATTTTGCTCTATGTCATCACTTTTGGCATATAATTTATCGATTATATTTAGAATGAATAAAATAGCTATGTTGATTATTACTTTTTTAATCATTAAAGGGACTGAAATGTTTTTACCTGAAGAGTATATAATGCAAATGTATCTTCAAACGTGGCCTGCTAGCTTTTTGAATTTTGTTATGGTATTTTTTATTTGGATTATAGTGTTAGCGGTTACCTTTTTTGTTGGAATAAAGAAAGAAATAATTTAAAGTGAGTGAGAGGAAAGATAAACCTTATGCATAGTTATTTAAAAAAGACATTAGTTAATAGAAAGTCAATTTTTATTTATTTTTTTATAAATACTATAATTATATATAATTTTTTAATTGCCAAAGATGAAAATTATATTAACTTTGATATATATGATACTGCCATAGGATATTTTGGTAGGATAGGTGCGTTATTAGTTACATATCTTTTATTAGTAAGTATTAAGTATATTAATAGGTTATTATGATAAAAATTATGTGATAGTTAGATTTAAAGATATTAAAGAGTGGATAACCTCAATAATAAAAGATCAAATATTACTTTCTATATTTTTTACAATTATGATTAATATAGTTCCTGTAATATGTATACTTATACACGCAGATTTAATAGATTCATTTAGTTGGCAGGTTTATTTAATAGTTAATACAATTACTTCAGGGTTAATAAAACCTACAGAAGGTACAGTTTCAATTGGAAATATTGTTTTGGGTGAAGATATAGATAATATCGTAGATAAGAAATTCAAAGTTGATTGTGGTAGGGTATATGAGGTTGAAAGTTAAAAAAAGTTTATTTTATATAGGAATATTAGTTAAGAGATAATGGTAGTTATATCGAATCAATGTGTGGTTATAATTTGATTAAAGATAAGCAAAAATATATATTATGCATAAATGATTATGCTGTTAAAAAAGATTATCCGTATAGTGATATTGAGAAAAATACATACATTTATAATAATCCTAT
Source organism: Clostridium sp. (assembly GCA_015058405.1). Lineage (GTDB taxonomy): Bacteria > Bacillota > Clostridia > Clostridiales > Clostridiaceae > Clostridium. The sequence goes on from SVCL01000189.1 coordinate 1,440, forward strand.
ATTAGGAAAGTTTAAAGTAGATTATAATGAAACAGATTATATTTGGTAAAAAATACAGACAAAAGAGACAATAATAATAGTAGTAACTATAGGAATAACTACAGAAGTTACAAAAATATCTTTATAGCTTTCCTTATGAGTTAATTCACATATAGCTAAGGTAGTAATTACAGCTCCATTATGAGGTAAAGTATCTAATCCTCCTGAAGATAAAGAAGCTATTCTATGTAAAATTTCAGGAGAAATATTATATTGTTTTCCCATTTCTAAAAAAGTATTTCCTAGAGCGCTTAAGGTAATTCTAAGTCCACCTGAAGCAGAAGCAGTAACACCACAAATTAGATTTACAGAAAGAGCTTCTGCTATAATAGGATTAGAAGAAATATTCAATATAGAATCCTGTAATAATAAAAATACAGGCAAACTTTTTATAACAATTCCATATCCCTCGCCTATCTTTTTTGCCTTCTTATATCTTAAGTTAAGCCATAATAATCCTAAAGATAACATAATAAAGCTAGCTACTAAACCTAATAAAGGCGCTGCAAAGGTATCAGTATTAAAATAAGCCATAGGTATAACATTTTGAATTTCAGGTGATCCTGGCATAGCAGTCATTGTAAAGGTGAAAGCACCTAAAGCAATAGTACCTGGTATTAATCTTTTTGGAATATCAGCTTTTTAAATAATATATTTGCTATTGGATATAAGATAAATGCAACTACAAATAATGAAACTCCGCCATAAGTTAGTAGAGCACCAGTTAAAAATAGTGGAAAATAATTTTTAACGAAGGATGCAAAACCCTCCATATAAATTTCTGTATATGTAAACATAAAATGTCCACTAAAACCATAGGTTAATAATAGTGTAAATAATGCTACTAAAGGTGCTGTAACTATAGTTGAGTAACCTTTATAAGCTAGAAATATAATTAAAATTAAAGAAATTATAAGAGAAATAACATTCATAATAAAAACTCCTTTCATTTGATAATATGTACATAAAATTTAAATTCATGATGATTTTATTTATAGTCGTAGTAAATTTGGCGATAAAATTAATAAAAATTACGATAAAAATAATAAAAAAAATAATAAAAAAGTGTTTTTTAATTAGATGGATTTTTATCGAATTTTAATAAAAGTTTTTTAAACGTAATAAAAGTAATAAAAAGTAAAATAATATTTTGATAAAAAATACCCTTCATAAAAAAGAAAGTGTTATCAATAAAAACAAAAAAAGAAATAAGAATAAATTTAAGGTGTTAAAAATATTAAATTATCAATAGAGTGAAAACGAAAACGTACATCATTAAGGTTGAGTTTTTTGCGCAAAAATTTAGTAATACTAAGTTTAAATTTTAGTATTGCTAATTAAGAAAAAATTATATATAATGACTTTGCAATCTAAAAAATGAAAATTTAAGAAAAATATTTAAAATTAGGAGGTAGGATTATTGGGAAGAGCATTAATAATTGGCGCTGGTGGTGTAGCTAATGTAGTAATTCATAAATGTTGTCAAAACCCAGAAGTTTTTGAGGAGATATGTATAGCAAGTAGAACACTTTCAAAGTGTGATGTAATAAAAGAAAAACTTGAAGGTGGTAAGACAAAAATACAAACTGCACAAGTTGATGCAGATAACACAGAGATGTTAATCGAACTAATTAATAATTTTAAACCAGATATAGTAATAAACGTAGCATTACCTTATCAAGATTTAACTATTATGGACGCTTGTTTAGCAACTGGTGTTAATTACATGGACACAGCTAATTATGAGCCTCTTGATACAGCAAAATTTGAGTACAAGTGGCAATGGGCTTACAGAGAAAAGTTTGAAAAGGCTGGAATAACAGCATTATTAGGAAGTGGATTTGATCCAGGTGTAACAGGAGTATTTAGTGCATATGCACAGAAACACTATTTTGATGAAATTTATACTATAGATATAGTGGATGCTAATGCAGGAGACCATGGATATCCATTTGCAACTAATTTTAATCCAGAAATAAATATAAGAGAAGTAACGGCTAAGGGAAGCTACTTTGAAAATGGTAAGTTTATAGAAACTGAACCTATGGAAATAAAGAGAGTATATGATTTACCTCAAATAGGACCAAAGGATATATACTTACTTCATCATGAAGAATTAGAATCTTTAGCTTTAAATATAAAAGGTATACAAAGAATAAGATTTTGGATGACTTTCTCACAAAGTTATTTAAATCACCTAAAAGTATTAGAAAACGTAGGAATGACATCAATAAAACCAATAGAATTTGAAGGAAAACAAATAGTTCCATTACAATTCTTAAAAGCAGTTTTACCAGACCCAGCATCACTAGGTCCTAGAACTAAAGGTAAGACAAACATAGGGTGTATATTCAAAGGTATAAAGGACGGAGAAGAAAAGACTTACTATGTTTATAATGTATGTGATCATCAGGAATGTTACAAAGAAGTTGGTTCACAAGCAATTTCTTATACAACAGGGGTTCCAGCAATGATTGGTGCAATGATGTTAATGACAGGTAAGTGGAATAAACCTGGTGTTTATAATATAGAAGAATTCGATCCAGATCCATTTATGGAAGCTTTAAATGAATATGGTTTACCATGGCATGAAAGTTTCTCACCAGATTTAATTGATTAGGTGAAAAGTTATGAATATAGATTTTAATTCACTAAAGACACCATGCTATGTAGTAGATGAAAGTTTACTAATTAAAAATCTTGAACTTTTAAAGTATGTACAAGATAGAACAGGCTGCAGTATTCTTTTAGCACAAAAAGGATTTTCGATGTATTCTGTTTATCCTCTTATTGGTAAGTACTTAAAAGGTGTTACTTCTAGTTCACTTTTTGAAGCTAAATTAGGCTATGAAGAAATGGGAAAAGAAGTACATATTTATGCACCTGCCTATAGAGAAGATGAATTTGATGAAATTATAAGATATTCAGATCATATTGTATTTAATTCATTTAATCAGTGGAATAAGTTTAAAGATAAGGTTAAAAGTTCAGATAAACACATAGAATGTGGTATTAGGATTAATCCAGAATATTCAGAGATTGAAACTGATATATATAATCCTTGTTTTGAAAATTCAAGACTTGGAACTACTTTAGATAATTTTACGGAAGAAGATTTAGAAGGTATAGATGGATTACATTTTCATACTATGTGCGAACAAAACTCAGATACATTAGAGCGTACTTTGAAGGTGGTTGAAGAAAAGTTTGGAAAATACATTAAAGGTATGAAATGGCTTAATTTTGGTGGAGGGCATCATATAACAAGACCTGATTATGATGTTGAAAAGTTAATAAAATGCATATTATATATGCAAGAAAAGTATGAACTTAAAATATATTTAGAACCAGGAGAAGCAGTAGCTTTAAATACAGGATATCTAGTATCTACAGTTTTAGATGTAGTAAAAAATAATATGGATTTAGCTATCATGGATACTTCAGCTGCTTGCCATATGCCAGATGTATTAGAAATGCCATATAGACCTAACATTATAAATTCTGGAGCAGCTTTAGAGTATACGTATACCTATAGGTTAGGCGGTCCAACATGTCTTGCTGGAGATATAATTGGAGATTATTCATTTGAAAGTCCATTAAAACCAGGAGATAAGTTAGTATTTTGCGACATGGCACATTATTCAATGGTTAAAAATAATACTTTTAATGGTATTAATTTACCTAATATAGTTCTTTGGGGAAAAGAAGGAGCTAAAACAATAAAAACTTTTAATTATGAAGATTTTAAAAGACGTTTATAAAGATAAGGATAAATAATTAGAGGGAAAAATATAGATGTAAAAAGGTGGGTAAAGTGATTTTTAAGAGTAAAAAGTTTTACCCACTTTTAAAATGTGTAATTATAAAAAAAGGAGGTTAGTGATTTGGGTGATAAATTAAAACTATATGGATTTAATAATCTTACAAAAACTCTTAGTTTTAATATTTATGATGTTTGTTATGCGAAAAGTGAGAGGGAGCAAAAGGATTATATAGCTTATATAGATGAACAGTATAATTCAGATAGATTAACAAATATACTATGTAAAGTCACTGAAATGGTAGGAGCTCATGTTCTTAATATTTCAAAACAAGATTATGATCCTCAAGGTGCTAGTGTAACTCTTTTAATAACAGAAAAGGCATTACCAGCAAAACTTATAGATAAGTCATGCAATCTTGGAAAATATACAGATTCAGAAGGCGGTACAGAGGCAGAAGCAAAGATTGTATCAACTAGAGATTCTGTGGTAGGACATTTAGATAAGAGTCATGTTACAGTACATACTTATCCAGAATATCATCCAGATAATTCTATTGCTACCTTTAGAGTAGATATTGATGTAGCTACTTGTGGTGAAATTTCTCCTTTGAATGTATTAGATTATTTAATTGGAAGTTTTGATTCAGATATTATAACTATTGATTATAGAGTAAGAGGATTTACAAGAAGTATTGATGGTCACAAGCTTTTTATTGATCATAAAATTACTTCTATCCAAGATTATATATCAGATGAAACATTAAAGAAGTATGATGCTGTTGATATAAATGTATACGAAGCAAATATGTTTCATACAAAGATGCTTATTAAAGAGATAGATTTACAAAATTATTTGTTTAATACGGATGTTTATGAAATTAATCCAAAGACAAGACTAGCTATATCTACTAATTTAAGAAGAGAAATGATAGAAATATTTAGCGGAAGAAATATTTATTAATAAAGGAGGCTTAAGATGAAAAAATTGAGAAATGAGGATGCACCTATACTAGAAGCATTAAATAGATATAAGTCTATGAGGGTGCTACCTTTTGATGTGCCAGGTCATAAAAGGGGAAAGGGAAATCCAGAACTTACAGAGTTTTTAGGAGAAAAATGTTTAACTATAGATGTTAATTCTATGAAACCTTTAGATAATTTATGTCATCCTGTATCGGTAATTAAGGATGCTGAAGAACTAGCAGCAAAAGCTTTTGGAGCTAAGCATGCTTTTTTTATGGTAAATGGTACAACTTCTGCAGTACAGGCAATGGTAATGAGCGCTTGTAAAAAAGGCGAAAAGATAATTATGCCAAGAAATGTACATAGAAGTGCGATAAATGCATTAATTTTAAGTGGAGCTATACCTGTATATGTTAATCCAGGAACTAATAAAGAAATTGGAATTCCACTTGGTATGTCAGTTAAAGATGTAGAAAAAGCTATTTTAGAAAATAGAGATGCTAAGGCTGTTTTAATAAATAATCCAACTTATTATGGAATATGCTCAAATCTAAAAGCCATAACAGATCTTGCTCATAAATATGGAATGAAGGTATTAGTAGATGAAGCTCATGGAACACACTTTTATTTTAGTGATAAACTTCCTATATCAGCTATGGAAGCAGGAGCAGACATGGCAGCTGTAAGTATGCATAAGACAGGTGGTTCTCTAACTCAAAGCTCTTTGTTATTGATAAATAATGATGTTAATAAAGGATATGTTCATCAGATAATTAATTTGACTCAAACAACAAGTGCTTCTTATCTTTTACTTTCATCTTTAGATGTATCTAGAAGAAACTTAGCTTTAAATGGAGATAAAATAGTAGATAGAATAATAGAACTAGCAGAGTATGCAAGAAAAGAAGTAAATAAGCTTGGTGGATATTATGCTTATTCGAAAGAACTTATAGATAATGATGCAGTATATGATTTTGATGTAACAAAGCTATCTATTTGTACATTGGGAATAGGTTTAGCAGGAATAGAAGTATATTCAATACTTAGAGATGACTATGAAATACAAATAGAGTTTGGAGATTTAGGAAATATTCTTGCCATAATATCTGTAGGTGATGAAGATTTAGCTATAGAGAGATTAGTGTCTTCATTATATGATGTTAAGCGTTTATATGCTAAAGATGGAGCTGGAATGCTTGATCACGAATATATAAATCCAGAGGTTGTATTAACTCCGCAAGAAGCATTTTATAGTAATAAAGAATCTATACCAATAGAAAAAAGCGAAGGTAATATATGTAGTGAATTTGTTATGTGTTATCCTCCTGGAATTCCTATACTTGCGCCAGGTGAAAGAATAACTAAAGAAATTTTAGAATACATAGATTATGCAAAGCTTAAGGGATGTTCTCTTACAGGAACTGAAGATGAAAAAATTGAGTTTATAAATGTTGTGAAAGGATAGGGATTATGGATTTATGGTATACAGAAGAACATTCAAAAGATGTTCGTTTTTCTATAAAGGTGAATAAACAAATTTATACTAAAGAAAGTAAATTTCAAAGGATAGATATATTAGAAAGTGAGGAATTTGGAAGAATACTAACTTTAGATGGATTAATTATGGTTACTGAAAAAGATGAGTTTATTTATCATGAAATGATAACTCATGTTCCTATGGCTGTTAATCCTAATATAAAAAAGGTTTTAGTTATAGGTGGTGGCGACGGAGGATGCGTTCGTGAACTTACTAGATATAAATCTATAGAAGAAATTCATATGGTAGAAATTGATGAAGAAGTTGTAAAGGCTTGCAGAGAATATATAAGAAAGACAGCTTGTGCTCTTGATGATGAAAGAGTAAAACTATTTTATCAAGATGGATTAAGATTTGTTAGAACAAAAGAAAATGAATATGACTTAATTATAGTAGATTCAACAGACCCTTTTGGTCCAGGAGAAGGTTTATTTACAAAAGAGTTTTATGGAAATTGTTACAAGGCATTAACTGAGGATGGTATTTTAGTAAATCAACATGAGAGTGACTATTATACTGATTATGCAAATTCTATGAAAAGAGCTCATAAAAGAATACAAGAAATTTTTCCTGTTTGTGAAATATATCAAGCACATATTCCAACTTATCCTTCAGGACATTGGCTTTTTGGATTTGCATCTAAGAAGTTTGAACCAATAATAGGTTTAAGAGAAGAAGAGTGGAATAATCTTAATATAAAGACAAAGTATTATAATACAAAATTACACAAAGGAGCATTTGCTTTGCCAAACTATGTTAATGAAATGATGGTGATTAAGGAAGATGAATAATAATGTAGAAGTATTTATAGGTTGTGAAAGTAATTATGAAGATTCAAAGATAGTTTTATTTGGAGCACCTTTCGATGGAACTACTTCTTATAGACCTGGAACTAGATTTGGAAGTAAGGCTATTAGAAGTGAATCTTTTGGTATAGAAACTTATAGCCCTTACCAAGATAAAGATTTGGAAGATTATAAGATTTTTGATTGCGGGGATTTAGAGCTGTGTTTTGGAAATACAGAAAGAGTCTTAAAAGATATTGAGGATCAAGCTGACACTATATTTAATGATGAAAAAATACCTGGAATGATTGGTGGAGAACATTTAGTTACCCTTGGTACAGTACGTGCAGCAGTGAAAAAATATCCGGATTTAAATATCATACATTTTGATGCTCATACAGATTTAAGAGAAGAGTACTTGGGTGAAACTTTATCTCATGCAACAGTTATGAAGAGAATACATGATATAGTTGGGGATGGTAAAATACATCAATTTGGAATTCGTTCTGGAGAAAGAAAAGAATTTTATTGGGCAAAGGAACATACTAATTTAAATAAATTCAATTTTAATGGTTTAGAGGAAACAATAAAATTTTTAGAAGGAAAGCCTGTTTATTTTACAATAGATTTAGATGTTTTAGATCCATCAGAATTTTGTGGAACAGGAACTCCAGAAGCAGGAGGAGTAAGTTTTAAGGAATTACTTAAAGCTATCATTGAAGTAGGAAAGTTAAATATAGTTGGCTTCGATATAGTTGAATTAAGTCCTATATATGATCAAAGTGGAGCATCTACTGCAATAGCTTGCAAAATTCTTAGAGAATTATTACTTTCTATAATGAAGTAAATATAAAATGTGGTGAAACTTGATTTTAAGATTTTACCACATTTTTATATCTTGACAAAAGTAATAAGAATACAGTAAAGTGAAAATATGTAGTAAAGTTGATAAGAAGTTATTATATATGTATTTTTGAAAACGGTTTTTGGAAGGAATTATAAAAAATAATTTGTATGGGTGAATTGTTTGGAAAAATAATATATAATAAAAATATGCATTAGGTTAAAAAATGATATTAAAAAATGTTATAATTTAACAAAAATATTATTGTGGGGATATACTCAATAAAATGCATTTATTTAAAAGAAAATAATGAAAGTAGTTGAATGGGATTGGTAGGGGAACAAAATATTGAAAATAGAAGAAATTTCTATAGAATTAATTTATTAGCACCTATGTGTGCAGAATTAACAATTTTAACTATTAACGGAAAAGAAGTGGCGAAGGGATTTTCACCAATTTGTATTCAGGATATAGGTGTAGGGGGAGTAAGATTTAAATCAAAGTTAAATATACCTATGAATGATACAGTAACTTTTGGAATTAAGTTTTCCATCTATGACAATGAATATTTATTACCAGCATCTATAGTTTGGAAAAATGAATTAAAAACAGGCTATATAGAATACGGTTGTGAATTTAGAATGGAAGAAAGTGAAAGAGAACATTATATTCCTATATTTAATAAGTTTTCAGTAGAAGTAGCAAAGAATATAAAAAATATATATGCTGAATGTAAACTTAAAAAGGGAAAATGTGTTAAAATCAATAATGGATAATAAGAAATGCGTACTTTATGGTATGCATTTTTTTAAAGCTTAATAATTTAGAAATTTTGGAAGAGTAGTTTAGGTTAATTTTTATGGAGGTAAATATGAGCAAGATAAAAGCAGTTATTTTTGATATGGACGGAGTTATATTTGATACAGAAAAATTTTATTTAAAATTTTGGACCAAAGTATTTGATGAATATGGATATAAGATGACTAAAGAAATTTATATACCTTTAATGGGAACTGGGAGAAAAAATGTGAAAAATGTTTTTAGAAAAACATTTGGTGATGATTTACCAGTAGATGAAATGTACATAAGAAAGGATGAATTATTATTCAAAGCCATAGATAATAATGAAGTTCCTCTAAAGTTAGGTGCTACAGATTTATTAACTTATTTAAAGCAAAATGGATATAAAATTGCTTTAGCTACTTCGGCCAAAAGGGATAGAGTAACTAAGCAGCTTAAAGATAATAATATGACATCAATGTTTGATACTATAGTTTGTGGAGATGATGTAATTAATTCAAAACCAGATCCAGAAATATTTTTAAAAGCAGCTGCAAGAGTAAATGTAAGCCCTGAAAATTGTGTTGTTATAGAAGATTCCCTAGCAGGAATTAAAGGGGCTAATAAAGGAAACATGCTAGGATTTCATGTAGAGGACTTAAAAAAAGCTGATGATGAAGTTATAAAATATAGCACAAAAACTTTTAAAAATTTAGTTGAGATAAAAGAATATTTGAGAGATAATAATTGTATATAAAGTAAAATATTATCTCGTAAAGATATAAGAAGAAATATTATTTTGTATTATGAACTTATACAAGATAATATTTCTTCATTTTTTAAAAACTAATACATAAAAAGGTGTGATAGGTTTGAAAAAAGAAATAACTGCAGAAGAAAAGTTTAAGCAAATGACTGAAACTCCAGTAAAAAAGCTGATATGTAAATTAGCTATACCTACAATTATTAGTATGCTTATAACTTCTATTTATAATATGGCAGATACTTTTTTTGTAGGTCATATAGGTACTAGTGCTACAGGAGCAATAGGAATAGCTTTTTCACTTATGGCAATAATACAAGCTATTGGCTTTACTTGTGGGATGGGGTCTGGAAATTATATTTCAAGACTTTTAGGAAGCAAAAATAGGGAATATGCATCAAAGGTAGCTGCAACAGGTTTTTTAACAGCTTTAATTATAGGTGGAATAATTTCAGCAATAGGTCTTATATTTATAGATAAGTTAATATACTTTTTAGGTGCTACAGATACTATATATCCTTATGCTAAAAGTTATGTGAGCATAATTTTAATAGGAACACCTTATATGGTAACATGCTTTGTTATGAATAATATTCTTAGATTTCAAGGAAGTGCTTTTTATGGAATGCTTGGAATAGCTTCTGGTGGAATATTAAATATTATATTAGATCCAATATTTATATTTGTATTTAATCTTGGTGTGGCAGGGGCAGGAGCTGCAACTATAATAAGCCAATTTGTGAGTTTTTGCATTTTATTTCATAATTGCAAAATAGGAGGAAATATAAAGATTGAGTTTAAGAAGTTTACTCCTAAGTGGGCAATTTATAAAGAAATATTAAAGGGTGGTTTACCATCATTTTATAGGCAGGGATTGGCAAGTCTGGCTACTATATTTTTGAATTTAAGTGCTGGACCTTATGGTGATGCAGCTATTGCAGCTATGTCTATAGTAACTCGTGTATTTCAATTTTTAATATCTACTTTAATAGGATTTGGACAAGGTTTCCAACCCGTATGTGGATTTAATTATGGAGCTAAAAAATATGATAGGGTTTTAGAGGCTTTTTGGTTCTGTGTAAGAACTGCTGTGGTATTATTATTAGCTATAGATATAATTGCTTTTATAGCTGCTCCTAGTATAGTAAAATTGTTTAGAAAAGATGATTTGGATGTAATAAGAATAGGAACAGAAGCTCTTAGATATCAATGTATATCTTTCCCATTATCATCGTGGATAATAATGTCTAATATGCTTATGCAAACTATAGGAAAGTCTTTTAAGGCATCAGTTTTATCTATGTCAAGACAAGGTTTATTCTTTATTCCTGCGGTTTTAGTACTTCCTAATATTTGGGGATTATTAGGAGTACAAATAAGCCAAACTGTAGGAGATATACTTGCTTTTTTATTAGCACTTCCAATGGGGATAAGTGTAATTAATGAACTTAAAGAAAATAAAAAATTGTGTATTTAGTCAATATAAGAAAATAAGTATTACCTTTATAATTTAAGGTAATGCTTATTTTTTTACGTATGAAGAAATATAGAAGTTTATAGAAACGTGGTTTAAGTTCACTTTTGGGGGGAGATTAAGATGAGGTTTGGTAAAAGAGATTTTAAAAATTATGATAGAGGAATAGAAAAGGAATGGCTTATTACAAATGGAAGAAGTGGCTTTGCAGGTACTACTATTATTGGTGCTAATTCAAGAAAGTATCACTCTCTTTTAAATGCCTGTTTAAAGTCACCTGATGAAAGATATAATGTTTTACCTAAGATTCAGGAAAGTTTAATTTTAGATGATAAAGAATATCCTCTTACTACTACTAAGTATGAGATGAAGGTAATTAAAGGATATAAAAATCTTCAAAGTTTTAATTATGATGGTATACCTACTTATAAATATTTTGTTAGTGGTGTATTTATAGAAAAAGGAATTACTATGGAGTATGGAAAAAATACTACTATAATATCTTATTCAATAAGTACAAATGATAAGAAAGTAGAGGTTATCTTAAAGCCTTGCCTTTCTTTTAAAAATCCAGGGAAGGCTGGCAAAGAAGAAAATTTAAAATTTAATACTAAAGTTATAGATGGAGGATTTAGTCTTATTCCAGAAATAAAAAAAGATATAAATATAAAAATATATTCACAAGAAAATATAGATGTTTCTTTAGATAAAAAAGTTTCAGATAAAGTATTTTATGATGTTGATAAGAGAACAGGAGATGTATATTTAGAATCTTATTATACACCAGGAAGTATGACTATTAATGTGGATAAGAATTCAAAAAAAACTATATATATAATTGCCACTATTGAAGATGAGTTGGAAATTAACCCGAAAGAAATATTTGAAGCGTCTAGAAATAGAATTAAAAAACTACAAGAGCCTTTAAGAGGTGATAATAGAACTATAGCAAAATATTTACCTTTAGCAGCGGATAATTTTATTGTAGATAGAGATTCTACAAAATTTAAAACAATTCTTGCAGGATATCCATGGTTTTTAGATTGGGGAAGGGATACTATGATTGCTTTACCTGGTTTAACTCTTGTTACAAAGAGGTTTAAAGATTCTAGAGAGATTTTAAAAAGTTTTACGGGATATGAAAAGGATGGTTTAATTCCTAATATGTTCCCTGATAATGGCGAAGAACCCTTATATAATACAGTAGATGCTTCTTTGTGGTATATTCATTGTATTTATTATTATCTTATATATAGTGGTAAAGAAGATGACTTAAGGTTTGTAAAAGAAAATTTATATAATACAGCTAAGAAAATTATTGAAAGCTATAAAAATGGGACAAAGTTTTCAATAAAGATGGGGGAAAATTATTTAATAAATGCAGGCTCTGGGTTGGATCAAGTAACTTGGATGGATGTAAGATCTAATGGTATTGTAGTAACACCAAGGCATGGAGCACCAGTAGAGATTAATGCTTTATGGTATAACGCATTAAATATTATGAATATTCTTGGAGAAAAATTTGAAGATAAGGATTCGAAATTATATAAGGAGTTAGCTGAAAAGGTTAAGGAATCTTTTAATAGAGAATTTTGGAATGATGAAGAGAAGTGTTTATATGATGTAGTAAAAGGTGATGAAAAAGATAATACAATAAGACCAAATCAAATATGGGCTGTGTCCCTTCCTTTTACTATGTTAAGTGATGAAAAGGAAAAGTTAGTAGTAAATAAGGTGCTTAAGGAATTGTATACTCCTTATGGATTACGAAGTTTAAACAGAGGGCACGAAGATTATCATAAAGAATATATAGGAGAATTATTTAAGAGAGATTTAGCTTATCATCAAGGTACAACTTGGTCATTTCCTTTAGGTGCTTTTATGACAGCTTATTGTAAAGTGAATAATTATTCAGAAGAATCAGTAGAATTTGTAGATGAATTGTTAAAGGATATGGAAACTCATATTGAGGATGAGTGTTTAGGAAGTATAGCAGAAATATTTGATGGAGATACACCACATCTTCCAAGAGGATGTTATGCTCAAGCTTGGGGTGTAGGAGAAATCTTAAGAGTATATTATGAATGTGTATTAGGAAAAAACAAAGAGTTAATTAAAAATTATAATAAGTTATTTGGGTAAATGTATGGGGGGAAAGGTTTATGATAAAAAGTGAGTTTTATAAAAAGTATAAATATGATGGAGAGCTTGGAGCTGTATATACAAAGCAAAGTACAAAGTTTATTTTGTGGGCACCAATAGCATTAAGTGTTGATTTATTATTAGAAGATAAGATATATAAAATGAAAAGAGGAGATAAAGGACAATGGACAGTTGTAGTTGAAGGGGACTTAGATAGTAAGTTCTATAATTATATTGTTGATGGTGATGATGTAGTTGACCCTTATGCTAAAGCTGTTTCTGTAAATGGAACAAGAGCTATGGTAGTTGATTTGAATTCCACTAACCCAAAAAAGTGGGATGAAGATAAGAAACCATGTTTGGAAAAAATAACTGATTCTATATTATATGAGATGCATGTAAGAGATTTTTCTATAGATGAAAATTCAGGTGTAAGTAAAGAACATAGAGGAAAGTTTTTGGGTGTAATTGAAGGTAAGCCAATAGAACATTTAAAAGAACTTGGAATAACTCACGTACATTTAATGCCGTCTTTTGATTATGAGACTATAGATGAGAGTAAATCCTTAGAAAATCAATATAATTGGGGATATGATCCTCAAAATTATAATGTACCAGAAGGATCCTATTCTACTAATGCTTTTGATGGAAAAACTAGAATTAGAGAGTTTAAAGAAATGATATTAGGTCTTCATAAAGCAGGTATAAGGGTAGTTATGGATATGGTTTATAATCATACCTTTAGGGCACAGGATTCTTCACTTAATAAAGCGGTTCCTGGTTATTATTATAGAACATATGAAGATGGCAGCTTTTCAAATGGTTCTGGCTGTGGCAATGAAACAGCATCTGAAAGAAATATGGTTAGAAGATTAATTGTAGATTCAGTACTTTATTATGCGAAAGAATATCATATAGATGGATTTAGATTTGATTTAATGGCAGTTCATGATATTGATACTATGATTACTATAAGAAAAAAACTTGATGAAATAGATAAATCAATAATTATGTATGGTGAAGGATGGAACGGTGGAACTTCATTATTAAATCCAGAAGAAGCGGCGTTTAAGGCAAATACTTATAAATTTGAAAAAAGACAAATAGCTTGTTTTAGTGATGATGTTAGAGACGCATTAAAGGGAAGAGTATTTGAAAGAGATTCTAGAGGATTTATAAATGGTAAGGAAGGTCTTGAAGAAAGTATAAAGGCTGCAGCAGTAGCTTTCACAAATCATCCAGATATTAAATATGAAGATGTAATGTATTTAGGTAAGCCATGGGCAGATGAACCTTACCAAACTGTTATTTATGAGTCAGCTCATGATAATTTTACTTTATGGGATAAAATTAATTTAGCTAAGGATGATTCTGATAGCAAGGAAGACTTAATAAAGATGAATAACTTAGCGGCTTCTATAGTATTATTGTCACAAGGAATAAGTTTTTTACATTCAGGAGAAGAATTTTTAAGAACTAAAAGGGATGAAAATAATAATTTAATTGAAGATAGTTATAATTCTCTTGATAGAGTAAATAAGATTTATTGGAATAGAAAAGAAAAATATATAGATGTCTTTAATTATTATAAAGGACTCATTGAGGTAAGAAAAAAGTATAAAGAATTTAGAATGGAAAGTTCGGAAGAGATTAATGAGAAAATTAAATTCTTTAATGATGTACCAAGTAATGTAGTTGCTTTTTCTATTAATAAAAACATTGTAGTAATTCATAATTCTAATAGGAAGAGTATTGAAGTTGATTTAAAGGAATGTGGTTGGAGTTTGATTGTTGATGGTGTTAAAGCTGGAACTGAAGAATTAAGGAGTATAGAAGGTAGTAAGGTGAAAGTTTCACCTATAGCAACTTACGTATTAATAAAGAAATAATTTTAATTTTTAAAAGAGATATTACAGTTTATGTTGTAGTATCTCTTTTTAACGTATAGGAATTATAAAACTTTTTTGAGAGCGAGCACTGATTATTACTAGCTTTTTGATATGTAAGTTGTCAAATACGTTAAAAAATAATTATAGTGCCGCAAAAGAACCAAAAAGAAAAATAATTAAAATGTATTTTTATAAGGAATTATTTTTCTTTTAGAACCTTTTGCATGGCTAAAAAAAGTGGCTTCAGTTGAGATTAAATAATAGTAAAGGTGCTTTTAAATATTTACTTCAATTAAGTTTCCCGAAGGGAGCGTGGCGAAGCCACTTTGTTCTTTTGAACTATATATGGAAAACAATTCAACATTAATAAACTTGCAGAAAAAATATAAATTATATTAAAATATAATAAGTAATAAAATAAAGAAAAGATGAATAATGTCGAAAATATATATAGAGTAAAAAGTGGAGAGGAATGGATATGAGATTAAATAAAAAGCAAATGGTACTTGAATTATTGGAAACTGTAGAAGAAGGAATACATTATTCTATGCAAGCTAATAGTGGTGAAGGGGAAATTATACTTAATGATTGTATAGAAGCTTTTACTAGTATACTTAATATTATTGATAATGAAGAAGCAGTAAATTTAATTAGAGAAATAAATATAATTTTAAATTCATATGTTAATTTAATTATTTCAAATGATTTAAATAAAGTGGATTTAAACCAAGTTATAGAAAAGATTAATAATCTAAGGAAGTTAATTGTAAGAAAAATAAAAACAGAAGTTGAAATAGCTTTTATGCCTTATAAAGCAGCTATGTGGGATTCATTAGAAAGTGTTTATGAAGCAGCAAAAGAAGATTCAGATTGCACAAGTTATGTAATACCAATACCTTATTATGAACTAGATAATAAAGGGACTGATAAAAAGCTTTGTTGTGAAAGATTTAATTTCCCAACTGAAATAGATACTATAAATTACTTAAATTACAATATGGAAGAAAGACAACCGGAAATTATTTATATACATAATCCTTATGATGATTGTAATATGATTACTAGAGTAGATGAAAGATATTATAGTAGAAATTTAAAAAATAATACTAAAATGTTAGTTTACATACCATATTGTATTACGGGCAGTGTTGATAATGTTAAAGATTTTGAGATATACGCAACACTAGCTTGTATTAAAAATGCTGATAGAGTAATAACTCAGTCAGAAGGCGATAAAAGATTATATGTAAACTGTGGTGCTGATGGTAATAAGATTTTAAGTTTAGGTTCTCCTAAGATGGATAAGGTTCTTAAGGAAAATGCAAAAGAAGTAGTTATACCTATGGAATGGCAAGATAAGTTGAAGGGAAAGAAAGTATTTTTATTATCAACAGGAATTAAAGATTTAATGGGAGTAGAATACTGGTTTTCTAATTTAGTAAATATGCTAAATGATTTCTTACAAGATACAGAAAATTCATTAATTTGGAGACCACATCCTCTTACAGAAGCAACTATCGAAAAGATGCGTCCAGAGTATGGTGAAATTTATAAAAAGATAAAACAAAGCATATTAGATTCTAGTAATGTTGTATTAGATACAAGTAAAGATGCTTATGCGGCTATGAATATTTCTGATGCTTTAATTAGCGATTATAGTTCTATTATGTTCCAATATACTCTTACTAAGAAGCCTATATTTGCTGTTTGTGATGAAGCGTATTTTGCAGACAATAGAGAATATGCTTGCGATTACAGAGATATTTATTTATTAGATAGGAATTTAAATTACAGTGAATTCAAAGAAATGGTTATAAGAGGCGAAGACCCTAAAAAAGAAGAAAGAGTAAGAAGATTAAGAAATAGTATGAATAATACAGATGGAACAGCTGGTAAGAAGATTCATGAAGAAATAAAGAATACAGTAATAAATTCCCTTGAAAGCTATTTGAAAGGTCGTTAGAAAGATGTATTATGTTAATCCTAATATAAAAGAATTGTATAGAACAGGTTACAGTGAAAGTAGAAAAGGATTCTTAAAGTTAGATATGAATGAGAATCCAGTAGGTCTTCCTAATAACTTTTTTGAAAGTGTTATGAAAGATATAACAGTTGAAGATTTAGCTATGTATACTGAAACAGCAGATTTGATAAAAGATTTAGCATGTTTATTAAATTGTAGCAAAGAAAATATATGTTTAACTAATGGATCAGATGATGCAATAAGATTAGCTTTAAGTGTATTTGGAAAACCTAATAGTAATATAGTTTCTGTTAGTCCAAGTTTTGAAATGTATTCAGTATATAGTAATATGGTTGGCTTAGTTCAGAAAAGAATTGAATATAATGATAATTTTGAAATTGATATAAAAGATTTTGTTTCTTTAATTGATGAGAATACTTCTATAGTAACTTTACTTAATCCCAATAGTCCTATAGGAAGAGCTTGGAGAGAAGAGGAAGTAAGAGAAGTAATAGAAAAAGCAAGAAAATATAATGCAGTAGTTATTATTGATGAAGCGTATCATTATTTTTATGAAAATACTTTTTTAAGTTTATTTAAGGAATATGATAATGTAATGATTTTTAGAACATTTTCTAAATTATATTCTATAGCAGGATTACGAATTGGTTATATTGTAGGTAACCATAGAATTATTGATTATATAAAAAGAGCGAGTTCAAGCTATCCAGTTAACTGCATTGCAGTAAAGTGTGCAGAGGCAATATTGAAAAATCCTCACATTACTGGAGAACTAATAAGTATTGAAAAAGAGGGAAGAGAATACTTATTAGAAACTTTAAAGGAAAATGGATATGAATATTATTACAATGGCGGAAATTATGTATTGATAAAAAGTAATAAAAATCCTAAGGAAGTATTCACTGAGTTAAAGAAAAGAAAGATTTTAATAAAAACTTATGGAAGTGATTTATTATCAAACTGGATTAGGATAACTACTGGTGATATTGAAAGTATGAAAAAATTCTGGGAAGAGTTTAAAGAAATAGATTTGGGATAGGGTATTTGAAGTGAGGTGTTAGTGTGAAAGCTATTTTACTAGCAGCAGGTAAAGGGAGTAGAATATCAAAAGATATAGAAAGTGTTCCAAAATCAACTTTGTTAATAGGGGAAGTACCATTAATTAGAAGAAATGTAGAACTACTTATAGAAAGAAATATAGAACCTATAGTATGTGTTGGATATAAAAAAGAGAAGATATTTGAAGCATTAGAAGGGCTAGATGTCACATACTATTATAATCCTTTTTATAATATTACTAATAGTATAGCCTCCCTTTGGTTTGCTAAATGTGAATTTAATGAGGAAGTTCTAATAATGAATGCAGATGTATATTTTACGGAGAAAATATTAGATTCTGTTATTAAGGACAAAAGTGAATCAGTACTTCTTATAGATAAGTCAAAGACTAAAGAAGGAGATTTCTTTTTAAAGTTAGAAGATGGAGTTATAAGCAAATACGGTAAGGATTTACCGCTAGAAGATAGAAGCTGCGAATATGTGGGTATAGGAAAAGTTAAAGAAAGTTTCTTAGATGAATTTAAAGAAAAACTAGATTTCTTAATTGATAATAAAGAATATGATTTATGGTGGGAAAATGTTTTGTATTCTTTAATTGATAGTAATAAGGTTTCTATTTTAGATGTTAATGATGAATTTTGGTGTGAAATAGATTGTATAAAAGATTATGAAAAGATTTTAGGATACATAAATAAAAGTAAAGAACAGATATGTTCAATATGATATGGATGTGAAGAAATGAAGGTAAATTCAAAACATATAGATTTAGATGAGGTAAGTTTAAAAAGATTACATAAGGATCTCTTGGTATTGTTATTAGAAGTGGATAGAGTATGTAGAAAACATAATATTAAATATTTTTTGTCAGATGGTACATTGCTTGGAGCTGTAAGACACAATGGTTTTATACCTTGGGATGATGATGTGGATATCCATATGTTAAGAGCAGAGTATGAAAGATTTTGTGAAGTTTGTGAAGAGGAGTTAAATACTGAAAAGTTTTTCTTGCAAACTCAAGAAATAGACAAAGAATATGACTGGGTTTATGGTAAATTGAGACTTAAGAATACTGAATTTATAAGAGCTGGACAGGAACATTTAAAACAAAAAACAGGAATTTTTTTAGATATATTCCCGATAGATAATATGACAGAAAATGAAATGTCTCAACGTATTATAGATAAGGTATGTAATACATGTAGAAGAGTTTTGTGGGCTAAGGTAGGAGCAGTTTCAGCGGAAAAAGCAGTTTCTAGAATGTGGTTTAAAATATTAAGGTTAATTCCAAGAAGTTTTTCTATAAATATATTTAACTTTTTTACAAAATTCTATAATAAGAAGAATACTTCGTTTTTAAAATCTAATAACCTTGTGTATAGAAAAGGCTTTAAATATGTTTTTAAGAAAGAGTGGTATGAATCATCTATTGATATGGAGTTTGAGGGTCATATGTTGCCTGTACCAGTAGGATATGATAAGATTTTATCTTTAACTTATGGTGATTATATGAAATTGCCACCTAAAAGTGAAAGAAGAGGAAGATGTTTTGCATCTCATATTATATTTTTAGATGGAACTGAGATTAAGGTTAAATAAAAAGATGTTGTAAAGATAGGATAGGAATAATGAAGAGAATTTATAATGATCAAGTTAATATTGATGAAGAAAGTATAAAAAACTTATATAGAAAAAGAATTGAGGATAAAAAGCATATTGATATAGATGCACCAGTTGTATTATGTGGTGATAGAGATAAAAGTAAGATTGAAGAATGGACAAGTTTTGAAGTAAAGGAAAGACTTCCATTATTAAAGTTAGATAATGAAAGCAGAGTGTTAGAATTAGGATTTGGAACAGGGCGTATAACAAAATATATAACATCTATTTGTAAAGAATATGTTGGAATTGACTATGTTAAAGAGTTTATAGACTTAATTAATGATAGAGATGATATAACCAAAAATGAAAATACTCATTTTTTAAATGGAGCTTTTTTAGATTTTGTTAATAGAAAAATTGATTTACCAGTTAATACAAGGTTTAATAGATTTGTAATTTCAGGTGGTGTATTTATATATATAAATGATGATGAATTAAAAGAATCCGTGGAAAAGCTTTTGGATTTTTTAGATGATGAATGTATTATTTATATTTCTGAACCAATAGCTATGGAAGAAAGATTAACTTTAAATAAGTTTTATTCAGATTCTATGGAAAGTGAATATAGTGCAATCTATAGAACTTGTAATGAATATGATGAAATATTTGAGCCTTTATATAAAAAAGGTTTTAAGAAAATAGTAAGTGAAGAATTTTTCTATAACGATATAAAATTACAAAAAGAAACTAAACAATGGATTTTTACATTTGAGAGATAATAAATAAAAACTAATGATAAAAGGGGCAGGTCGAGAAGAATGGATAAAGAATACTGGAATGAATATTATAATAAAAAAATAGCACCAATAGAACCATCAAAGTTTGCTGCTGATATAGTTGATAATTTTACTAAAGGCGGACGTTTAGTAGAGCTAGGTTGTGGAAATGGTAGAGATTCTATCTTTTTTGGAAGTAAAGGAATAAATGTATTAGCTATAGACCAGTCTAAAAGTGCAATTGGTATTTTGCAAGAACAAGATTATGAAAATGTTAATTTTGCAGCTGATAATTTCGTTAATTCATCTTTGTTAGAAGAAAGTTCTTTTGATTATGTATATAGTAGATTTACATTACATTCAATTTCAGATGAAGACCAAGCTATTGTTTTAAGAAATTCTTATAGAATTTTAAAGGAAAATGGACTTTTATGTATAGAAGCACGTAGTATTAAGGATGATTTTTGTGGATTAGGAGAACAAGTTGGACCTAATGCGTATATATATACAGGACATTATAGAAGGTTTATAGTTATGGAGGATTTAATTAAGTCTTTAGAAGAAATAGGCTTTAAGATAATTTTCTCTATTGAAGGAAAAAACTTTGCTGTATATAAAGAAGAAAACCCGGTAGTAGTACGTGTTATAGCTAAGAAAGCATAAAATTAAATACTATATAACTTATAAAAAGTATTGTTATATTTAATATTAGAAGAATTTCTAAGAACAATATAACAATACTTTTATTGTTTTCGGAATATTTAAAGCTAATATATATCTTAAAATACTAATATTTGCTCTTGAGTATATTTGAAATAAAGTGTAAAAATGTATTAAAATAATTGTGTAGACATTTTTAAATCATGTTTCAATAAAATGATATAAAATGTTGACAAAGGTAAAAAAATAACTTATTATATAAACATAAGTTAAACGATTACATAAGTGTGTGATCGTTACTGATTCGATCAGGCGAGACCTTGCTTTAATAAAAAGTACTTGTGGGTTATTTACTTTTTATTAAGTAAGGTCTTTGTCGCTGAATGGGATATGCCGGAGGTGTTTGATGAATTGTTTATTAGAAAGATATTTAATAATAATGTAATTTTATCTAAAAATGATAATAATAAAGAAATTGTATTAATGGGTTGTGGACTAGCTTTCGGCAAAAGGGTAGGAGATGAGGTAGATAAAAGTAAAATAGAAAAAATTTTTATTTTAGAATCTAATGATGTATTAGAAAAATTCAAGTTGTTATTAGAGGATGTCCCTATGGAACATGTATCTTTAAGCCATGATATTATTGAATATGCTAAGAACATTTTGGGTGATGAATTAAATGATTATATATACATTACTCTTACTGATCATATTAGCTACGCTATAAAGCAATGTGCTAAAAATGTGAACAAGCCTAATAAATTAATTGGGGAGATTAAAAAGTTTTATACTAAAGAATTTGAGATAGGTTTGAAAGCACTAGAATTTATAGAGGATGAGACTGGATATAAGATGCATGAAGATGAAGCTGGAAATATAGCTCTTCATTTAATAAATGCTCAGTTAAGTAAAGATACTGATACAGTTGAAGATATCTATAATATTACTAAGAAGATAGAGGATATTTTAAATATTGTAAAGTATACATATAATATTGAGTTATCTATTTGAACAAGTTAAAGTTAAGTATGAGCAAGCATTTAAATGTATGCTGAAGATACAAAAATATTTGGGAGCAGAATTAACAAAGGAAGAACAATTATACCTTACTTTGCATATTCAAAGAGTTACTCAAAGATAAAATTTTAAAATTAGGATTGTTACTGATAAAACAGGCAAGACCGTATTTTATAGAAGTAGTACTTATTGTATTATTATCTATAATTATGGTCTTGCTTTTTCATATATTTTCTGGAGTATTCCAACCAGTACTTGGAGTTTTATGTGCAACAGGTATGATTAAAGGATTAAATGCATTACTTTTAGCATTAGGTATTGTTACAGCTACAGATGGTACGCATATAATTTTAAATGCAATTGGAGCAGCATTAGTTTATCCAACTATTCTTAGTACAAAAGCTAATGAATTGTATTCAGTATTTTCTGGTACAATGTTTGAGGCAATAATGGCTAAGACAAAAGATAAAAAATTAAAATCATTATGTATACCAGCAGTTATTTCAGGTATCTTTGGTGTTACAGAACCAGCTATTTATGGTATTACATTATCAAGAAAGAAACCATTTATATTAAGTTGTATTGGTGGAGCTGTTACAGGAGGAATTATTGGATTCTGTGGATCAAAAGGTTATTCAGCAGGAGCTATGGGAATATTTGCACTTCCATCATATATAGGACCAGATGGATTAGACTTGGGATTTTATGGAATAGCTATAGCAATGGTAGCAGGTATTATAGTAGGATTCTTATTAATGTTCTTCTGTAAGTTAGATGAAGAAGATAATGAAAATAAAGATAGCAAACAAAAGGCAGAATTGGTATGGATACTGTACAATTAAATGGAAAACACTTTGTTGCAAGAGTAAAACAAGGGGAAAAAATTAAAAAAGGTCAAACACTTATAGAATTTGATAATGAGGCTATAAAAAAGGAAGGTTACTCTACAGTAACTCCAGTACTGATTACAAATGTTGATAAGTATTTAGATATAATAGAAACTGATAGTAAGCAAGTTAATAAAGCTGATGATATATTAACTGCTATAGCATAATAAAGAATAAAATATTAGAATTGTGAGGTAAAATATATGTTAAATTTAGAATTTCCTAAAGACTTTTTATGGGGAGGAGCAACAGCTGCAAACCAATTTGAAGGAGCATATAACGAAGATGGAAAAGGATTATCAATTCAGGATATAGCACCAAAGGGATTAATGGGACCATTAACAGAAGTTCCAACAGAAGATAATATGAAGCTTATAGGAATAGATTTTTATCATAGATATAAAGAGGATATTAAGCTATTTGCTGAAATGGGATTTAAGACATTTAGAATGTCCATTGCTTGGTCTAGAATATTCCCAAATGGTGATGATAAAGAACCAAATGAAAAGGGATTAGAGTTTTATGATAATGTTTTTGATGAATTAGCTAAGTATGGTATAGAACCATTAGTAACTCTTTCACATTATGAAACTCCATTAAATCTTGCAAAAAAATATGATGGATGGGCTAATAGGAAAGTTATAGGTTTCTTTGAAAAGTATGTTAGAACAGTATTTACTAGATATAAAGATAAGGTAAAGTATTGGTTAACATTTAATGAAATTAATTCAGCTATTCATGCACCATATATGAGTGCTGGTATTTGGACCCCAAAAGAAGAATTAAGTAAACAAGACTTATATCAAGCTATGCACCATGAATTAGTAGCAAGTGCATTAGCAGTTAAGATAGGTCATGAAATAAATCCGGATTTTAAAATAGGATGTATGATTCTAGGTGTGCCAGTATATCCATTAACATGTAATCCAGATGATATTCTTGAAGCAAAAAGAGTAGAGAGAGAATCATTATTCTTTGCAGATATTCATGCTAGAGGAAAATATCCAAAATATATGAATAGATTCTTTAATGAAAATAACATAAATATAGATATTACAGCTGAAGATGAAGAAATACTAAAAAATACTGTTGATTTTATTTCTTTCAGCTATTACATGAGTACATGTGCTACAACAGACGAAGAAGTTCTTAATAAGGCAGCAGCATCAGGTAATATTTTATTTGGAGTGCCAAACCCAAATTTAAAAGCTTCAGAATGGGGATGGCAAATAGATCCTAAGGGATTAAGAGTTATTCTAAATGACTTATATGATAGATATGAAAAGCCACTATTTATAGTAGAAAATGGTTTAGGAGCTGTAGATGAATTGATTATAGATGAAGAGGGTAATAAGACTGTAAATGATGATTATAGAATTAAGTACTTAAATGATCATTTAGTTCAAGTGGGAGAAGCTATACAAGATGGTGTTGAAGTTATGGGGTACACTACTTGGGGATGCATTGATTTAGTTAGTGCCTCTACAGCAGAACTTAAAAAACGTTATGGTTTTATCTATGTAGATAGACATGACGATGGAAGTGGTACATTAGAAAGATATAAAAAGAAGAGCTTTAACTGGTATAAAGAAGTCATATCTACTAATGGACAAAGTTTAGTGAGATAATTACTAAAATTTAAGCCTACAAGATTATATAACTTTAAAGTTATCAAGATTAAATTGATTAAGAACTAAATGGGTTGTATCAAAAGTCTTAAAGTAATGATGTTATCTTTTTTGCTATTATAACATCTTTAGTATTTAAATATTTTTTGATACAGCCCATTTGTATTTTTTGTATAATTTTGAAAATATAAAAATATAGAAACATATATTTAAAAATGATATTATAAGAGGTGCAGTAAAAATGCATTTATGATTATTTAGTCTTTATAGACTTGGTATATAATGCTTTTTATATATAAATATTTATGATAACAGATACTAAAAATCTTTTAGAAAGGTTGAAAGTACTATGAAAAGAGTAAATGAGGTTTTTTCTGATTATAGAGCAGGAAAAAATATAAGTAAAGCATATGTGGCAAGTGCAATACTAAGGAAAAAAACAAAGATACTAGAATTGGATCTTACTTCAGATAGATATATTGAAATGAGTGAAATTGAAGGGCTTAATAATTTTATAAAGAAAAGATTTATGTTAAGCGATTCAAAAATAACTATTGAGTATGGAGAGAATGTAGTAAGAAAGCCATTAGAAGAAGAAATAAAAGATGTAATATTGATGCATGCAACTAAGCATCCTCTTTTACAAGCAGCTATAAATAATTGTAAGTTTGAAATAGAAGAAAAATCTATTACGTTTAAGTTTAAAATAGTTGTTTCTTTTATTTTAAAGCAATTAAAGTATGATAAAGGTATTCAAAATGTACTAAAGACTTTTTACGGTAAGTTCTATCATATTAATTTTATTGATGATGTAACTGCTGAAGAATTGATGATGTATGATAAGGATAAAAGTAGAAAAGAAATGCTTATTATACAAAAGCAGCTTCAAGAAGTTGCAGCAGCAAGAGGTAAAACAGTAGAAATGACGCCTGATGAACCTAAAAAGGAAAATAATGTGGAAGAAGAAAAGAATGAAAAGGGAAGTAAAAAGAAGAATAATCCTTTCTTAATTTTAGGTAGAAGCTCGAATATTAATGAAAATATCATTAAAATTACTGACATTACACCTGATGAAGGAAGAGTAGCTATTTCGGGAGAAATATCTAATATAGAAACAAGAGAATTAAGAAGTGGAAAAGTATTAGTATCTTTTGACTTGTATGATGGTTCAAGTTCTATGACTTGTAAGAGCTTTGTTAAGGGTGAAGAATTTGAAGAAGTATTCTCAAAACTTAAAAAGGCTAGGGGAGTAAAACTTCTAGGAAATGCAGGATATAGTAAATTCTCTAATGAAGTTGAAGTTATAGCTAATGTTATAGTAGAAACTAAGGGACTTGCGAAAAATGTAAGATTTGATTCTGCAGAAGAAAAAAGAGTGGAACTTCATATGCATACAAAGATGAGCCAAATGGATGCTATGACAGGTGCGCAAGATTTAATTAAGAGAGCTATGAGCTGGGGAATGAAATCTATAGCTATTACAGATCATGGTGTGGTTCAGGCCTTTCCAGAAGCTCATAAGCTTTTAGGAAGAGATAATAAGGATATGAAGGTTATCTATGGGGTAGAGGCGTATTTAGCTCCAGATAAAAAACCAGCTGTAACTAATGATAAAGGACAGGATATAGATACTACTTATTGTGTACTTGACTTAGAAACTACAGGTTTTTCACCTGAAATTGAAAAAATAACTGAAATAGGGATAATGAAAATTAAGGATGGAAAAGTAATAGATACATTTAGTACTTTTGTTAATCCAGAAAAGCCTATTCCATTAAGAGTTGTAGAAGTTACTAATATAACAGATGATATGGTTAAGGATGCAGATATAATAGATGATGTATTTCCTAAGATGCTTGAGTTTATAAAGGGTACTGTACTTGTAGCTCATAATGCAGCCTTTGATATTAATTTCTTACAACATAATGCAAAAGAATTAGGATATGATTTCGATTTTACTTATTTAGATACTTTAACATTAGCTCAAGAGTTGTTCCCAGACTTTAAAACTTATAAACTTGGAAGAATTGCTAAGAGTTTAGGAATAAGAGTAGATGTAGCTCATAGAGCTTTAGATGATGTTGATACTACAGTTAAAGTGTTTAATATAATGATGGATAAATTAAAGGAGAGAGGTGCTAAAACTCTAAAAGATATAGAAGAGTATGCATCTGATGAAGAAGCTAAGAAGGTAGCTTACAAAAAGCTTAAAACTTATCATGCTATAATACTTGCAAAGAATTATGTAGGTTTAAAGAATTTATATAAATTAGTATCATACTCTCACTTAGATTATTTTTATAAGAAGCCACGTATATTAAAGAGTATGTACAAAAAGTATTCCGAAGGATTAATACTTGGAAGTGCATGTAGTGAAGGAGAGCTTTTTCAATCAATTTTACTTGGGAAATCTGAAGAGGAAATTGAAAATATAGCAAAAGATTATGACTATTTAGAAATTCAACCTCTTGGAAATAATGATTATTTAGTAAGGAATGGTCAGGTTCCTGATGTAGATTATATAAAAGAAATAAATAAAAGAATAATAAGACTTGGAGATAAGCTAGATAAGCCTGTTGTAGCTACAGGGGATGTACATTTTATGGACCCTGAAGATGAAATATACAGACGTATTTTAGAAGCGGGACAAGGATTTAAGGATGCTGATGAACAAGCACCATTATATCTAAGAACAACAGAAGAAATGCTTGAAGAATTCTCTTATTTAGGTAGAGAAACAGCTTATGAAGTAGTTGTTACAAATACTAATAAAATATCAGATATGTGTGAGCAAATTAGCCCAATATCCCCGGAAAAATGTCCTCCTCATATAGATGGATGTGAACAAACTATTAAGGATATTGCTTTTGGAAAAGCTCATGAATTATATGGTGAAAATTTACCAGAAATAGTTCAAGAGAGAGTTGATAGAGAGCTTGATTCTATTATTAAAAATGGATTCTCAGTTATGTATATTATTGCTCAAAAACTTGTGTGGAAGTCAAATGAAGATGGATACTTAGTTGGATCGAGAGGTTCTGTTGGTTCATCGGTTGTTGCTTATATGACAGGTATAACTGAGGTTAACGCTTTACCTGCTCATTATAGATGTCCTAAGTGTAAGTATTCTGACTTTAATGATTATGGAGCTAAAAATGGTTTCGACTTACCTGATAAGACTTGCCCTGTTTGTGGAGAAAATATGAGTAAAGATGGTATGGATATACCTTTTGAAACTTTCCTTGGATTTAATGGTGATAAGGAACCCGATATAGATTTAAATTTCTCAGGAGAATATCAAGGTAAAGCTCATAGATATACAGAAGTTATCTTTGGTAAAGGAACAACATTTAAGGCTGGAACAATAGGTACTATAGCAGAAAAGACAGCCTTTGGATATGTTAAAAAGTACTTTGATGAAAGAGGAAAAAGTGTTAATAAAGCTGAGATAATGAGAATTTCAAAAGGCTGTACAGGAATAAAAAGAACAACTGGTCAGCATCCAGGAGGTATTATAGTTGTACCTAAGGGTAGAGAAATATTTGAGTTCTGTCCAGTGCAACATCCTGCTGATGACCCAGATTCAGATATCATAACAACACACTTTGATTATCACTCAATTGATCAAAACTTACTAAAACTAGATATACTGGGACATGATGATCCTACTGTAATTAGAATGCTTCAAGATATTACTGGAGTAGATCCACAAACTATTCCATTAGATGATAAAGAAACTATGTCTTTATTTTCATCAACAAAAGCTCTTGGAGTAACGCCAGAACAAATAAATTCAAAGGTTGGAACCTTTGGAATACCTGAGTTTGGGACTAAGTTCGTTAGAGGTATGCTTTTAGATACAATGCCAACTAGTTTCTCAGATCTTTTATGTATATCAGGCTTGTCTCATGGTACTGATGTTTGGCTTGGAAATGCTAAAGATTTAATTGATGCAGGAACAATTACAAGTATCAGTGATGCTGTATGTTGTAGAGATGATATTATGGTTTATTTAATCAGAATGGGATTACCTAAGGATACTTCCTTTAAGATAATGGAAACAGTTCGTAAAGGTAAGGCTTTAAAGGATCCAGCAAAATGGGCTGAATATGAAGCATTAATGAGAGAGCATGATGTACCAGAGTGGTATATAGAATCTTGTAAAAAGATTAAGTACATGTTCCCTAAGGCCCATGCTGCAGCTTACGTTATGATGGCATTTAGAATTGCTTGGTTTAAGGTGCATATACCTAAGGCATACTATACTGCATATTTTACTATAAGAGCAAAAGCTTTTGATGCAGAGTTCATGATTTTTGGACCTCAAAAGGTTAGAGAAAAAATGAAAGAAATAACTATGCAAGGTAATGATGCAGCTCCAAAGGATAAAGATATGTATGATGACTTAGAAATAGTTTTAGAAATGTATGAAAGAGGAATTAAATTTTTACCAGTAGATTTGTATCAATCAGATGCTACAAAATTCAAGTTAGAAGAAGATGGGATAAGACCACCTTTAAATAGTATTTCTGGTATGGGTAATGTAGCGGCAGAATCTATATATAATGCTGTACATGAAGATACACCTATAATTTCTATAGATAACTTAAAAAAGAGAGCTAAAATTGGTAATGCTGCTGTAGACCTTCTTAGAAAGTTTGGATGCTTAGAAGGGCTTTCAGAAAGTGACCAAGTAAGTTTCTTTGATGGATTGTTTTAAAAAACAAAAAAGTAAGAAGTAGATTTTATTTTTACTTCTTACTTTCTTTTTTATAAATTTTTCATATATTTAGCCCAATCACCGTCAGAGATATGTATTGACTTTTCATCAAAAAGGTTATCTATGGATTTATTATAGAAATATACATAACAATTTTCTTTTTCTCCTGAATCTAAAAGTCTTTTATGATATTCATTTTTTGTATTATTCTCACTTATGAATCCTTCCATCTTATCTATAGGAGGAATTGTGTTATCATAATCATTAACTACTATTACTTCTCCTAATACAGTAGAAGTTACAGGCACGATAGCAGGGTAGCCCTTATATGGCATATGATATAAATCCATATTTTTTAAGATTGCAGGTTTTATTTCTACTACTTTTCATAGTTAAAAAAGCCCTTTCTTAAACTTCCATAAACAAAAATGTTAATATTCTTTTTCATTAGCAGATAGTTCCTCCAACTGTTTTTATATCTTCATTATTTTCTACTGCTGCTTTAATACATAATTCTAATGCTTTAGTTATGTTTTCTGTAGACATTGATGGCATATTTGGTTTAGTAACAACTTGAGAAGGTATATATGGAACGTGAATAAATCCACCTTTTATATTTGGATACTTTTTATCTATCATATATAAAATTCCGTACATAACATGATTACAAACAAAAGTTCCAGCAGTATTAGAAACAGAAGCTGGTAAACCAGCATTTCTAACTTCATTAACCATAGCTTTTATTGGAAGATTAGAAAAATAAGCATTTTCACCATCTTCAAATATTGAAATATCTATAGGTCGATTTTTTTCGTTATCTTCAATTCTTGCGTCATCAATGTTGATAGCAACTCTTTCAGGAGTAACATCATATCTTCCGCCTGCTTGTCCAACTGAGATTACGATATCAGGATTATGTATTTTTATGTTGTCTTCAATTTTTTCTAAAGACTTTCTGAAAACAGTAGGTATTTCTAATTTTATTACTTCAGCTCCAACTATATTATCTGGTAGCATTTTTACAGCTTCTAAAGCTGGATTTATACTTTCTCCTCCAAATGGATCAAAACCTGTTATTAAAACTTTCATAGAAAAACTTCCTTTCTTTTTTATTTATAAGTTAAGTGAACCATATAAATTTTATAGGTTCACTTTTAAAAATCAATATTATTTTAACATTAAACTAATTTATTAATTAGAATGCTAAGAAGTACATTAATACAATATGTGTTAATAGTAATATTGCAGCAAATGCATTACCCATTATTGCTGTAAATACAGTCATACCAATACAGTAAGCTATTATACCTAAAATTTTATTTCCTTCAGGAATTACGCTTGAAATCAAGCTTGATATTATATCACCAACACCAGCAGCTGTGAATAAAGCTCCAAGTGAAGCTAATAGTTGTGGTAAAATAGCAAATTTACCTACTGATTGGAACATTCTGTTACTATCTTCAATATATTCTACAACAGTAGATTTTGTAATCACGAAAGTTAATATTAAAGCTAGTGTTGAAGCAATACCTATAGCTACAGTACTAGATAATTTTGTAATACCCATAATATAAATGCAATTATAGCTATAGGAATAGAAGCTTTTGCAATTGATAAAGTATCTATATCATATCCAGCTGTTGCAAGTGTACCGGCAATTAATAATACTCCTGAATTGGCTATAAATACATTTTGTCCAAAGAAATTACCAATATTATCAGATGCAGCAAAAATGTGTGGAGCAGTAAATACAGTAGTAAATGATAATGGTGTTTTAACAGGATATATAACAGATGGTATAGGGTATATGAAATCATTAAAAGACGCAGGAATTGATGTTATTGGAAAGAAGATGACAATAGTAGGGGCGGGGGGAGCTGCAACAGCTATAGAAGTTCAAGCTGCCTTAGACGGAGTTTCAGAAATATCAATATTCAATAGAAAGGATGCATTTTTTTTACGTGCAGAAGAAACGGTTAAGCAAATAAATGAAAACACAAACTGTAAAGCTAGGTTATATGATTTAGAAGACTTAGATAAGTTAAAAGAAGAAATAGCAGATAGTTATTTAGATATTAAGTAGTTGTAAATATTAAGTAATAAATTATTCTGGTTATCATAGTTCTCTTAATTAAAGTATAGGATAAGACTTAAAAGGTATATAATGTAAATGTAGTAAAAAGTAAGCGTATTAGTAAGACTTTTAGTCCTATAAAAATATTTCTATAAATAATTATATATAGAAGAATGAAAAGGAGAATTAAGTATGAGGAAAAATTTGATTATTTATGAAACAAATTATGGAACATCAAAAAAGGTAGCGAAGATATTTTCGTTAATTTTAGGAGCAAGTAAAGTTTTTAACATTAATGATAATCCAAACAATATAAATGTTTATGATAATGTGGTATTTATTTTTGGATTTCATGGATATACAACTGCAGAAAAAATTAATAAATATATAGCAGACAATAGAGAAGAGCTTTTAAAAAAAAGAATAGCTATTATTGGAGTAGGAATTTCTAAGCAGGATTTAAATAGATATTCAGATGTTTTAACTACAACTTTGCAAAAGGATGTTGATTTTAAAGAATTTATCGAAGGAGAATTACGATTAAATAAATTGACTGATGAAGATAAAAAGGAATTGGAAGGTTTCTTAGCAAAGGTAGGAATGCCTTTTATTGATATGGGAAAATTTAAACCAGAACAAGCATATGAAGTGGCAGAAAAGTGTACAGAAGTAATTAATAGTGCTGAAAAGGTAGTAGATGATAAAGTATTAATGGAAGAGATAAAAAAGTTTATTTTAAGTCATAATACATGTGCTTTAGCTACAGGAGTTAATGATTTTATTAGATGCACACCTATAGAATTTGCATATTTTAATGATAAATTTTATTTCATTACAGAAGGTGGATTAAAGTTTAAAGGAATATTACAAAATCCTAAGGTTTGTATAGGAATTTTTGATAATTATAATGGTATGGATAAAATTAAGGGATTACAGGTTACAGGTACTGCTGAGCTTGTTGATAATGACACATATGAATATGAAGAGGTCATGAAATTAAAAGGAATACAGTTAAAAGTTCTTGATAATATTCCTATAAATTTAAATATAGTAAGAGTTAAAGTAGATAAGTATGAATTTCTAAATTCATACTTTAAGAAGATTGGATTTGATTCAAAACAAGTTTTAATTAAATAATAGTAGATATTAGATAGTTGTAAAAATATAGTGACACAGTAGAGAGCCTTAAAGCTTAAATAAAAAATATATTATAAAGAGAAGAATATTTAAGCTTTAAGAACACTGCTGTATGGCTAAAAAAGTGACTTAAGTTAATGTTAAATATTAATGTTAGAGCGTAAAAAGTAGTAAAGATAAAAGTAGAATAAACAAGATAAAAAACAATACATAATAAAGAAAAAATGTTAAAAAAAAGAAGAGTGTGTGATAAAATATATTTGAGGATGGAGGGGGTATTATGAAAAGTATAAAAAGTAGAATAGTATTAATAAATATCATACTAGCAGTTTTGATATCTTTAATAGTTGGTGGATTATGTATTATTAGTTTAACTAGAAGTAATAAATATTCAATAGAAGAATATGAAAAACTATTAAGAGAAGATTATGATAAAAACATTAAGAACCAGGTAGAAAACGTTTTATCACTTATGAATTCAGTGTATAAGGAGCAACTTGCTGGTAGCATTACAGAGGAACAAGCTAAAGATGAATGCAAAAAGTTGATTAAAAATCTTAGGTATAATGGGGATGGTTATTTTTGGATTGATGATACTGATGCATATTTAATAGCACATCCTTTATTGCCTGAAAGAGAAGGGGAAAATAGAATAGATGAAACAGATAAAAAAGGGGTAAAGTTGATTCAAAATATTATTAATATATCCAAAGAACAAGGAGGCGGCTTTACAGATTTTTATTATATGAAACCTAATGAGGTAGATGTATCTCCAAAGAGAGCATATTCAGCACTTTTTAAACCTTTTAATTGGATTATAAGTACTGGAAATTATGTTGATGATATAGATAAGTTAGTTCAAAGTAAAACAGCTGAAATGATTAGTAGAGAAAATGAAACAACAATAAATATAGCAATAGCAACAATTATATTATCAATTGTATCTATATTTATAGCAGTAAAAACATCAGCTAAATTACTTAAACCTGTCAATAAAATTAGAAAGCTAGCTAAAAGGCTATCAAATTATGATTTTTCAGAAGCAATAAATGTTGAGGATAAGACAGAACTTGGACAAACAGCAAGTGACCTTAATGTAGCCCAAGAAAATATAAAAAAATTGGTAGGAAATATAAGATTGAGTATTACAAATTTAACTGCATCTACAGAAGAATTAGCTACTTTAACAGGTGAAGTAAATCAAAGAGTAAAAAATATAAATGAGTCTACTAAGGAAATAGTAGAAAGTATGGGTGAATCAAGTAAGTCTGCTGATGATGTTCATGATTATATGGAGGCAATTACAGTAAGTGTTAATAAATTAGCTGAAAAATCTATAGATAGCAATAGTATCTCTTTAGATTTCAAAGAAAAGTCTTCACAATTAAAAATAGATACTGATATAACATTAGAACAAACAAGAAATATATATGCAAATAAAGAAGAAAAGATTTTAGAAGCAATAAAAGAAGCAGAAATTGTAAAGGAGGTAACTAAAAATATAAATAATATTTCAAGTATTGCTGAACAAACTAATATGCTTGCATTAAATGCTGCAATAGAAGCAGCTAGAGCTGGAGAACAGGGCAAAGGTTTTGTAGTTGTAGCAGAAGAAGTAAGGAAGTTAGCAGAAGAATCATCTGAATCAACAGTTTTAATTGAAGATACTGTATCAAAGATTCAAGAGGCTATTGATAAGCTATCTATAAATAGTAATGAAGTTCTTGAATTTATGAATAAAGATGTAGTTGAAGAGTTTAATACATTTATGCAATCAGGTGAATATTATTATAAAAATGCAGAAAGAATAAATAGTATTTCTGAAGAAATTAAAGAGATGTCTAATAAGCTAGATCAAGCTGTAGTTAAGATAAGTGAAGATATAAGTATTATGGCTAGGAATTCAGCAAAATCTGATTTAAGTTCTCAAAACATACTAAAAGAAATATCTGAAACAAGTCATAGTATAAATGAAGTTGCAGAAACAGCTAAGATTCAAGAAGATTTATCACAAAAGTTAAGCGAACTTATAGAAGATTTTAAAATATAAAGATTTAGCATATTTATGTCGATAATAATATAAAAGTTTTAAAAAATATGTATTTAAATAGCATATGAGAAATTATTAATTGGTCAAATTAGTATTGGATAAGGAGTAAATAGAATGAGTGATGATAAGATATTATTAGAATCAGGGACTGGTGAATTAGAGATAATCGAGTTCGTAGTTAATGGAAATCGTTATGCAATAAATGTTGTAAAGGTAAAAGAAGTTATAGAAATGCCAAATAAGGTAACAACTTTACCAGAACCACAACCAGAAATTGCAGGGCTTATATTATGTAGAAATGAAATACTTACATTAGTAGACTTAAAGTATGTTATTTCTAAGAAGGCTACTAAGAAGTTAGGAGATAAGGTTATAATATGTCAATTCAATAAGATAAAAGTTGCTTTTAATATTGATGATATAGTTGGTGTTCATAGAATTAAGTGGAATGAAATTAGAAAACCAGATGATTTATCAGAAAGCTCATTAGCAGTTGGAAATATTCTTATAGATGACAATGTTATATTAATGTTAGACTTTGAAAAGATTGTAACTGATATTTGCCCAAGCTCAGGTATAAGTGAAGATAGACTTGTAAAGGTTGAATATAAGGATAGATCCAATATAAAAGTTGTTTTAGCAGATGATTCAGCGTTAATTAGAAAATTATTAAAAGAAACACTTACAAAAGCAGGATTTAAGAACTTAACAATATTTGATGATGGAGAACAAGCTTTAAAGTACCTTCAAGCTATAGCTGAGAGAAGAGGCGAAAACTTTAGAGAAGAAGCAGAGCTTCTAATAACAGATATTGAAATGCCTCAAATGGATGGTTTAACTCTTACTAGAAAGATTAAGGAACATAATATATTAAATACCTTACCAGTTATAATATTCTCTTCATTAATTACTGATGAATTAAGACATAAAGGTGAATCGGTAAAAGCTGATGCACAATTAAGTAAGCCAGAAGTAGAACAATTAATAGAAGTAGTAGATAAATTACTTCAAAGATAGTTTATAAAATAAAAAAACCTTTATACTTATGTTAACTAAAAAGTTAAACAAAGTATAAAGGTTTTTTATTATTTATTTCGTTTTTTATTAGATATGAAAGTTGTGATTAAGTCACTAAGTATAAATAAGATTACAGATATTATTAGTATAACTAAAGGACTGTATTCTTCAAGGCTTAAGAATAACATAGAAAATCCTAATAAAATCCAATGAGTGTAATATATTGTGTTAGTATTTTTGCTCCATCTAGTAAATGCTTTAGCTATATTTTCTGGAAGGAATTTTGTTATATAGAATATAATGCTTATCCATAATATTGCGAAAGATATAAGTATTATATTACCTATAATATCGTGATGGTAATATGTATCTTGGTACAATTCTCCAAAAGCTCCAAATTGAATATCATTAATATAAGCAAAAGTCCCAAATGGTATTAAAGTCATTAATGAGATTAAGAAACTATTTTTATAAAATTCATCTTTATTATTACATCTAATAAGAAGTTGTCCAAAGAAATAACCGGCTATAGGGAAGGAAATCCAAGTTAGAAATGGAAACCAAGAATATTCAGTAGTACCCCAGAATAATCCTAAGATCGAATTTAGTACTTCACTATCAGTTGATATATCTCTTACAAGTATATTTAAAGTTAAAAGTCATGCCCATATACCATAAAGAGTCCCAGGCTTCGATTTTATAACTTGGATCATCTTGTAAAAAAGCAAGTATACTATATGGTATAAAATCTCTTATAAAGTTTAATGCATATGCAGATAAAAAGATAATACAACCTCTTTTTATTAAGGCATGAGAATTATTATTTCTTGAATATACTAACCCAACTCCAAGTAATAACATGAACTATAACCATGAAAAGGATGGCTAATCCTTTGGCAATATCTAGTTCTTTTTGCCTACCTAAATTTACTTTTTCTTTGTTAAATAATTTTGCAAAGTTATTAGCACATGCTCCATATACATTAAATCCTTGTTCAGCAGATGAAAATACAAGAAAGTTTGCTAAAGAAATGATGGAGGATGATTTAAGAAGAATGGAGTATTTACCTAATAATTTATATAATTTTCATCATGGAAGTCATGTAAAGCAAGGTGTAGAAATTGGAATTAATTATATTGTGGACCTATTAAATGAAGTTATTAAACCAGAACAGACAACTAAAGTTTTATTAGAAACTATGTCTGGGAAAGGAACAGAAGTAGGTAGAACTTTTGAAGAAATAGCAGAAATTATTGATAAAGTTAAATTGAAAGATCATATAGGAGTATGTCTTGATACTTGTCATGTATATGATGCTGGATATGATATAGTAAATAATCTAGATGGTGTATTAGATGAATTTGATAGGATAATAGGATTGGAAAAGTTATTTGCAATACATTTAAATGATAGTAAAAATCCATTTAATAGCCATAAAGACAGACATGAGACTATTGGAGAAGGGTCAATAGGAATAGATGCTATTGTTAACATAATTAATCATCCTAAGCTAAAACATTTACCATTTTATCTTGAAACTCCAAATGAGTTAGATGGTCATGCAAAAGAAATAGAATTATTAAAGTCAAAATATACTGAATAAAAAGCTGGAAATAGAAGTATTACTTCTATTTCCAGCTTTTTTTATATAAGTATGTAGTTAAATATAATAATAAAATAAAATCAAGGACTAATTTTTGATGATAATAGAATTTTATTGTAATATATCACAAAAATAATAATAACTTGAACAAAATGATAAAAAATATGTTAGAATATTAACGGAAAACGATTTCAAAGAAAAATGGGGGGATGATAATGAATTATAAGAAGGTTAAGGGGATAATTGCTACAATGTTAGCTTTTATTACATTAACTAGTACAAGCATTATAAATGCTAAAGCAAAAGTTGATTTAGATACTAATGAGGGTAAAGTCTTTAAAATAGAATCATCAGATAAAAAAAATAATAATAAGAAGCCTTTTTCTTGGGATAATGCAACTGTTTATTTTGCATTAACAGATAGATTTAATAACGGAGATAAAAGCAATGATCATTCTTATGGACGTGGATTAGACAGAAATGGAAATGTACGACCTGGTTATGAAGGAAACCCAGGAGTTTTTCAAGGTGGAGATTTAAAAGGATTGACTCAAAAAGTAAATGAAGGATATTTCACAGATTTGGGAGTTAATGCGATTTGGATTACTGCTCCATATGAGCAGGTTCATGGATTTACTTCAGGTAATTTTGGAGGTGGATCAGTAAGTGAATCTAATGGAAGAGGATTTCCTTACTATGGTTATCATGGTTATTGGGCTTTAGATTATAGTAATGTAGATGCCAATATGGGAACAGCAGAAGACCTTAAAAATTTTGTTGATTCAGCTCATGCTAAAGGTATTCGTGTTGTAATGGATGTAGTATTAAATCATCTTGGTTATACTACTATGAAAGATTGTAGTGAATATGGCTTTGGTGGACTAGCTCAAGGTTGGGAAAATTATTATTATGGTTCTTATTCAAATCTCTTAGGTGGAGATGGAGAAGATGCCAAGTTCTATGATAAAAATAGTTCAACTTGGGTTAATAAATGGTGGGGACCTGATTTTGTAAGAACATCAGCAGGTTATGCCGGATACCCTATAGCTCAAAAGGGAGATGGATACACTTGTTCGCTTTGTGGCTTACCAGATGTTAAAACTGAAAGTACTAAGGAGGTAGGAATTCCACCATTACTTGAAACTAAGTGGAAAAAAGAAGGAAGATATGATAAGGAGGTAAATAGTCTAAATGAATTCTTTGCAAAGAGGAATCTGCCTAAAACTCCAAGAAATTATATTATAAAATGGTTAACTGATTATATTAGAGAATATGGAATAGACGGATTTAGATGCGATACTGCGAAGGAAGTAGATAAAGAATCTTGGGGAGCTTTAAATAAGGAAGCTGATGTTGCTTTTGAAGAATATAAAGCAAATAATCCAGATAAGGTTTTAGATAAAAATGCGGAATTTTGGAGCACAGGAGAACATTGGGGATTTGGTGTAGGTAAAGATGATTACTTTACAACTGGTGGATTTAGTTCAATGATCAACTTTACTTTTAAAGATGCTAATTTGTCAAACATTAAAGGTAAATATGATGAATTAAGTAAAGTTAATGACGATAGTGGCTTTAATGTTCTAAGTTATCTTTCATCACATGATGATTTTCTTTATGACAGAAATAATTTAATAAATGGTGGTACTTGTTTATTGTTAGCACCAGGTGGTGTTCAAATATTCTATGGAGATGAATCTGCTAGACCATTAGCTTGGCAAGATTTATTTACTAGTGATTATATAGATCAACGTTATAGAAGTTTTATGAATTGGGATGATCTTAAAAATCCAAATAGCAATGCATCAAAGGTTCATGCTCATTTTGCTAAGCTTGGAACATTTAGAAATAATCACTTAGCTGTTGGAGCTGGTAAGAATATTACTTTAGCAAGTAGCCCATATACTTTTGGTAGAACATATAGTAAAGATGGTGTTACTGATAAAGTTGTATGTGCAGTTGGAGTAAAAGGAACAGCTGATATAGATGTATCAGGGGTATTTAATGATGGTGCAAAGGTTAGAGATGCTTATACTGGAAACTATTCTGTAGTACGTAATGGAAAAGCTACTTTCGCTGCAGATAACAATGGAGTAGTTTTAATAGAAAAAGGTGATAATAGTCCAGAGGTAGGGGTTAGCGTTACAAAGAAGAATTATTTTACTGACAGTTTAGATTTAGATTTATTTGTTACTGGAGTAGATAAAGGAACTTATAGTATTAATGGTGGTGTAGAAAAAGAATACGAAAATGGTGACACTATAACAATAGGTAAGGATGCTGCATTTGAAGAAACTACAAGTGTTACATTAAAAGCAGTAAACGAAGATGGAAAAGCTGAACAAACTTATAGTTTTACTAAAAAGAATCCAAATTTCTATACTAATGTATACTTTAAGAAGCCAAGCGATTGGGGTACTCCTAAGATATATGCATATAGTGATGAAAAACAATTATCAAAATGGCCAGGTGTTGAAATGGAGGACATAGGAGATGGAATTTATAAATTTACTTCACCTTTAGGATTCCATGATATGAAGGTTATTTTTACAGATGGTATTAGACAAACTCCTGGACAAGGTCAACCAGGAATGAGTATTGAGGATGCAGCTTCTGTAATATATGAAGATGGAGTTTGGCATGAATATGTTGAAGGACCTACAGCAACTATTTCAAAACAAGGTGGTAAGTATATTGATTCACTTGAGTTGACTTTAGGATTTAATAAAGATTGTAAAGAAGCGTATTATAAAATTGATGATGGTGAATATATTAAATATACAAATGGCCAAAAGATATTAATAGGTAAAGATAAAAATGTAGGTGATGAAACTAAGGTTACTTTAAAGGCAGTAGGCGAAAATGCTATAAGTGAAGTATCATATGAGTTTGTTAAGACTGATGTTAAAACATCTAAGGTTTATTGTAAAAAACCAACTGGATGGGGAAACTTAAAAATATATGTATATAATGATGAAGTATCTCCAACTAAGGAATTGTCAAAGTGGCCAGGAGTAGATATGGTTAATGAAGGTGATGGTCTTTATAGTTATACTTTAGATAATTGGGAAGGCAATGCATATGTAATATTTACAGATGGTAGGAATCAAATTCCAGCTCAAAAACAAAAGGGGTATAAGGTTGAAGAAGGTAAAGTTATGATGTATAAGGATGGAAGCTTTACAGAAATTTCTGAAACTAAGAAACCTGTAGCATCAATTTCAAAAGAAAGTTGTACATTTATAGATACCTTAGATTTGGTTTTAGGAGCAAAAGATTATACAAAAGCAACTTATTCAATAGATGATGGAAAAGAAATAGACTATAAAGATGGAGATAAGATAACAATAGGTAAAGATGTGGCAGAAGGTAGTAAAGTTAAGGTTACACTAAGGGTTACTAATGATACAAAGGTAGATATTAAGAATTATGTTTATACAAAGGAAAAGAAGGTAGAAGAAAATACAATTATTTATTTCGATAATGCAGATAATTGGATTAAACCAACAGTATATATATATAATGAAGTTAATGGTAGGGTAGAATCACTAGGTGGATGGCCTGGAAAAGCTATGACTTTAACTTCTCGTGGATTATATGCATTTATAGTACCTAAAGAATTTGAAAATGGTAAAGTAATATTTAGTGATAATGGTAAGAATCAAATACCATCATTATGTAAAGAAGGTCTTAAGATTCAAAAGGGAAAGAGTATGTTATATGTAGATGGAGAATGGACAGCTATTAAATAATATACCTATAAAAGGGGCTGTCGCACTAAAAAATAGTGTGAAGCCCTTTTTCTATGAAAAAAATTAAATCCTAACCTCAAAGAAGTTAGGATTTGTAGTAAAATATTTACATGAAAAAAACAAATATTTTACATAAGAATTATACAATT